>DASUGC010000025.1:0-24372 GCA_036274235.1 Vicinamibacterales bacterium
GCGGTTCGTCCACGCCGCCGCCGTGCACGCCAGGGAAGATCACGATGGTCGGGCCGCGGCCGGTCGCCGATCGGTACACGCGCACGGGCATGTCACCCGCGCGCGTGGGCACGGACATGTCGCGGCTCTCGACGTTCGCGACGGCAATCGGCAGCCAGCGGCGGACCGCCGGCGCGGCGCCGGTCATGTCCATCAGCAGGGCCGCGCTGCGGACGTAGGGCGGCGCAATCCACGCAATCACGAGGCCGACGACGACGAGGGCGAGCAGGGCGCGCCGGATCCAGACGCGGCGCGTCCGCGATCCCTGTGGCTGCCCCGCTCGCATCCCGGTCATAATAGTGGGTCGCATGCGCGAGCGCCGCCTGATCATTGCTATCGACGGCCCATCGGGCGCCGGGAAGGGGACCGTGGCGCGGACGATTGCGGAGCGGCTCGGCTATCGGCACGTCGATACGGGCGCGATGTACCGCGCCGTCGCCTGGCTGGCCGGCGTCGTGGGCCTCGATCTGCAGGATGCGGACGCCGTCGCCGGGCTCGCGTCCACCGCTGCCCTGGATGTCAACGGCTCGATTCTGATCAACGGCCACGATGTGACGCAGGCGATTCGCACGCCGGAGATCGACCGCTCGGCAGCGATCGTGGCCCGGCACTCCAAGGTCCGCGCCGTGCTCGTTCAGCGTCAACGCGCCTACGGAGAGGCCGGGGGCATCGTCATGGAAGGGCGCGACATCGGATCGGTGGTGTTCCCCCAGGCGGACGTCAAGGTCTATCTGGATGCCACGCCCGAAGAGCGCGCGCGGCGCCGCGCGCACGATACCTCGAGGCCGGCGACGCCGCAGGACAATACGGCCGTGGTCGCGCAGGAACTCGCCGCACGCGATTCGTCCGACCGAACCAGGCCGGTCTCACCCCTGACGCGGACGGATGATGCCGTCTATATCGATACGACGGGCCTGGCGATCGATGACGTGGTGGCGTCCGTGTTGACCGTGATTCAGACGAAATTATAGGCCGTAGCCGCCGGGCTTCAGCCCGGCGATTACGATTTCTTATCGTGCGGCCAGTCGTCTGACGACGCCGGATCGAATTCCCAGCGATGGCGGTCGCGTTCCACGACTTCGTCGCCGCCGCGCAGTTCCTGGTCGTCCTGGTACTGAATGCCCAGCGCCTTGCCGATGTCGTCCACGCGATCCTGATCCGGCGTGGGGTTGTCGCCGCCCGGGGCTTCGTCGCCGACGGAGTACGCATCCTGCCATCGGGCATCGGCATCGCCGGCCGTCAAAGCCGGGCTCGTCTCAGTGTGTTGCTTGAGCTCATTCACCAGCGTGTCGTGGCCGGTGCGGGCCGACGCGAGCAGCCGGTCCTCGCCGCGATCGCCGCCGGTCGAGGTGGCGGCGGCCAGTTCGAGTCTCTCGTCATCGGAAAGGGTTCGCCGGGCCCGATCGAGCGGAGCGTGTCCGAGTGGTCGTGCGGCTCGATCCTGTGGCTGAGCCAGACGAGGGACCCTCTTCCGAGGGGCCTGACGAGGCGCCGGCCTGGATGCCGCGATCCGTCGAGTCCGCTTGGGTCTCGTGGCTTTCGCCCTCGGCTTCGCCTTCCGGACCTGGTGCCGTGGTTTCGGGGCACGCCGCGCGGGTTTACGCGCGGCCTTGCGGGAAGGCCTGGGGGATCGAGTTGAGCGGCGCGCCTTGGCCTTGGGCCGCGGTCGGCGCGATTTCGGGGCGTTCCGGCGAGTCTTCTTGGGGCGGGCCATGTGGGTCTCTCCTGGGACGGTCGGTTGACCTTGGCTGCTAAGTGTCGGATAATTCGGTGCTTATCGTCTTCATTGCGAGACGCATAGACAACAGCCCGCCGAAGCTGATTCGGCAACTGTTCGTGGGAGACCCCTGCGGACATTGAGGAGGACCCGACACGCGATGGGTAACGACGCGGCTAAGAAAGTGCAAGTTCTGCAAGGAGGTTCGAGGTCCCATACCGGCGTCTCGACATTCTCGCAGCAGTCCGGCGATGACATGAACCCGCAGGAGTTCGCCGACCTGCTCGAGTTTTACGATACCAGCTTCCGCAACATCGCGGAAGGTGAAGTGGTCAAAGGCACGGTCGTCAAGGTCACGCCCACGGAAGTCATCGTGGACGTCGGCTTCAAGTCCGAAGGCATTATTCCGATCGAAGAATTCATCGACGAGACCGGGCAGGTCACCGCGCAGCCCGGCGACAGCGTCGACGTCCTGCTCGAGCGCACGGAAGACCGCGAAGGGTACGTGGTCCTGTCGCGCGAGAAGGCCGAGAAGATGAAGATTTGGGACGAGGTCGAGAAGGCCTACCAGGAACGGAAGGTCGTCATCGGCCGCGTCATCGAGCGCATCAAGGGCGGGCTCGCCGTGGACATCGGCGTGCGGGCCTTCCTGCCGGGATCGCAGATCGACGTGCGGCCGGTCCGCAACCTGGACGCCCTGCGCGGCCAGGAACTGCGCATGCGTGTCATCAAGGTCAACAAGAAGCGCGGCAACATCGTGCTGTCCCGCAAGGTCCTGCTCGAGGAAGAGAACGCGGAGAAGAAGAAGACCACGCTGGACACGCTGGCCGAGGGCAAGGTGCTGCGCGGCACGGTGAAGAACCTCACCGACTACGGCGCGTTCATCGATCTGGGCGGGATCGACGGCCTGCTCCACATCACGGACATGTCCTGGGGCCGCGTGACGCATCCGTCCGAAGTCGTCCGCGTGGGCGACGAGATCGACGTCATCGTCCTCAAATACGACCCGGGCACCGAGCGCGTCTCGCTGGGGCACAAGCAGATCGTTCCGGATCCGTGGAGCAATTCGATCGAGCGCTATCCCGTGGGCATCCGCGTGACCGGCAAGGTCGTGAGCCTGACCGACTACGGCGCCTTCATCGAGCTCGAGCCCGGCGTCGAAGGGCTCATCCACGTCTCGGAGATGTCGTGGAGCAAGCGCGTCAAGCATCCGTCGAAGATCCTCAACCAGGGCGACCAGGTGGAGGCGATGGTGCTCGGCGTGGATCCCGGCGCGCGCCGGATTTCGCTGGGGCTCAAGCAGGTCGAGAGCAATCCGTGGCATGAGCTCGCCGGCAAGTACCCCATCGGCACGACGATCACCGGCAAGGTGCGCAACCTGACCGAGTTCGGCGCGTTCGTGGAAGTGGAAGAGGGCATCGACGGCCTGATCCACATCTCCGACATGTCGTGGAGCAAGATCAAGCACCCGTCCGAAGTGCTGAAGAAGGGCGACACGGTGGAGGCGCAGGTGCTCAGCATCGACGCCGACAACCAGCGCCTGTCGCTGGGGCTCAAGCAGCTCCAGACGGGCATCTGGAAGGAGTTCTTCGATTCGCACAAGGTCGGCGACATCGTGGAAGGCAAGGTCGTCCGCCTGACCAACTTCGGCGCGTTCGTCGAGCTGGCCGACGGCATCGAAGGCCTGATCCACGTCTCGGAGTTCGACTCGTCGCAGGGCGGCGAGAAGCTGGAACTGCGGGCGGGCGAGAACTACCAGATGAAAATCATCCGGTTGGTGCCCGAGGAGCGCAAGATCGGCCTGAGCATCCGCGCGCTCAAGGACGCCGAGTTCCGCGCCGACTGGGAGGCCTACACGGAAATGACGGGCCGCCCGGAAGTGACGCTGGGCGACCATTTCAAACACTTGAAGTAGTCAATCCTGGTAATGACACACGCGCACGAGCGTTGCGAAGTGCGCCGCGTGAGCGGAGCAGAATTTGTCGCGTTGAATTCAGGCGGCGAATTCTGCGAGCGAGCGCGTAAGGGGGGTGCGGCGGGGACGAAGTCCCCCCGCATACTCAAATGACCAAAGCCGAGCTCGTCGAAGAAGTTTCCAAGGTCTCCGACCTCACCAAGAAGCACTCTGAGGTCATCGTGGACACCGTCTTCCAGAGCATCGTCGACGCGCTGCATCGCGGCGAGAAGATTGAGTTGCGCGGATTCGGCAGTTTCCGCCTCCGCCAGCGCGAGCCGCGCAAGGGCCGGAATCCCAAGACCGGTGACAAGGTCGATGTGCCGCCGAAGAAAGTCCCGTACTTCAAGCCCGGCAAGGAACTGAAAGACCTCATCAACAAGAGCGCGGAGTCCTCCGACGAACAGCCCATCTAGGTGTCTCTGCCGTGCAACGCGAACGAGCCGTGGCGAGTGAGCCGCGCGAGCGGAGTGGGGCCATGGGGTCCCCGCGAGCGAGCGCGTCAGGGGGAGGCGGCGGGGACGAAGTCCCCCCGCTCTAAAGATGGATCGGCTCTGGACTCCCTGGAGATTGGCGTACGTGACTGAAGCGAGTGTCGCCGCCCCCGGGTGTATTTTCTGCGCGCCGCTGGCGGTGCCTCAAAGCGAGTCGCTGGTGGTGCACGTCGATGAGCGTACGTTCGTGGTGCTCAACAAATTTCCCTACAACAACGGTCACCTGATGGTGGTGCCGCGCCGGCACGTCGGCCGGCTGGCCGAGCTCGAGGCGCCGGAACTGGCGGAGTTCATCACGCTGTGCCAGGTGGGCGAGCGCGTGCTGGCGCGCGAATATGCGCCGCATGGATTCAACATGGGACTGAATCTCGGAAAGTCGGCCGGCGCCGGCATCGAGGGGCACCTCCACATGCACATCGTCCCGCGCTGGAACGGTGATACGAACTTCATTTCGGTGGTGGGGGAGACGCGTGTGCTGCCGGAGGAGCTGCCGGCGACGGCCGCGCGTCTCCGCACGGCGTTTGCCGCCCTGAGCCGGTAGAGCTTATGGATTTTTCGCTGTCGCCCGCCCACGAGTCGTACCTGGCGTCGGTTCGCGCCTTTGCCGGGGATCGCGTCGCGCCGCAAGCCGCCGGAATCGACGAAACCGGCGAGTTCCCCGCGGCGCTGATTGCCGAAGCCGCGGCCCTGGGTCTGATGGGTGTCGCGATCCCGCGAGAGAGCGGCGGCGCAGGGCTCGATTACGTCGCCTATGCGATGGCGATTGAAGCGATCGCCAAAGCGTCAGCCACGCTGGCCGTCATCCTGACCGTCAACAACTCACTGGTGGTCGAGCCCATCGCGCAAGTCGGCACGGACGAGCAGCGACGGCGCTGGGTCGCGCCGTTGGCGAGCGGCAAGGCCGTGGGCGCGTTCGCCTTGTCTGAGGCGAACGCGGGGTCCGACGCCGCCAACCAGCAGACCGTGGCCACCGCGCGCGGGCAGGAATACGTGCTGAACGGCACGAAGGTGTGGGTGGCCAATGCCAGCCGGGCCGACGTGGCCATCGTGTTCGCCCTGACCGAGCCGGGCGCGCGCGCGCGCGGCATCAGCGCGTTCCTGGTGCCGCTCGACGCCCCGGGCATCGAGCGCCGGGCCTCGGATTCCCTGGGCGTCCGCGGCCTGGGCTGCATGGATCTGACGTTCAAGAACGTCGTGGTTCCGGCGACCGCGATGCTCGGCGAAGCCGGACGCGGGTTCCGGATGGCCATGCGCGCGCTTGAGGGCGGCCGGATCGCCATTGCCGCGCAGGCGCTCGGGCTCGGCCAGGCCGCGCTCGACGAAGCCGTGGGCTACGCGCGCCGCCGCGAGGTCTTCGGCCAGTCGATTGGCGACTTTCAGGCCGTGCAGTTTCAGCTGGCCGACCTCGCCACCGAACTCGACGCGGCCCGGATGCTCACGTGGCGCGCCGCCGACAGCCACGACCGCAAGCCGCGCGTGACGCTCGAAGCGTCAATGGCCAAGCTCCACGCGTCGGAAGCCGCCCACCGCGCCGCCGATCGCGCGATGCAGATTCTGGCGTCAGAGGGCTACCGCCGCGGCTCCACCGTCGAACGCCTCTTCCGCGACGTCCGCGCCGCGGAAATCTACCAAGGGACATCGGAGGTGCAGCGGATGATCATTGCGGAACACTTGATGGATAGGAAGAGATAGCAGCTGCGACGGGTACGACAGGTACGACGGGTACGACAGGTACCTGCGTACCCGTCGTACCTGTC
The DNA here is from genome assembly GCA_036274235.1 of Vicinamibacterales bacterium. Taxonomy (GTDB): domain Bacteria; phylum Acidobacteriota; class Vicinamibacteria; order Vicinamibacterales; family SCN-69-37; genus DASUGC01. The sequence goes on from DASUGC010000025.1 coordinate 5,962, forward strand.
AAATGATCTGCTTCGCAATCGTCTGCAACTGCAGATTCGTCGTCCCCTCGTAGATCTGCCCGATCTTCGCATCGCGGTAGAGTTTTTCGACCGGGTATTCCTTGACGAAGCCATTGCCGCCGAAGAGATTGACCGCCATGGAAGCGGTTCGTTCGGCAACTTCCGAGGCGAACACCTTGCACATGGCGGCCTCGGTCAGAAACGGTTGGCCCAGGTCGCGCAGCCGCGCGGCGTTGTAGACGAGCAGGCGAGCGGCTTCGATGTCGGTGGCGGCGCGCGCGAGCTGGAACTGCACGCCCTGGAAGTCCGCGATCGCCTTGCCGAACTGCTTGCGCTCCTTGGTGTACGCAATCGTGTGATCCAGCGCGCCGACGGCCAGCCCAAGCATCTGGGCGCCGATGCCGATCCGGCCTTCATTCAGCGTCTCAATCGCGATCTTGTAGCCTTTGCCCACGTCGCCGATCACATTCGCGGCCGGCACGTGGCACTCCTCGAAGATGAGCTCGCACGTGCTCGAGGCCCGGATGCCGAGCTTGTCTTCTTTCTTGCCGACGGTGAATCCCTTCATCCCGCGTTCGACGATGAACCCGGTGATGCCCTTGTAGCCGGCTTCCGGATTGATCGTGGCGAACACCAGGAAGACGTCCGCCTCGTTGGCGTTGGTAATCCACAGCTTGCGGCCCTGCAGGACGTAGCCGTCGCCGGCCGCCCGCGCGCGCGTCTGTAACGCGAAGGCGTCGCTGCCCGATGACGCTTCCGACAGCGCGTACGCGCCGATGGTCTTCGTGGCCAGCGCCGGCAGATACCGCTGCTTCTGATCGGCATTCGCCCAGCGCAGGAATGCGTTGATCACGAGGGTGTTCTGGACGTCCACGAGCACGCCGACCGACGGATCGACGCGCGACAGCTCTTCCACGGCCAGGACGGCGTGGAAAAAACGGCCGCCGCCGCCGCCAAAATTCTCGGGGATCTCAATCCCCATCACACCCAGCTCGAACAGGCGATCGATGAGCGGCCGTGACAGCTTGGCGTGTTCGTCCATCTCCCGGACGAGCGGGCGGAGCTGCGCGGTCGCGAACTCGCGAACGCTCTGCTGCAGGAGTTGTTCGTCTTCCGACAAGCGGGTCAGTGGTGGGAGCGCGTCGATCGCCGGGGTCGTCATCCGGCCGATGTTATCATTCCAGTAACAGCTGCCAGCCTGCCTGGCGCAGGTCTGCCTGCGCCGGAGAGACTTTATGATCCGCCGGCCGACGACGATCGTGTGGGCAATTCTGGCGTCGTGCGCCATTCTTGGCGCGCAAGCCGGGCAGACGCCTCCGCCCCCGCCGCCGAACCAGGATCAGCAGCCGACCTTCCGCGCCAGAGTCGATTCGGTCAGCGTGGACGCGACCGTCACCGACAAGGACGGCCATCCGGTCACGGATCTCAAGCCGGAAGATTTTGAAATCCGTGAAGCGGGCAAGGTGCAGACCATCGAGAACTTCCGGCTGATCGAGATCCCCGAGACCGAGGCGACCGGCCGCGAGCCCGCGCCCGCCATCCTGTCCCAGGCCGATATGCTGCGCGAAGCCGCCAACCCGGCCAACCGTCTGTTCATCATTTTTCTGGACGACTATCACACGCGCCTGAGCAATTCGCTGAACATCCGGCAGCAGCTGGCTTCATTCGTCTCCCGGCTGTCATCGCGCGATCTCGTCGCACTGATGTACCCGCTGAGCTCCGTGATGGGCGCGACGTTCACGCGCGATCACGACGGCACGGCCGCCGGCATCATGCAGTTCCGGGGCCGCAAGTACAACTATCACGCGGAGAATGCGTACGAGGAGTACTTCGCGAACCAGCCGCCGGAGGTCCAGGAGCAGATCCGCAACGAGCTGGTCATCGGCACCATGAAAAGCACGTGCGCGCTGATGTCCACGCTCCGCGAAGGGCGCAAGACCATCCTGTTCGTCAGCGAGGGGCTCAACAGTACCTTGCCGGTGGGTGTCGCCACGCAGATGAATCTGTATCCGACGCGGCCCACCGCGCTGACCCCCGCGCAGCAGGCGGCGGTGTCGAGCCGCCAGGCCTCGCAGGAGTACTTCCGCTCTCAGGATCAACTGATCCGCATGCGCGACATCTACACGTTGTGCTCGCGCGGCAATACCTCGGTGTACCCCCTGGATCCCCGTGGTCTGGCGACCAGCGAATTCGGCGCGGCCGACGTGGTCGGCCAGGACGCGGATCGCCGCTTCCTTCAGGAGGCAACCGACTCGCTCCGGATTCTCGCGGATGAGACCAATGGGCACGCGATCATCGGCAACAACAATCCCGTGCCGGAACTCAAGAAGATGATCCACGAGCTGAGCTCGTACTACCTGATGAGCTACACCTCAACCGTGGCGCCGCGCGACGGCAAGTTCCATGAAATCCAGGTCAAGGTCAATCGCAAGGACGTGGACATCAAAGCCCGCAAGGGCTACTGGGCGTATTCCGAAGAAGAGGTGAAGCGCGCCACGGCGCCGCCCCGCCAGGGACCGCCCGCGGAGGTGTCCGAAGCGCTCGACGATCTCGCGGTGGTCGTCGAGCCGACCAGCCGGCACACCGTCGGCGTCTGGATCGGCGCCGTGCGCGGCGACGACGAGCGGGCGAAGGTGACGCTCGCGTGGGAAGCGGCCCGCGGGACCTCGGATTTGCCGTTCGAGCGGCCCGAGCAGGTCACGCTCACCGTCACCGCGAGCAACGGAGAAGTGGTGTTCAAAGGCGCCGTGCCGCGCGATCCGAACGCTTATACGCCGGCCGGCAAAGTCACGTTCGCCGCGCCGGCCGGACCGCTGCGCGTGAAGATGACCGTGGAAAATGTGCGCGGACAGCGCATCGACAGCGAGGAAGTCAACGAGTCCGTCCCCGATTTTTCCGCCACGGGACCGACAATCGCGCCGCCGCAGATCTTCCGCGCGCGGACCGCCTTTGAAATCGGCACGCTCCGCAAATCGACGACGGCCATTCCCAACGTGACGCGGAAGTTCTCGCGGTCGGAGCGCCTGCTGATGCGGTTTGAGGCCTACGGCCCCGGCGGCGCGCCGCCGGTGGTCTCGATGCGCGTCCTGAATCAGGTAGGGGAGCAGCTGCTGCCGCTCGCGGCCCCCGCCAATCCCGCGCCCAACGTCTTCGAGGCCGACGTCAGCCTGGCGTGGGGCCCCCCCGGCGATTACCTCATCGAGATCTCGGCCACCGTCGGATCTGAGAAGACCGTCAGGCTCATCGGGATTCGCGTGACCGGCTGACGGCTCGCCGCCCGTGTTAGCATGCCGCCGCATGCTGACAGCCCTGCTCGGACTTCAGATTTCCCTCAGTGCGTTCACTCTGTACTACCTGGGCGTCTGGTGGACCGGTGCGCAGAAATCCACGTCGTCGCCCTCGGCGCCGCCTGAAGCGCGAGCCGGCGGATTCCCGAACCCGATCCAGCTCCTCATCGGATTCGTCACGAACTTCTTCGATACCCTCGGCATTGGTTCGTTCGCGCCCACGACGGCGGTGTTCAAGTTTTTCAAAATCGTGTCGGACCGGCTGATTCCCGGCACCCTCAACGTCGGACACACGTTGCCGACCATCACGCAGGCGTTCATCTACACCACGATCATCGAAATCGACATGACGACGCTGATTCTGATGATTGGCGCGGCGGTTTCGGGCTCCTGGCTGGGGGCCGGCATCGTGGCGGGGTGGCCCAAGCGGAATATTCAGATCGGGATGGGGCTCGCCCTGCTGGTTGCCGCCGGCCTGTTCACGTGGCGCAACCTCGGAGGGGAAGGCACGGTGGTCGGGACGCTCGACCTGACCGGCGTCAAACTGGCGCTCGGGTTGCTTGGCAACTTCGCGCTTGGGGCGCTCATGTCGCTCGGCATCGGCATGTATGCGCCGTGCATGATCCTGGTTGGTCTGCTGGGCATGAAAGCGTCGGCCGCCTTCCCAATCATGATGGGATCCTGCGCGTTCCTCATGCCCGTCGCGAGCGCGCGGTTTGTCCAGAAGCAGGCCTATGCGTTCAAGCCGGCCGTCGGCCTGGCCCTCGGCGGAATTCCCGCGGTCCTGATCGCCGCGCTCATCGTCAAGGAACTGGACGTCACCACGATGCGCTGGCTCGTGGTGGTGGTGGTCACGATTGCGGCGACGATGATGCTGAGATCGGCGGCGAAAGGCGAATAACTCAACTAACAACTAACAACTGACAACTAACAACGGCCACGAACAACTAACCAGTCACAACCAGTCACTGGGGTTCGCGTTTCGTGCGTCGTCCCAAGTGGTTAATTGTGAGTTGTCAGTTGTGCGTTTCGTTACGCGTACATCCCTCTGAGCTTCGTCACTTCCGCCACGCGATTGATGGCGACGACGTAGGCGGCCGTGCGCATGTCGGTCTTGTAGCGCAGGGACGTTTCGAGGACGGTGTTGAAGGCCTCGACCATCTTCCGCTCGAGCCGCTCGTTCACTTCGCTCTCTTCCCAGAAATAGCCGTGCCGGTTCTGGACCCATTCGAAATAGGACGTTGTGACGCCGCCGGCATTGGCGAGGATGTCCGGAATCACGAAGACGCCGCGCTCGTACAGGTGTTTGTGCGCCTCAGGCGTGGTGGGGCCGTTGGCGCCTTCGGCGACGATCTTGGCCTTGACCCTGGAGGCGTTCTCCGCGGTGATCTGTTTTTCGAGCGCCGCCGGGATGAGCACGTCGACGTCCAGTTCGAAGATCTTGCTGGCGTCCAGGGGATCGGCCTTGGGGAAGCCCGCCACGGTGCGGTGCTCGCGGACCCAGTCAATCAGGCTGGGGACGTGTAAACCGCCGGCGTCGTACACGCCGCCTTTCCAGTCCGTGACCGCGACGATCTTCGCGCCGATCTGGCTCAGCAGGTCAGCCGAAACGGATCCGACGTTGCCGAAGCCTTGCACGGCGACGGTCGCGCCCTTGATGTGCAACCCGACGTGCCTGGCGGCTTCGCGCGTGGTGATCATGACGCCGCGGCCCGTGGCCTCGCGGCGGCCCAGCGATCCGCCCATCGCGATCGGCTTGCCGGTGACGACCGCGTTTTCCGTGTGGCCGACGTGCATGCTGTAGGTGTCCATCACCCACGCCATCACCTGCTCGTTGGTGTTCACGTCGGGGGCCGGGACGTCCTTGTCCGGGCCGATGGCGTCCATGATTTCGGCCACGTAGCGGCGCGTCAGCGCCTCGAGTTCGCGGCGGGACATCTTCGTCGGATCGCAGATCACGCCGCCTTTGCCCCCGCCGAAGGGCACGCCGGCGACCGCGCACTTCCAGGTCATCCACGCCGCCAGCGCCTTGACCTCATCGAGCGTGACGTCCGGGTGGTACCGGATGCCGCCCTTCGCGGGGCCCAGCGTGATGTTGTATTGCACGCGATAGCCCGTAAAGACTTCCACGTGGCCGTCGTCCATCAACACCGGGCAGGACACGATGATCTGCCGCTTCGGCATCGTGAGCATCTTCCACAGACTGGGCTCGAGTTTGAGCAGATGTGCCGCTCCCTCGAATTCCTGGAGCATCGCGCCGAACAAGTCGTCTTTCGCCATGGCGCGAATACGTTACAACTAACAACTCGCCCGCGCCAAGCGGCCACGGACAGAGTGTGCGGATCCATGCATCTTTGCACCCTTGACGACGGGAGCTTTGGCCCCTTGGCGAGCGGGACCTATAATGGTCGCGCATGAAATCCGTCGCGACAGGCCCTGAGCGCGCCGAGTCTTTCACCACAATTTCCGGCCGGCCCATTGAGCGGCTGTACACGGCCGACCAACTGCCGGGATGGAGCTACGGGCGCGAGCTGGCCGACCCGGGGACCTTCCCGTACACCCGCGGCATTCATCCGACCGGGTACCGCGGCAAGCTGTGGACGATGCGCCAGTTCGCCGGCTTCGGGACGCCCGAAGAAACGAACGCGCGCTACAAGCAGTTGCTCGCGGCGGGCGGGACCGGCCTGAGCGTCGCATTCGATCTGCCGACGCTGATGGGGCGCGATCCCGACGATCCGTTGTCATTGGGCGAAGTCGGCAAGTGCGGTGTCTCGGTCGTGACGCTGGCGGACATGGAGCGCCTGTTCGACGGGATTCGCCTGGCCGACATCACGACGTCGATGACGATCAACTCGCCGGCGCCGATGATCTTCGCGATGTACCTGGCCGTCGCCGAGCAGCAGGGCGCCGATTGGAAGACACTGTCCGGGACGATCCAGAACGACATCCTCAAGGAGTTCATCGCCCAGAAGGAGTACATTTTTCCGCCGCGTCCGTCGATGCGGCTCATCACCGACGTCTTCGAGTTCTGCGCGAAGGACGTCCCCAAATGGAACACGATTTCGGTCAGCGGGTACCACATCCGGGAAGCAGGCGCGACGGCCCTGCAGGAACTGGCCTTCACATTGCGCGACGGCATCGAGTACGTGCAGTGGGGCGTGGACGCCGGGCTGGACGTGGACGACTTCGTCCCGCGCATGTCGTTCTTTTTCAACGCGCACAGCGACTTCTTCGAGGAGATCGCGAAGTACCGGGCGGCGCGCAAGATCTGGGCGCATGTGATGCGCGACCGCTTCGGCGCGAAGAGCGACCGCTCGCTGAAGCTGCGTTTCCATTCCCAGACGGCCGGCGTATCGCTGACCGCCCAGCAGCCCTACAACAACGTCGTCCGGACCGCCTTGCAGGCGTTGTCGGCCGTGCTGGGCGGGACCAACTCGCTGCACACCAATTCGCTGGACGAGGCGCTGGCGCTGCCGACTGCCGAAGCCGCCACGCTCGCGCTGCGCACGCAGCAGGTAATCGCGCATGAGAGTGGCGTGACGAACACGGTGGATCCGCTCGGTGGGTCGTATTTCCTGGAGCGCCTGACGCTCGACATGGAAGCGGGCGCCTACAAGTATTTCGACGTCATCGACCGCATGGGCGGGATGGTGGCGGCGGTGGAACAGGGATATCCACAGCGGGAAATCGCCGAGGCGTCGTACCGGTTCCAGCAGGCCGTTGAGCAGAAGGAAAAGCTGATTGTGGGCGTCAACGCCTACGTCGAAGAGGACGAGGCGCCCATGCCCATCCTCTATATCGACGAGGCCGCCGCCGAGGCTCAAAATGCCCGCTGGGCGGCCGTCAAAGCCCGGCGGGACGAGGCCCGCGTCCGGCGCAGCCTGGCAGCCCTCGCGGACGCGGCCCGTGGGACCGACAACACCATGTACCCCATGCTGGAGTGCGTGCGGGCATACGCGAGCGTGGGCGAGATGTGCAATGCTCTGCGCGAGGTCTGGGGCGAGTACGAGGAAACGCCCTCAATCTGATCCTCGGAACTGGGGAACTGGGGAACTGGGGAACTGACGAACTGGGGAACTGGTGAACTAAGAAGATGCGAAAGACGCGCGTAGTGATAGCCAAACCAGGGCTCGACGGCCACGATCGTGGGGCCAAGGTCATTGCGCGCGCCCTCCGGGACGCGGGGATGGAAGTGATCTACACGGGCCTCCGCCAGACGCCTGAGCAGATTGCCGCGGCCGCCCTGCAGGAAGATGCCGACGTCATTGGCCTGTCCATTCTGAGCGGCGCCCACATGCACATCTGCCCGAGACTCATGGACCTGCTCAAGGAAAAGGGCCTCGACCACGTCAGGGTCCTCGTCGGGGGCATCATTCCCGACGTGGACATTCCCAAGCTCCAGGCGATGGGCGTATCTGGTATTTTTCTGCCGGGCAGCCCCATGCAGTCCATCATTGATTTCATCAATCAGGCGGTCACGCCGCGGGCCGAGGCGATTTGACACCCGCTCACCAGAAAATGCGCACGCTTCTTCTCGCCGACGGCAGCATCACCATTCAGCGCGTGATTGAGCTCACCTTCGCGCATGAGGATGTGCGCGTGATGTCGGTGGGCGACGGCCGCCGCGCCATGCAGATGCTCGAATCCGAGCAGCCTGACGTGGTCCTGGTTGACGTCGATCTGCCGGAGATGGATGGCTATTCGCTGGCCGCTCATATCCGGCGCGTCCCGCGACTGAAGGACGTGCCCGTGCTGCTGCTCGCCGGCGCCTTTGAGCCGGTCGATCAGGATCGCGCGCGCGAAGTGAAGTCGGACGGTGTCATCATCAAGCCGTTCGAACCCCAGGTCGTCGTGACCCGCGTCAAGGAACTGATCGATCAGCGCGATCGGATGGCGACGCCGCAGCCCAAGGCGGCCGAGGCCCCGCCGCCGGAACCGCCGTCGCCGGCGCGAACGGCCCCGGAGCCGCCGGCCCCGGCGCCCCGCGCGGCGCGGCCCGAGCCGGCCTTCATGCGCGTTGCACCGCGAGACGAAGCCGACAACGCGAACGACGCGCCCGCGCTCGAGACACTCGAGTTGCCGACGCGGCCGTTGTGGGCGGCCGCGCCGGCGGCCCCGGGGCCGCTGGATTTTCCGGTGCATGCTCCGGCGCCGGCTGTCGCGGCGGCGCCGTCGTTACCGCCGGTGCAGGCCGTCATCCCGCCGGCTCCCGCCGCGGCGCCTCCCGCGCCCAAAGTGACCCTGGCCAGCGCGTTCACCGCGCTGCTCGCGGCCGAACAATCCGCCCAGCCGGCTCAGCCGGCCGCCCCGGCGATGTCCGAGGCCTCGATTGAAGACGCCGTGCGGCGGGTCCTGGTCCGCATGACCGACGACCTGGTGCGCCGCATCGTGCTCGACACGGCCGAGCGATTGATCCGCGAAGAAATCGAGCGCATCAAAGCCACTCCCGACTGATAGGCTGAAAGCGCTTGGGATCTGTTCCAGAGAAACCCGCCCTCGAAGGCTTGGAAGAAAAGTGGACGACGCGGTGGGAGACCGATGGGGTCTTCCGCTTCGACCGATCCGCCGCGCGCGAGCGCGTGTACTCAATAGACACGCCCCCGCCGACGGTCAGCGGCTCGCTGCACGTCGGTCACGTGTTCTCGTACACGCACACGGACGTCATCGCGCGCTACCAGCGCATGCGCGGCAGGGCCGTCTTTTATCCGATGGGCTGGGACGACAATGGCCTGCCCACCGAACGGCGCGTCCAGAACTACTACGGCGTGCGATGCGATCCCTCGCTGCCATACGACCCATCCTTCACGCCGCCAGCCACACCACCCAAACCTCCGGTGGCCGTGTCGCGGCCGAACTTCGTCGAGTTGTGCACGACGCTGACCGTCGAGGACGAGAAGGCGTTTGAAGCACTCTGGCGCCGGCTGGGGCTCTCGGTCGACTGGGGCATGACCTACGCGACGATCAGTCGTCAGTCGCGCCGCGTGTCGCAGCTGGCGTTCCTGCGTTCGCTCAGGCGCGGCGAGGCCTATCAGCTGGAAGCGCCCACGCTGTGGGACATCGACTTCCGCACGGCGGTGGCCCAGGCCGAACTGGAAGATCGCGAGATGCCGGGGGCGTACCACCGTGTGCGGTTCCGCTTGAAGCCGGGCCTGGCCTCGGAGGGGACCGGCCCGGAATCAAGCCCGGCTTCAATCGAAATCGAAACGACGCGCCCCGAACTGATTCCGGCCTGCGTCGCGCTCGTCGCGCATCCAGACGATGAGCGGTACAAGCCGCTATTCGGCCGGGAGGTCGTCACGCCGCTGTTTGGCGCTTCCGTTCCGATCAGGGCCCACGCGCTCGCCGACCCTGAAAAGGGCACCGGCATCGCGATGATCTGCACGTTCGGCGACATCACCGACGTCACCTGGTGGCGGGAGTTGTCGCTGCCCGTGCGCGCGATTCTTCAGGCGAACGGCACGTTCAAGCCGTTGACCTGGGGCGGGCCTGGATGGTCGTCGGTCGATCCGACGGCGGCCCAGGCGCGGTACGACACCCTCGCCGGCCTGCCCGCCGCCAAGGCCCGCGCGCGTATGGTCGAGATGCTGAAAGAGTCGGGCGATCTGATCGGCGAGCCCCGGTCCATCACGCATCACGTCAAGTTCTTCGAAAAGGGGGACCGGCCGCTCGAGATCATCACGAGCCGCCAGTGGTTCATCAGAACGATGGACGAACGGCCGGCCCTGCTCGAGCGCGGCAAAGAGCTCCAGTGGTTTCCGGCGTACATGCGCGCGCGATACGAAAACTGGGTCAACGGGCTGACCGGCGACTGGTGCGTCAGCCGCCAGCGCTTCTTCGGCGTGCCATTCCCCGTGTGGTATCGCGTCGATGCCAACGGCGCCGTGGATCACAGCTCGCGGATTCTACCGGACGAGGCGTCGCTGCCGATCGATCCGTCCACCGACGTGCCGCCGGGATTCGAGGGCAGCCAGCGCGATCAACCGCATGGTTTTGCCGGCGATCCGGACGTCATGGACACCTGGGCGACGTCGTCGTTGTCGCCCTTTATCGTGTGCGGCTGGGAATCGGACCCGGATTTGTGGTCGCGGACGTACCCGATGGACCTGCGGCCGCAGGCGCACGACATTATCCGGACGTGGCTGTTTTCGACCGTCCTGCGCGCGCATCTCGAAACGCAGCACCTGCCGTGGAAGCACGCGGCGATCTCCGGATGGGTGCTCGATCCCGATCGGAAGAAGATGTCGAAGTCGAAGGGCAACGTCGTGACGCCGATGGGCCTGCTGGAAGAGCATGGGTCCGACGCGGTGCGGTACTGGGCCGCGAAAGGCGGGCCCGGCGTGGACACCGCCTTCGACGCCGGTCAGATGCAGGTGGGCCGCCGGCTCGCGATCAAGCTGCTCAATGCCTCGAAATTCGTGCTGGGCAAGACGGAACCCGCGGGTCCGGTGGCGCATGTGCTCGATCGCGGCATGCTGACGCGGCTGGCCGGCCTGGTCGCCCAGTCCACGCGCGCGTTCGAGGAGTACGACTACACCTCGGCGCTGCGCGACGCCGAGACGTTCTTCTGGTGGTTCTGCGACGATCACATCGAGCACGTGAAGCGGCGTCGCGCGGGCGAAGGGGCGGAGGCGGAGTCGGCCACGGCCTCGTGTCTCACGGCCTTGTCCGTCATGCTTCGTCTGCTGGCGCCCTTTGTCCCCTTTGTGACCGAAGAAGTCTGGTCATGGTGGCGGAAGGGATCCATCCACACCGCCTCGTGGCCGACTGAAACTGAAGTCCTGTCCGCGCTTGGCGACAGGCCGGATACGGCGGCCGTTGATGCGCTCACCCGGGCTTCGGAAATCTCGGCGCTGATTCGTCGTGAGCGGTCTCTCAAGAAGCTGCCATTCGGCGTACCGGTTCAGTCGATCCAGGTACCCGTCGCGGCGCGCGAACACTGGACGGCCATCGGTGGAGATGTTCTTGCCGGCAATAACGCCGCGGCCGCGCGGATTACGTTCGGCGAAGACTTCGCGATCGAATTCGCCCCGCCCGTCAAACCATGACCCCGCTCGACCCCGCGGTCTATCGGGAGCTGGTGCAGCGCGCCCTCCGCGAAGATATCGGTTCCGGTGACGTCACCACGGAAACACTGGTCCCCGCCGACGCGCAGGCCCGGGGCGTGCTGCTCGCCAAGAGTGAGTGCGTGCTGGCGGGACTCGACGTGGCCAGGAGCGTATTTCTGGAACTCGATGCGTCGATCGACTTCGTGGCGCGCCGGCTGGACGGGGGCCGATGCCACACCGGCGATTTGATTGCGACCGTGCGCGGCCGCGCCGCGTCCCTGCTCACGGCTGAACGCACGGCGCTCAATTTTCTGCAGCACCTGTCGGGGATTGCCACGCTGACCAACCAGTTCGTGGCGGCGACGCGCGGGCTGGTCACCATTCTGGACACGCGCAAGACGATTCCGACATTGCGCGCGCTGGCCAAGTACGCGGTGGCGTGCGGCGGCGGCACCAACCATCGCATGGGGCTGTACGACGCGATCCTGATCAAGGACAACCACGTCAGGCTGGCCGGCGGCATCGCGGAGGCCATCCGGCGCGCTCGCGCCCACGGGCGCGGGCTGCCGATTGAGGTCGAAGCGCAGAGCCTGGCCGATGTCGATGCGGCCGCGGCGGCCGGGCCTGACGTCATCCTGCTCGACAACCTGGATGACGCGGCGATTGCGGAGGCCGTGCGGCGGATCGATCACCGCGCCCGGATCGAAGTCTCCGGCGGGATCACGCTCGAGCGCATTCCCGCGCTCGCGACGCTCGGCGTGGACGTCGTCTCCGTGGGCGCGCTGACGCATTCGGCGCCGGCCGCCGACATCAGTCTGGAAATCTCGACCGATGCCGGATCCCCTGCCCGCTGATCTCGCGGCCGCTCTCGCCGGCGCCGCGCCCCGTCTGGGCGCGTTTCGCGTCGCCGAGTACTTCGACGAGATCGGATCGACGAACGACGTCGCGCTCAAGCGCGCCGGTCTGGGCGCCCCGCACGGCACCGTCATTCTCGCCGACGCGCAGGTCTCCGGACGCGGGCGCCAGGGCCGCGCGTGGTTTTCCCCGCCGGGATCGGGCGTGTATCTTTCCGCGATCGTCCGGCAGGAATCGTGGGCCGGCGCCCTGTCGCTCGTGACGCTTGCCGCAGGCGTCGCGGTGGCGCGCGGGCTGTCGAAGGCGTCAGGGCTCTCGCTGGAACTCAAGTGGCCCAACGACGTGGTGATTGGCCGGCCGTGGCGCAAGATTGCGGGCATTCTCTCCGAATCCGCATCCGCCGGCCCGCGCATCGACGCCGTCGTCGTCGGCATCGGCATCAACGTGCGCGTCAGCGCGTTTCCACCGGACATCGCCGATCGCGCGACCGCGCTCGAAAAGGAGTCGTATCGCCCCGTCGATGTCTCCGCGTGCATCGTCGAAGTGCTCGCCGCGCTGTCGGACATCACCGAGCAGCTGGCTGGCGGCAATCGCGCCGCCATCGTGGATGCGTGGCGGCACTTCGCGCGGCCTGGCCTGGCAGGGGCGGCCGTTCGATGGTCGGATGAGCATGGCACGCGGCGGGGGCTGGCGGCTGATGTGGACGAGACGGGGGCATTGCTCGTGATGGTGGGCGATCGGATCGAGCGCGTGGTGGCGGGCGAGGTGCAATGGGAGCGGCTCAGTCGTGAGTGACACCAGCGAGTCCCCGCAGTCCATCGACCTTGGCGAGTATTGCCGCCGTGTCGAAGAGCATCTGACCCGTGTGAATGCGGGCCACCTCGTGCGCATCGTCGGCACCGGCTTTGCGATGGTCAAGGGCTGGGCGGAGGCCGGGATTCCGCTGAGCCTGGTCTTTCGCGGCATCGACATGAAAGCCGAGCGCCACCGCGAAGGCGCCTCGGCGCGCGCGCTGCGGATCGAATTCTGCGACCCGGATGTGCAATCCGTGTTTCGGAACTGGCGGCGGGCCGTGGGATTCACGACCGGCACGGCCGCGGGCGCTTCGGGCGGATTGGCGGAAGAGGAGGCGGATGGGGAGCCTGCGTCCAAACGCCCGTCGGTGACGAAACATCTGGATCGCGCCATCGATCGCCTGAGCCGCGCGGGCGGACGGCTCGAGTGGCCGGATGCGCTGCGCGATACTTGCGACCGGGTCCTGCAGCAGCTGGTGGCGATCCGGGATCAGGCCCGGAAGGCGCGCGGCGCGGCACGCGATGAGCTGGTGGCGCGCCTGCCCGCTCTCGACGCGGAGCTGGCCGCGAGCCTTCGCGCCGACGCCCCGGAATCCTTGCGGCGATCGGTGCGAGAGGAGGCCATGGCGGACCTGGCGTCGTACCGATCGCGTCTGAGCGCCGAAGCGTGGGAGCGATCAATTGACGTGACGGCGGATCGCCTGATGCGTGACCGTCTCGGGTTGCCGGTGATCGAATTGTGAGCGAGACCATCGAGCTGACCATCGAACGGCCGGTGGCCGGGGGCCGCATGCTGGCTCGCCGCAACGGCCGCGTCATTTTTGTCGCGGGCGCGATTCCGGGCGAACGCGTGCGCGCGCGCGTGGTGGGCACGACGAAGCACGCCGTGTTCGCGACGGTCACGGACGTGCTTGACGCCAGCCCCGACCGCCGCGCGCCGGCGCACGACCCGCACTGCGGCGGCGCGGTGTTCGCGCACATCGCATACGGCCGGCAGCTGGCGCTGAAGCAGGAGATCCTGATCGACGCGTTCCGCCGGCTCGCCCGGCTCGCGATCGATCCGCCGTCAGTGGCGGCGTCGCCGGAACAGGGGTACCGGTTGAGATCGCGCCTGCACGTAGCCGGGGGGCGCGCCGGGTATTTTCTCGAAGGCACGCATACGATTTGCGACGCGGCGGCCACGCGGCAACTCCTGCCGGATGGCGTGCCGGTGGCCCAGGCGCTTGTCTCTGCCGTCGATCCCGCCGGTGAGGCCTGCGAGGCGATCGTCGTTTCCGAAAACATCGCGGCGTCCGAACGCGTGCTGCACCTGGAGTGGCGAGACGGCGCGGACGTCCGGGCGGCGACCGCGAATGCCGGCACAGCTGCGGCCTCTCTGGAAGGCGTCACAGGCGTCACGACACTCACCGGCGGATCGCTCCGCACCCTCGCGGGGCGTCCCGACGTGACCGACGATGGGACGTCGCTGTTTGGCGCCGAACCGCCCTTCGGCGCGCCGATCGTCTGGTCGCGCCGTCCCGCCTCGTTCTTTCAAGGCAACCGTTTCCTGGTCGGATCGCTTGTCAGGCGTGTGCTCGATGCCGCGGCAGGCGATCGCGTGGTCGATCTCTACGCGGGCGTCGGCCTGTTCTCGGTGGCGCTGGCCGCCCGCGGCGCGAGCGTTGCCGCGGTGGAAGGCGAGCGCTTTGCCGTCGAAGACCTTCGCCGGAACGCTTCGCCCTGGCCCGATCGGCTGGAGGTCGTGGCGGCGCCCGTCGAGGAGGTCGTGAAACGCCCGCCGGCGTTCGTGCCGGACGTGGTGGTGGCCGATCCGCCGAGGACGGGGCTCTCTGCGGCGGCGCTGACCGGGGTGGCCGCCTGGCGCGCGCCGCGGCTGGTGTATGTGTCCTGCGATCCGCCGACGCTCGCGCGCGATACGGCGAAACTCATCGCGGCAGGATATCAACTGGCATCGCTCGAGGCGTTCGACTTGTTCCCAAACACGGCGCACGTGGAGGCGATGGGAGTATTCACCCGGTAGATCACGGGGTTCCGGGGTAACGGGGTGCCGGGATGCCCGTTCCGAGCTACCGGGTTCAGGTTCCGGGGGTATGAGGTTCGTGAGTCCTGTTCTGCCAACAGAACCCGAGAACTCGGAACGCCGGAACCTGAACGTGGAACTCCGGAACCAGAACCCTGGCACCCCGATACCCCGGAACCCCGATACCCCGGAACCCCGGAACCCCGGAACCCCGGAACCCCGGAACCCCGGAACCCCCATAGAATGAAACGACCCACCCCAATTGGAGGTTTCGATGCCGACGAATATCCGTGCAAGGCTGGCCTTGTGCCTGACCGCGTCCGCGCTGATTTTGCCCGTCATGCTGCTCGCCCAACGTCCCGCACCCGACAGGATTCCCGCGACCGGCGGCGACATCATCATTGCGCCCATCAATCATGCGACGCTGCAGATCAGGCACCAGACCCACGTCATTGACGTCGATCCGGTGGCCGCCGCGGGCAGCTTCGAAGGCCTGGCGGCGCCGACGATCATCCTGATCACCGACATCCACGGCGATCACATGGATCCCGCGACGGTCGCGAAGCTGAAAGCCGCGACGACACTGGTCGTCGCTCCTCGGGCCGTGGCAGACAAGCTGGACAAGGCCATTGTCATGGCCAATGGCGAGACGAAGACGATCGGCGGCCTGACCATCGAAGCGATGCCGATGTACAACCTGACGCGCGGCCCGGCCGCCGGCCAGTTGTTTCACGACAAAGGCCGTGGCAACGGCTACGTCATCACGATGGGCGGCAAACGCATTTACATTGCCGGTGATACCGAGGGCATTCCCGAGATGCGCGCGCTGAAGAACATCGACGTCGCCTTCATCCCGATGAACCTGCCGTACACGATGACGCCCGCTGAGGCGGCGGACGCGGTCAAGGCGTTCAAGCCGAAGATCGTGTACCCGTACCACTACCGGGGCACGAGCGGGATGTCCAACCTGGATGAGTTCAGCGCGCCGCTGAAGGGCACGGGCATCGAGGTGCGGATTCGGGATTGGTACGCCAAGTGAGGTGCTTGTCTCACATGAAGTCCTTCGCGCCTTCATGTGGAACAGCCATCACTTCGTCGTCGTTCGTTTGCGCGCGGCGGCGACAAACCCGTCGAATAGCGACGTGAACTCGCCGCCGGATCGGAAATTCTCCGGATGCCACTGCACGCCCACGCAGAACGTCGCGTCGGGCTTTTCGATGGCTTCCACGATGCCGTCCGGCGAGACCGCTGACACAACAAAACCGGCGCCGGGCTGCTTGACCGATTGATGATGCCGGCTGTTGACGGCGACCGATCCGTCGGGCCGCAGTCTCGGTTCGAGCAGCGTCCACAGGCACGTGCCGGGCGTGACCGTGACGTCATGGACGGTCACGTCCCTGGCTTCCGTCTGCTGATGGTTGAACGTGCCGGGCAGGGCGCTCGGGATGTCCTGTACCAGCGTGCCGCCCGCGGCGGTGTTCAGGACCTGGGCGCCGCGGCAGATCGCCAGAATCGGAAGGTCCCGCGCCATCGCCTCCCTGGCGAGCGCCAGTTCGTACCGATCGCGCACCGGATCGACTTCAACCGTGTGATGCACCTCGTCCTCGCCGTACTCGCGCGGATCCACGTCCACGCCTCCGGTGAGCATCAGGCCATCACAGCCATCGAGCGCCTGCGGAATGGCGTCTTCGGGCGTCAGTTCGCGGACGCGCGCGCCGGCTTCTTCCAGCGAGGCACGGTAATCGGGTTTGACCCAGGCGGAGACGATGAGGGGCGTGTCTGTCATAGAGCTTCGGGCCTTCTGTCTCTTCGTGGCGCGTGGGGCCCCACCCCCACGCGCGGCTCGCGGCTCCCGCCGCTCGCCCGGACGCTCGGCGCCCTCGCTACGCTCGGGGCCTCGCGGTGTCCGCGCTTACATCCGCGCGGGGACGCCGCATCCCATGACATCAAGCGCGCGCGTGAGTTGGCGCTTGACGTACAGCACGGCGGCGGCCCGCCAGAGGCGCGCGTCTTCGCGCTCCTCGCGCAGGATCTGCTGCCGATGGTAGAACGCATTGAAACTTTGCGCGAGGCCGAACGCGTACTTCGCGACCACCGAGAGCTCCAGGCTGCGCACGGCGTTGTCCACCATTTCGTCCAGCCGTGACGCTTCGAGCACCAGGCCCCACAACTCGTCGGCGTCCTGTCCGGTCGTCAGCGGTCCAACCGGCAAATCCGCGGATCGCCCGACAAGAGCCGGTTCGTCCACGCCATCGCGCTCGGCGAGTTTCGCGAGGATGTTGCCGGCTCGCACCACCGCATACTGCAAGTACGGTCCCGTCTCCCCCTCGAAGCTCAGCGCTTCGGCGATATCGAACGCGATGACCTTCCCCCGGGAGAACTTCACCAGGAAATACCGCACGGCAGCCACCGCAATGATTTCCGCGGTTCGCCGGTGTTCCGCGGGTGACTGCTCAGGGTTGCGCGAGCGGACTTCCTGTTCGGCCGTGGCGATGAGCCGGTCGAGCAGATCGTCGGCCTTGACACCGAGCCCCTTGCGGCCCGAGACCTCGACGAACGGCTTGCCCTCGGAGTCCGCCTCGTCATACCCAAGCTCCCGCGCGGTCGCGTGAGACAGCGCGACCATCTCGTACGCGAAGTGCGTGGATTGATTGGCCTCCCGGCGGAACCCCATCGTTGCCAGCGCCTGCTTCAGCAATTGCTGGAGATAGGCCTGCCGGGAATCGATGACGTTGTACACGGCAGACGCCTTGCCAAATGCCGGCACGCCGGACGCCGGTCCGGGCGCGGTGGACGTGGCCCAGAGCGGATGGCCGTTCCTGTCTTCGAAGATCCGGTAATTGAAGTCCCGGCCGAGCAGGCCGAACTTCCAGAATTGATTCGCGATGTCCTTGCCGACGTACGTCACGGTGCCGTTGGACCGCACGATGACTTTCTCGCGCTGGTCTTCGTTGTCATCTCCGGGGCTTGACCCGGAGCCCGCGGCGTCTTCGGCATCGTCCGACGCCGCACCCGTCTCCGCTTTCCCATCCGTGGACCCGTCGTCGATCGGCATGACCCAGCAGCCTTTGAGGCGCCCCTCAGTCTGGAGGAAGACCGCCTGTCGCGACTTCAACTGTTCAAAGGCGGTCGTCCAGAAGTGCAGCCGCAGGATGTCGCCTTCCCACGTCAGCAGGTCGTAGTCCACGTTCATCCGGGCCATGGTGCGGAGGTGGCAGCGGACAATCCGGTCGGCGACGAACGCGCCGATGTCGGCGAGCGCGTTGCCACCCTCCTCCAGCGCGTGTAACGCATCGGCCCGTACACTCAGTCGCGCCTTGTCGGCCTCGTACCATTCCGTGACCCGGGCGTACAGATCCCAGCAGTAGTAGTCAAACCGGGTGTCAGCCGCATTCGCGAGCTTCCGGACG
>DASUGC010000026.1:0-28503 GCA_036274235.1 Vicinamibacterales bacterium
ATCCGCAGTTTCGAGGAAGAGCTGACGGAAGTCGAAACCGAGGCGTCCAAGCCCGAGGATCTCGTCAGCCGCGCGCCGGTCGTCACCGTCATGGGTCACGTGGACCACGGCAAGACGACGCTGCTGGACGGCATCCGCGAGGCCAAGGTCGCCGAGGGCGAAGCCGGCGGCATCACCCAGCACATCGGCGCGTACTCCGTGGACGTCAACGGGCGCCGCGTCGTGTTTCTCGATACGCCGGGCCATGAAGCGTTCACGCTCATGCGCGCGCGCGGCGCCAAGGTCACGGACATCGTCGTCCTCGTGGTCGCGGCGGACGACGGCGTGATGCCGCAGACGAAGGAAGCGATCGATCACGCCAAGGCGGCCAACGTGCCCATCGTCGTGGCCGTGAACAAGATCGATAAGGCCGATGCCAACCCGGAGCGCGTCAAGCGCGAACTGTCGGAACTGGGACTCATGCCCGAGTCCTGGGGCGGCACCACCGTCACCGTGGAGGTCTCGGCCCGGCAGCGGAAGAATCTCGATCAGCTGCTGGAAATGATTCTGCTCGTCGCCGACCTGGCGGATCTCAAAGCGAATCCGAAGCGCCGGGCGTCAGGCACCGTGCTCGAGTCCAAACTCGATCGCGGCCGCGGCCCCGTCGCCACGGTGCTCGTGCAGGACGGCACCTTGCAGGACGGCGACTTGTTCATCGCCGGCGTTGTGGACGGCAAAGTCCGCGCGCTGTTCGATCACGTCGGGCACAAGGTCAAGAAGGCCGGACCCGCGACACCGGTCGAAGTGCTCGGCCTGTCGTCCCTGCCTCAGCCGGGCGACACCTTCCAGGTCATCGACGATCCGGCCAAGGCCCGTCAGGTGGTCGCGTACCGCCAGGCGCAGCACAAGGAAAAGGCGCTGACCGGCAAGTCGCCGCGCCTCACGCTCGAATCTCTGCAGCAGCAGATGGCCGAAGGCGGCATGAAGGAGCTGTCGCTGATCATCAAGGCCGACGTGCAGGGCTCTGCGGAAGTGCTGGCCGACACGCTCGCGCGGCTGACCGACGAGAAGGTGAAGATTCGCATCATCCATACCGGCGTCGGCGCGATCAACGAGTCGGACGTCCTGCTGGCGACGGCCTCGAACGCCATCATCATCGGCTTCAACGTGCGGCCGGATCGCAATGCCGCCGAGGTCGCCGATCGCGAAAAGGTGGACATCCGCCAGCACTCGGTCATCTACCACGTCACCGACGAAATCAAGAAGGCGATGGCGGGGCTGCTCGATCCGACCTTCAAGGAGCAGCGCATCGGCACAGCGGAGGTCCGGCAGACGTTCAGCACGCCGAAGTTCGGCACGATCGCGGGCTGCATGGTCCTCGAGGGGACGATCAAACGCGCCGGCGACGCGCAGGTCCGCCTGGTGCGCGACGGCGTCGTGGTCTGGAAAGGCAAGCTCGCCTCGCTGCGCCGGTTCAAGGACGACGTCAGCGAAGTCAAGGCCGGGTTCGAGTGCGGCCTGTCGCTCGAGCGCTTCAACGACATCAAGATCGGCGACGTCGTCGAGGTGTTCTCGATGGAGCGGGTGCCGCAGCCGGTCTAGACACTGACGGCTAACCACTAACAACTGACAACTCACAACTGACAATTTGAAGGTCCCCTACGGCTCCCGCTCACTTGGTCAGTTGTCGGGTTTTAGTTGTTGGTTGTTAGTTGGGAGTCGTCAGTTCTCACGCGTCCTATGACCATCGCCCTCCTGTCAATTGAGTGCTACCTGCCCATGTCCCAGTCGCTGAAAGACAAGCGCATGGTCCTTCGGCGTATCAAGGATCGGGTGGCGGCGCTGAATGTGGCCGTGGCCGAAGTCGCGCACCAGGACCTGTGGCAGCGCGCGGGCCTCGGGATTGTGACGGTGGCCACGGACGACGGGGGCGCGTCCAAGGTGCTGAACGATGCGCTCGACCTGATCGAGCGGATCGAGCCTGGACTCGTCACGGCGCATCAGGTGGAGTACCTTCGATAGATGGCACAGGGATCCCGTCCCGATCGTGTGGGCGAAGAGATTCGCGAGGAGTTGTCGTCGCTCCTGGTGCGCGAAGTGCACGACCCGGGCATCGGCTTCGTGACGCTGACGCGCGTGAAGGTTTCCCCGGACCTGCAGATGGCCCGTGTGTTCTACACCGTCATTGGCGACGAGAAGGCGCAGAAGGACACGGCCCGGGCGCTCGAGCGCGCGACGCCGTTCCTGCGCCGGCACATCGGCGCGCGCATCCGATTGCGGCGCGTGCCCGAGATCCGGTTCGAGTACGACAAAGGCGTGGAGAATCAGGATCGCGTGGAACGGATTCTGATGGAGCTCAAGGCCGAGAGAGAGCGGCGCGAACACGACGGGAACGACGCGAACGACGCGAACGACGCGAAGGAGGACGGCCGCTGATGTCGGCAGTGGAGATTGCCGCGGCGCTGAGGGAGCGCCAGACATTCATCCTCGCCTCCCATGCCCGGCCCGACGGCGACGCGATCGGATCGCAACTGGCGCTTGGCCTGGCGCTGCGGGCGCTGGGGAAGACCGTCCGGATGGTCAGCCGCGATCCAGTCCCGCTCCCCTACCGCGACTTTCCCCACATCAATGACATCGAATTCACGACCCGTGTCGATGGCCCGTCCGACGCGGTTGTCATTCTGGAGTGCAGCGACATTACCAGGCCCGGCATCGAAGGTCTGGAGCCGTACTTCGTGATCAACGTCGACCACCACCTGGGCAACGCCATGTACGGCGATGCCAACTGGTTCGACGGCAGCGCCGCCGCGTGCGCGGAGATGGTCGCCGACATCATCGACGCGCTGGAGGTGGCATGGACGCCTGAGATCGCGTCCCATCTCTTTCTTGGGGTGGCGACGGACACCGGCAGCTTTCATCACGGTCCGATCTCGGCGCGGACGTTCGAGCTGTGCCGCCGCGTGGCCGCGACAGGCGTGGACCCGGCCGCGCTGTCCCAGCGCATTTTCGACAGCTTCGGCATCGGCCGCGTGAAGCTGATGGGGGCCATCCTCAGCCAGATGGAACTGCTGCACCACGGCCGGCTGGCGGTGCTGGAATTCGATGACGCCCTGCTCGAGCGGCACGGCGCGACGATTGACGACACCGAGGGTCTCGTGAATCTCCCGCTCGGCGCGCGCGAAGTCTCGGCCGTCGCGTTGTTCAAGCGCCAGAAAGATGGATCGACGCGCGTGAGCCTGCGGTCCAAGGGTGACGTGGACGTCCGCGGCGTTTCCGGTATCTGGGGCGGCGGCGGCCACAAGAATGCGGCGGGTTTGACGCTCACGGGCGACTTTCCGGCTCAGAAGGCGGCGCTCGTCGCGGCGCTCGTTCGCGCGATCGACGCCAGCTCGCCGATACGCGAGCCCGCAGCCGGGTGAACGGGGGCGCGCCGCGGTCACGCGCCCCAGGTGCAACGCCCACTCGCCGAGTCTCCGGACCTCGGTCATCCGCCGCGTTAGAATTCCCGCATGGATTCCGGCCCGGAGCGCGCGGACAGGTCCCGCGCCATGGCCGATCGTCTGCGCACCGCGTGCGAGCTCTGGACGGCTGGTGTCGAACTGCAGCGCCAGCGGTTCCGCCGGGAGCATCCAAACGCATCGCCTGCAGAGACTGACCGGCTGGTGAGCCAGTGGCTGCGTGATCGACCTGGCGCCCAACTCGGCGATGGGCCGCAGGGCGAATGAGCTCGCGCCTGTTCGACGTCCTTCAACTCGCCGCGGGATCCCTGCGCGAGAACCGTACTCAAGCGCCTGGCCACAGTGCGCCTCATGCCACCTGGCGAATCCGCTGACGGAGTAGTCGTCGACCTGCTCTTTGCGTCCTCCGGCATCGAGCGCGATATCTGCAGCGCGGCGGAGCCGATTGAGATCGCCGCGGGCCTGGTCGTCCCAGTCGCGCGCGCCGGCCACCTGCTCGCGCAGAAAATCCTCTCGAGAGGACCGAATCGTCTGCAGGACGATATCGATATCCAGGCCTTGCTGGCCGGGGCAGACGACGCTGAACGGGAGCGGTGTCGACAAGCGCTCGAGTCAATCGCGCTGGCACGCGCCAATCGAGGCAAGGACCTGCTCGCAGAGTTCGAGATTCTGACAAAAGGCAAACTATGATGCGGGGAACGACATGGACGGCGTCCTCCTCGTCGACAAACCTTCCGGCCCCACTTCGCACGACATCGTGGCGCGTCTCCGTAGCGTCAGCGGCGAACGCAGCATCGGCCACACCGGCACGCTCGATCCGCTGGCGTCCGGCCTGCTGCCGCTCGTGCTCGGCCGCGCGACGCGGCTGGCGCAGTTCCTGACCGGCGGCGACAAGACGTACGACGCCGTGATTCGGCTTGGCAGCTTCACGGATACGGACGACGCGCAGGGTCAGGCCGTGCCGGACGCTGGAGGCGGCCCGCGCCCCGACGACGCCGCACTCGACGCGGCGCTGACGGCCTTTCGCGGGACATTCCTCCAGGTACCGCCCCGTCACTCGGCCAAGAAAATCGCCGGCCACAAGGCGTACGACCTGGCGCGTCAGGACCGGCCGGTGGACCTGGACCCGGTGAGCGTCACGGTGCGATCGCTCGATCTGATCTCGCGGTCGGGCGATGACGTACGCCTGACCGTCACAGCCACGGCCGGCTTCTACGTGCGCGCGCTGGCGCGAGACATCGGCCAGGCGCTGGGCTGCGGCGCGCATCTGGCGGCCCTGCGGCGGACCCGATCAGGCACGTTCGGCGTCGAGCAGGCACTCCCCTTCGCGGACGTCGAGCGTCTGGGCCGGGACGTTGAGAGGCATCTGCTCTCGCCGTCGGAGGCGCTCAGGGACCTGGCAGTCGTCACCGTGACCGAGCTGGGCCTCCGCCGGGCCCGCCACGGCAATCCGCTGAGTCCGGAGCATTTGTCCGGCCGATGGGTGCCGCCAGGCGCCGCCCCGGTGCGAGTCCTGGACGAAGCGGGCCGTCTGGTCGCCCTGGCTTACGCACGCGGCGGGGCTTTGCATCCGTCGGTGGTACTCAGCTAACATTTACTCTTTGCTCCGCCACTCAAGGCGGCGGCAATCGCAACGGCGGTCTGGTACCGGCTTCGGCCGGCTGACTGGGCCGCGCGTGGAGGGCACACCAGTGCTGACAAACGACCGCAAGACCGAAGTCATTGGCACGTTCCGTACGCACGACTCCGACACCGGCTCCCCTGAAGTCCAGGTCGCGCTGCTCAGCGAGCGCATCAATTACCTGAATGAGCACTTCAAGACGCACGTGAAGGATCATCATTCACGGCGTGGCCTGCTCAAGCTGGTCGGCCAGCGGCGTCGGCTGCTCGATTACCTGAAGAACAAGGACATCGAGCGCTACGCCGAACTGATCAAGAAGCTCAATATCCGAAAGTAACGCCCGTCACGACCAAAGGCCGCGGCCGAGCGGGCGTCAATAGGGGCGTCCGGAGCCGCAAGATCCGGACACCCAAGTGATTCCAACAGCACACCGACGCGACATCACCATCGGCAGCCGCACGCTGTCGATCGAAACCGGCAAACTCGCCAAGCAAGCCGACGGCGCCGTCGTCGTCCGATCGGGCGACACGATGGTCATCGTCACGGCCTGCAAGGCCGCGAACGCCAGGGTCGGCATCGATTTCCTGCCGCTCACGGTCGACTACCGCGAGTACGCGTATGCCTCCGGCCGCATCCCGGGCGGGTTCTTCAAGCGTGAAAGCAAGCCCGCCGAGAAGGAAGTTCTGACGAGCCGGCTGATCGATCGTCCGATTCGGCCGCTGTTCCCGTCCGGCTGGTTTTACGAAACGCAGATCGTCGCGCTGCTGATTTCGGCGGACGCGGACAACGATTCGGACGTGCTCGCCATCACCGGCGCGTCGGCGGCGCTGGCCATTTCCTCACTGCCCTTCCAGAAGACGATTGCGGGTGTCCGTGTCGGGCTCATCGACGGCGGCTACATCATCAATCCGACGTATGCCGAGCGCCGCCAGAGCAAGATCGACCTGGTCGTGGCCGGCAGCGCCGACGCGATCATGATGGTGGAAGCCGGCGCGAAGCAGGCGACCGAGGAAGAGATGATCGGGGCGCTCGAGGCGGCCCATGCGGCCATCAAGCAGGTCGTCGCCGCCATCGACGACCTGGCCCGCGCGTGCGGCAAGAAGAAGCTCGCCGTGGCGAAGAAGGAGTTCGCGCACGACTTCTACCGCGAGGTCGAGGAGAAGGCCTACATGCCGCTCGCCGAGGCGATGCGCATCCAGGACAAGCTCGAGAATTACGCCACCGTGGACAAGGTGCTCGAAGACCTGGTCGCGTCGATTCCTGAGGGCGAGATCGAGCGCCGCAGCGACGCCAAGAAGATCTTCAAGGACCTGAAGGAAAAGGTCATGCGCGACGAGATCCTCGAGCGCGGGCAGCGGCTCGACGGCCGCCGCTTCGACCAGATCCGGCCGATCTGGATCGAAACCGGCGTGCTGCCCCGCGTGCACGGCTCGGTCGTCTTCACGCGCGGCGAGACGCAAGCGCTGGTCTCCGCCACGCTCGGCACCGAAGACGACGCGCAGAAGATCGAGACGGTGGAGGGCGAAACGTACCGCCGCTTCATGCTCCATTACAACTTCCCGCCGTTCTCCGTCGGTGAAGTGCAGTTCCTGCGAGGCCCCGGCCGCCGCGAAGTGGGCCACGGCGCGCTCGCCGAGCGCTCGCTGGTGCCGCTGCTCCCATCTGAAGAGGAGTTCCCGTACACCGTTCGCATCGTGTCGGACATCCTGGAGTCCAACGGCTCGTCGTCGATGGCTTCAGTCTGCGGCGGCGCGTTGGCGATGATGGACGCCGGTGTGCCGCTCAAGGCCGCGGTCGCCGGCGTCGCGATGGGCCTCGTGATGGATGAAACGTCCGGCAAGTGGGCCGTGCTCACCGACATCGCGGGCGCCGAAGATCACTACGGCGACATGGACTTCAAGGTCGCCGGCACGCGCACGGGCATCACCGCGCTGCAGATGGACATCAAGGTCAGCGGAATAACGATGGACATCATGCGCAAGGCGCTCGAACAGGCGCGCCAGGGCCGCATGGAGATCCTCGACAAGATGGCCGCGGTGCTGCCGAACCATCGCGCCAACATCTCCGCCTATGCCCCGCGCATCGTCACCATCCGCATCCCGACCGAGAAGATCCGCGACGTCATCGGCCCCGGCGGCAAGACGATCCGCAGCATCATCGAAAAGACGGGCGTCAAGATCGACGTCGAGGACGACGGCCGCGTGAACGTGGCGTCAGCGGACGAGACCGCCGCCAAGGCCGCGATCGCGATGATTCAGGAACTCACCGCGACACCCGAGCTCGACAAGAGCTACCTGGGCCGCGTGGAGCGCATCACCGACTTCGGCGCGTTCATCGAGATCATGCCAGGCGTGGACGGCCTGCTGCACGTCTCCGAAATCGCCAACTATCGCGTGAAGGACGTGCGCGACGAGTTGAAAGAGGGCGAGCAGATCATGGTCAAGGTCATCAACGTCGATCCGTCAGGCAAAGTCCGCCTGAGCCGGAAGGCGCTGCTGGCGCCGGACGAGGGCACGTCGCCGCGCGATCCGCGGCCGGTGCCGGACGGCCCGATCTCGGACGATCGGCCGCGGCGCGATCATGGACGGGATCGGGGACGCGATCGCGGGCCGCGCAGACACTGACGAAGGGCAAAGGTCAAAGGGCAGAGAAAGATGACGAGCGACAGTTTTGTTCGCCAACTTTGACCCTTGACCTCCCTTTGACCTTTGCCCTCTGACCTCTGCCCTTCTCGGGCGCGGTGTCTGGTACACTCACTCGAGGAGGCTGCTTCCCATGCACTCCCGAGCCCCCGGTTGGATCGTCGTCGCGGCCCTGTTTCTCGCGGTCTCGTCGGTAGCCCTGTTCGCGCAGGCGAGACGCGATTTCTCGGTCACCGCAAAGAAGTACGGCTACACCGTGTCCGACTCGAACACCGCGGAGATCCGCGTGCACCAGAACGACATGGTGACGATCACGTTCACGGCTGAGGACATTCCGCACAGCTTCACGATCAGCGACGATCACTACCGGATCGATCGCCGCGCCGAAAAGGGCAAGCCGGTCACGTTCAAATTTCTGGCGGACAAGGCCGGCGAGTTCGAGATCCGCTGCATTCTGACCGCCGACCAGAAGTGCAAGGACATGGTCGCGAAGCTCATCGTGAGTCCTGCGAAGTAACTGGGTTCAGCGTTCACAGTTCAGCGTTCGAGCGTCCAGTGTTTCGGCCGAGCCGCGCCCTGAACTCCCGAACGCTGGATGCTGCGCCCTGAACCCTGGGCTTGGAGCCCGGGGGCTTCAGACCCCGGTTCGAAACGTTCTCGCCGT
Source organism: Vicinamibacterales bacterium (assembly GCA_036274235.1). Taxonomy (GTDB): domain Bacteria; phylum Acidobacteriota; class Vicinamibacteria; order Vicinamibacterales; family SCN-69-37; genus DASUGC01. The sequence continues at coordinate 8,365 of DASUGC010000026.1, forward strand.
TTCGAGCCGTTCTGTCGCCGTCGGATGCCGGTGATAGAACCACTGCGTCAGCCGGGAGGGTCGCTCCTCGACCAGGTGCTCGGCCGCCAGCCGACGGATGGCGGCCTGGAACGCGTCGGTGCTCCCGGTCAACTGCAGGGCGAAGCGATCGGCCCGGCGTTCCTGCCAGCGCGAGAGCGCGTGGCGCGCGGGCGACGCGGCCAGCCAGACGCCACACACCAGCAAGGCCACGATCGGCAGCATATCCAGGCCCGCAGGCGGCGCGTCGGCCCCGGCGACCCACGGCCGCACCGCGCCGGCCAGCCAGAAACCGCCCGCCAGCACCACCACATCCAGCACGAGCGTCGTCCACAGGTCGTGATGCACGTGATGCGCCAGCTCATGTGCGACCACGACCGAGATCTCTTCGTCGGCCCAGTCGCGCATCAACCCATCCGCGATGAAGACGCGGCGCCGCTCGCCGGCGCCGGCGACGATGGCGCTCGCCGTGAGGGTCGAATCGGCCGGCAGCACGTCGATGCTCGCGATGGGAACGTGGATGCGCCGCGCGAGCGCCCCCAGGCGCTCGACCAGCGCGGGCCGCTCGATGGGCGTCGCCTTCGACGCGCGCGCCAGGACTCCAGGCGCCAGATGCAGCGCCGCCACCAGCGCACCCGCGGTGGCGATCGCCGCGGCCAGCCACCACCACGAACCGGCGACCCAGGCGGCGGCGAGCACGAGACCGGCGAGGATGAATGACGCGGGCAGCGCCAGCAGCAGACTCGCTGCGAGGGACTGGCGCGCGTCGCGAGCCTGGTGGCTCCGGTCGGCACGTCGATCAGCCCGGGCGGCTACCCATAGCGCGAGGAACGAAACGGCTTCCCAGCACGCGAGCACAATGACCAGATAGAACAACAGGCCGAGGGTGTGCCCGAGCACGCCGGAGGCCGCTTCGCCGCCTGCCCAGGCGGCGAGGGCTTGACCGACGGGCGTGAACGCCAGGATCGCCAACCACGCGCCGCCGCACGCGACGCCGACGGCCTGGGCGCGCCGGCGGTTGCGTTGATAGCGGGTAGCTTTCGATTCGTTCATGAACGGCTGCCGCGCAGCCCCGGCGCCGGACGAATCATAACGTGGTCGGTGTCACCTGCGGACTTACCACACGCCGGCGCCGGGCCTACAATGAGGTCACGCGAGCCACACACCCAGGGAGGCCGACCATGAGGAGAATCCTTGCCGGCGCGTTGTTTGTCATCGCCGGCACTGCGGCGGCCGGCGCGAGTCAACGCGCCGTCCCTTCTCCGCCGCTGACGATCGTGGGCGAAGTCCGAACTCCCGGCCAATCGGTGACGCAGCAGCCGCTCACCATCGAGGCGGCGGTGGCACGCGCGGGAGGGTTCACGGCGGATGCGGCCGTGATCGAAATTCGGCGCCACTCCAGCGGCGCGGGCGCCATCACCGCTGATACGCCGGCCAGTCAGTACCACACGATGTATGTCTCACGCGCGGACATCAACGCGCAGAGCGCGCCGTTTCTCGCCGGCGGAGACTTCGTCATCGTCAAGGCGCGTCTTTGAAATCAAGGCGCCCGCACCGCCGGGCACGTTCGGCGGCGGAGCATACCGGCTGGATTGGGCGAGTTGCGTGACCGCTCCGATCGTCCGCACGTCGCGCGAGCCGGAGCACACCCGAGCCGGCATGATTCTGAAGCTGCAGGGCGCCGTTGACGTCGAAGTGGTTGTCAACCCGGACGGCAGCGTCGCCGATGCGCGGGTCAAGCGAGGACTGGACGCGCAACTACCCACTCTGGTGGCGGAACTCCAGCGGATTGGCGGCGCCCACTCCGAATATGTTCTTCAGACCGTGGGCAAGGGCCCATCGGGCTCGATGCGAACGCCGTCGAGTGCGTGAGGACGTGGACGTTCCAACCCGGCACGATTCTCGGCAAGCCGGTGTCGATCATTCAGACCGTACCGGTGCCGTTCAAGCTGCGGTAGACGCGCGCGGGCACTCTCCTCACTGAGAGCAAGACCTTCGCCCCAGGGCGGTCTTCTTCAGCAGCGCAATCTGACCAGCGTGATACGTGATGTGCTGGAGCGCGCCAATGATCGTCCGGTAGAGCGTAACCGGTTTGCCCATCGCATCGACCTGATCACCGACTTGGCGCCCAAGAAGCGCCTCATCTGTCTCTGCGACGACCCGGGCAAGCTCTGCATGGGCGTCGCGAAGGTCCGCGACAGCCGCGCGCCACGCCCGTGATCGGTGGCTGGGACCGCAGGCCAATCACCCTCCGCTGGATCAGAAGCCGACTTCCCCCGCAGCCTGCGCGCGGCCTCTCGCGTCCATGCCGCGATGTGGAGGACGAGTTCCCAAATCGAGTGCGCGCCTGCAGGCGGCTTCGCCGCCGCCACAGCCGCATCGATGCCGTCAAGAATGCTCAGCACCGACAACCCGTACCACGGGTCCCCGGCGAGCGTGCCCTCACTTCGGCACGCAGCCTCTGTGTCTCGGGAGCCAGAGGTGCCGGCATTGACTCCTCCATCACCAGTGTCCCTCTGTCGAACGTGATCGCCCTACTTGAAGATCTGATTCAGATGGCGCTGAAGGTGCCCAACATAGTCGAGCGCAATATACGACAGGCTGGCCGGCGCCTCATCGCCAATCCAACATGGTGCGTCGCGGCTCTGAGAGCTCAAAACTGAAACACACGCCTGTATCGTCATTCTGATACCACGCCTGGCCGCTCTTCATCGAGAAGTTCGGCCGATCGGCAAAGTATCGATTGAACTCCACTGACGAATCGCGCGTTTGCGGCCTGAGAAAAAAGAGGTCGTAACTCAAGCCCTTACCTTCGAGAGCTCGGCCGAACACACTCCCGACATGGTGAGACGGTCGATGTCGCCGAGCGCGCAACCTGGATCACGCGGTCCATCTGCGCCTCGCTTTGCGCCCTGGTCCGCAGCACGAGAGACTGGACTTCTATCACCAATTCGTCCATCTGGCTAAGTTGGCGGATAACCCCATAACGCAGCCGCGGATGCTCCTGGGCGCGCCTCCAAAGTACTTCGGCTCCCGAAGAATCGAGGCCAGACGAAACCAAGCCACCCGCCCACCGGATTAGAGGGTCACTTGGCGGCTCTATCGTTCCCCAGCACCAATCGACGTCACACCCGTCGCGAAACGCTTTCCAGCCAGCCGGTAGGACCAGGTATTCGAGAGTCCATGACCGCTCGCCGCGAAATCGGACTTGAATGGGTGAGAAGACGACCTTCTGCGGTCGATCCTGAGTGCCGGGAACACGGGCTTCGGGCATCGTCGTTGACTGGCGCATCGAGGACGGCAGGCTCGAGCATCCAACAGCAATGACGCTGATGCCGCACGCGATCAACCTCGGCCACGTCACCATGAGATCCGTGACCACGTTCCACCTCTCCTGGCAGAACGATCGGCAATGCCGTTCTTGCAATCGCATCAGGACTGCATGCAACTGACTGACCCGACGCAAAGATATCGGCCGGTTCGACCCACGAGCACGGCGCAGGTCTGCTGGAATGGGAGGGCAGGCCGTTGGCCGCTCAGGGCAACTCGTCAGGTCTCGGTGGCCGAACCCATCGGACCAGTCGTGCATCGCATGCGCCAATGCGCCGGTAATTCTCGCGCGACGCGGTCAAGCTGAGCTCTCGATTGGGGCCGCCACGAACTTCATCCGCGTCGCCGTCTCCCTGTCCGTCATCTTCCCAGAAGCACACTGGGCAAATCTCAAACGCGCTACGCTCAGACAAGGTCTTGCAGCGACAACACGGGCAATGCACTGCGCTCATGCGGACTCGGCCCGGCCACTGTACTCCGAGTTCCTCGGCTTAACTCGGTCCAGACCGAGCACGATTCTTGCGCAAGTTTCGTGCCGTGCTGCGGGCCGCCGGCGGCGCACCACGGGTCAGGCAGCACGTTCCTTCGGTCCCAGGCCGGCTCGAAGGATGACGGCGACGCTGACGTACGCATAGCCGAGCAGAAGGATGACAAGCGCTCCCAGGGCCGCCACGGCAATGAACTGCTCCACCGCGCCAACAAGGACACCAGTGACTAGGGCCAGTGGCACAAACACAGCCAGCATCAAGAGCGGCGCACGAAACATCAGGCGCCTGATTTGCTCCTCAGGCTTTCCGCCTAGCCACCACGTGGCCCAGCCTCCGAGCACGAGGTAAGGCAGCCCTCCCCACAACAGCGAGTACGCGATCACCTCTCCGACGACGCCGACGGAGGACCGAAGATCAAATGCATTTACGACGGTGATGAGGATGGCCGGGACAAGGATCGGCAGCCAGATGCAGATGCGATAGATCGTGTAGATCGACATGCCGTTCTCGGGCTCACTCTACTCCCAGTTCTCGGGCTCACTCTACTCCCATTCGGCGGGAACTGGTTTGCTTCCGGATTCAACGGGGTATACGGGCGACCGCAATCCGCATCCATTCCGGGATGAACCGGCAGCTCTCGCGCAGATCAGCCCACGTCCAGCCGAACAGCGGGGCATGAAACGGCGCACCTGTAGCAGGCCCCCAGATCACCTTGCCCGTGGTGTTCACGATTCCGAACCGGTCGTCGCTCGTGTAGAAGCTCGCAACGTCCGAGTCCGCGACCGACATGCCGTACTCTTCGTCGCCGGTCAGGAACTCACCGAGCTGATCGGCGGGCAGGTCGAAGGCCACCCTCCCGGATTTTTCGATATAGGCCGTTCTCGCTACCGCCTTGATTGGCGCGAGACCGCTGCCGAACGACCCAGCTTCATCAAACAAGAACGGAATCACCAGATCGCCGGCTCCGTCCACGTATCCCCACTTGTTGCCCTGTCGGACGGCCGCGAGACCATTCGAGAAGGTCGTGACAGAGTCGTAGATGAACGGAATAGCGACGTTGCCCAGGAGATCGAGATACCCACTCTTGCCGTTCTTGTACGCCGGCACCCGGCCATGCGAGACGATGCCTTCCACAAATGAATAGCCGGACGCGAGAATCCGACCTGAACGATCGATCAGCACGGAGGTCGAGCCCAAATAGGCCGTTGCAACTCCCTGGCGAAAGTAGAAGGCGTGCGAAAAGCGTGGCGCGATGACTTGGCGGCCCCTGGTATCGATGAAGCCCCAAAGGCCGTCGACCTCAACCGCCGCCAGCCCCTCCCGGTACGGCAGTACCTGCTCAAATCTCGGCGGGATTCTGAATCGGCCCGTGTCGTCGAGGAAGCCCCACGTCTTGCCGTGTGATTCGGGCACCAACTCACCCGGCGCCGCGATTCGGAGAGGCCAGAGATTGCCCGACTTATCGATGGAGACCAGACGACCGCAGACATAGACCGTGGCCAGTCCGCGCCAGAACCCACTCGCCCAGAGAAACCTGGGCGGGATCACGATGCGACCCGAGTGGTCGATGAACCCGTATCTGCCATCCTGGACGATCAGCAGTGGCTGCTGGTGACTCAGCCGAGCGGGCGTTTCACGGATCTTTGGAAGTGCGCAGTCAAGTGACCCCGCGATTACGGCCACGAATGCCGCAGTCCGGAGAACCTGGAGAGGACTAGCCCACACATAGACAGAACGGATCGAGAAGTGTTTCTTGCACTCTGAAGCCGAGCTGACCGAGAACAGTGGCCGCCCTGACATCTGAGCGGAACGGCCGGTGATGCGCACGACGCGACGGGCCGTTACGGCGCCCGCCAGCCTGGCGCGTGACTCGGTCCAGACCGAGCACGATTCTTGCGCAAGCCTCGTGCCGCGCTTCGGTCTCGAGGAGCGCCTGGCCGTTGATCCACTGTCTACGGCATCCAGCCGGCCTGAAGCCCTCTCCCGGTAACCGCAGTTTCCGACCCTGTGGAAAACAGGCCCGTCCCCCTCTGTGGAAAACTCAGTTCAGCTGCACCGAAATCAGCTTCGAGACGCCCGGCTCTTCCATCGTCACGCCATACAGCCGGTCCGCGATTTCCATCGTCTTGCGGTTGTGCGTGATGAGGATGAACTGCGTGTGCGCCTGCATGCCCTGCAGCATCTCCACGAACCGGCCGATGTTGGCGTCGTCGAGCGGCGCGTCGATTTCGTCGAGCAGGCAGAACGGGCTCGGGCGGTGCTGGAAGACGGCGAACATCAGCGCCATCGCCGTGAGCGCCTTTTCACCGCCGGACAGCAGCTGCACGTTCTGCAGGCGCTTGCCGGGCGGCTGCGCGATGATGTCGATGCCGCTCTCGGGATCGTTCTCCTGATCGATCAGAATCAGCCCCGCGCGGCCGCCGCCGAAGAGCGTGGTGAACGTCGTCTCGAATTTCGCGTTGATGGAATGGAACGCCTCCTCGAAACGCTCGCGCGTCGTCTTGTCGATCTTGCGGATCGCCTCGCCGGTCTGTGAAATCGAATCCAGCAGATCCTTGCGCTGCGTCGTGAGAAACGTGTGGCGGCCCTCGAGCTCGTCGAACTGCTCGATGGCCATCATGTTGACCGGGCCGAGGCGGTCGATCTTGGCGCGCAGATCCGTGATGACTTCTTCGGGCGTGAGGACCGCGTCCGCGTCGATGGCAGGCTCGGCGGCGGCTTGCGGGGCCTCACCCTCGGTTTCCTCGTCCTCCCCCACCACGGAGGCCGCGGCCAGCCGGCGCCCGGGCGCCGCCAGTTCACCGGCGTCTTCCATGCGCTCCACTTCCGTCAGCACGTCGTCGATCGTCGCGCCGGTTGATTCGAGACAGGAGGCCGCGAGATGCGACGCGTCGGACGCGGCGGTTGCGCGCGACAGCTCGGACTGCATCAGTTCGGCCCGGACCAGGTCGAGCGCGGCGCGCGCCGTCCGGATCTGGTGGTCGGCCGCGTTGAATTCGGCGCGCAACTGCACGACGCGCTCGTCGAGCGCCCGCATCTTTGCCTTGAACGCGTCAATCGCCCGCACGTCCTCATCGAGCAGCCGCTCGGTTTCGCGGATGGACCCGCGGAGTTCCTCGCGGCGTTCTTCGGTCCGCGCAATGTCGGCGCGACGCGCGTCCATGCGCAGGTCCAGCTCGCGCGCGGCCTCTTCAAGGCGCACGGCCTCCGATTCCAGGCCCGCGAGCCGCTCGACCAGCGTGGCTTCGGCCGTACGGGCTTCCGTCACGCCCTGGAGCGCGGACTCAGCGGCCTCTCGCGCCGACTGCAGGCGCGACGTCATGTCACCCAATCGCGATTCCGCATCGCGATGATGCGTATCGTGTTGCGCAATCGCGGCCAGGGACTCTTCCCGCCGGCCCTCGGCCCTCTGGTGCTCGTCCACGGCGCGCTGCAAGTCCGTTGAAACGATTTCCAGCCGGCGCGACAGGCGCGCCAGGTCTTCGGCCGCGCGACGCGCATCGGCTTCAAAACCCACGATCGTTTTTTCATGATCGTGATGGGCGGCGACAGACGCCGCCACGGCGGCTTCAGCGGCGACGATGGCGGCCTCACAGGCGGAGGCCTCAGCCGCCAGCCTCGCCAACTGCTCCGCGAGCTGCTGCGCGCGCTCGCGCAGGGTCTCCACGTCGGCTCGGGTCTCCAGGATCCCGCGCGCGTCCTGCCGCGATCCGGCCTCGACACGCCAGGCGCCGTGGAACACTTCACCGGCGAGCGTCGCGACCGGCACCGGCACCGTCCGGGCGGCCTGCACGGCCGCTTCGAAGTTCTCGACGATGACGGCCTGGCCCAGGAGGCGGCTGATAGCCTCCCCATGCCCGCCGCGGCTATGGACGACGGACGACAACAGCACCGCACCGGGCGGGAGAGCGAAATTCACGGCAGGCAGCGGCGCAGCGGCCGCCTCGTCAAGCATGAGAAAACCGCACCGGCCCGCGTCGCGCTCGGCCAGCAGACCGAGTGCCTGCGAGACATGAGCCGCGCGGTCGACGACGACGTGCTGAAGCCAGTCGCCCAGCAAGGCGTCGACGGCGCGCTCATAGGGCCGCTGGACATCCAGATGATCCGCGACGGCGCCGTGGTGTCCGAGCGACTGCCCCGTGTCGCCGAGCAACAGCCGCGCGGCGTCTCCGTACGTGGCGCGGCTGGCCTCCATCTCTTCGAGCGACCGCAGCCGCGCTTCGACGGCCGCCAGTTCGCGCTCGCCTCCGCCGATGGCCTGCTGGAGTCGATCGCGATCGGCACGCTGCTGGGTCAGCGCCGATTCGGCAAGCCGGTGCGCCGCAATCGCATCCGCCAGCTGCTCGCGCGCCTGGCCCAGCGCCTCCTCGATTTGCGTCTGCGCCGCGCGCGCGCGGCCGGCTTCCGCCGACAATTCGCGCGACTCCAGATCGAGCCGCTCGCGATCGGCGGCCACGCGGTCCCGCGCGGCCGCGGCGTGATCGTGCGCCTGCCGCAGCGCCGCGAGCGTGGTGGTGGCCGCCAGCACGGACGCGCGCAAACCGTCGGCCTCACGCTCGGCGGCCTGCACGTCCGCGATGGCGCGACGATACTCTTCGTCGCGATCGCGCACGAGCGCCGCCGCCTCGTCTCGCGCCTCGCCGGCGCGGCGCGCGGCTTCGCGCTGGGCTTCCGTGGCCAGACGCGCCGGATCCCGGCGGGCCTCGAGCTCGCCCAGCTCCGCCTGAAATCCTTCGGCCTGCTCGGCGAGTGACGCGATCTGCTGCTGGTCGAACGCCACCTGCTGCTGCCGGCGCCCGTACTCGAGCTCGCGCGCGTGCGTCTCGTCACGTGTGGCCGTGGCGCCCGACTCAGCTTCGGTCAGCCCCAGACGCAACGCCTCGAGCTGGGCCTCGAGTTCCGCGACTCGCGCCGCGGCGCCCGTCTCTTTGACGCGGATCTCCGCCAGCTTCGCGTCGGCCTGTTCGATTTCTTTTGTCAGCGCCGCGTACTTGCGCGCGAACTGCACCTGCTCCCACCGGCGCAGCTCCTCGCGCAGGCGGCGATAGCGCCGGGCGCGCGCGGCCTGGCGCTTGAGCGCGCCCCGCTGCTTCTCGACCTCAAAAATGATGTCGTCAACGCGCGTGAGGTTCTGCTGCGCGGCCTCCAGCTTCAACTCGGCCGATCGCCGCCTCGCCTTGTACTTGGTCACACCGGCGGCTTCTTCGATGAGGGCGCGGCGTTCCGCGGGACGTGACGACAGGATCTGCCCGATCTTGCCCTGCTCGATGACAGCGTAGGCTTTGACGCCCAGCCCCGAGTCCATCAACAGGTCGTGGATGTCTCGAAGCCGGCAGACCTCGCCGTCAATCAGATACTCGCTCTCGCCGGATCGATACAGCCGCCGGCCGATCTCGACGTCGCGCGTGACGAGCGGCAGCTCGTCGAGGAGTGCGACCACGTCGGGCGGTGTCGCAGCCGTCGCGGCCGCCATCGCGGCCTGGGCCACATCCGTCAGCTTCAGTCGGACCTCGGCGGTGGCCGTGGGTTTCCGCGCGTCGCTGCCGTTGAAAATGACGTCTTCCATCCGCTCGCCGCGGAGGCTCTTGGCGCTCTGCTCGCCGAGCACCCACGTGATGGCATCGACCACATTGCTCTTGCCGCAGCCGTTGGGACCGACGATGGCGGTGACGCCGTGGTCAAACCCGAGCTCGGCCCGGTCAGGGAAGCTCTTGAAACCGTTGATGTGCAGCTTGGACAGGCGCATTCTGGCGAATTTCTCTGTAAATGGGCCGCTCGCCCGCGCTGGTGCCCAGGCAGGTACACGGCGGCGGCAGTGTACCAAGCCCATTGGGTAGGGGCAAGCACAAAGGCCTGCCCTAGATGTTGGGTTGTAAGAGGTCGGGGCTCATTTTCGAATGAGCGAACCGAAAATGAGCCCCGACCTCCTATTTCTTCCTGGCGAAGAGCAGCGCCCTGGCTTCGTCGAAGTAGCCGAGCGCGGCCTGCACCTGCGGGTCCACCTTGGAGAGTTGCCGGCGCGCTTCCTCGATACCGAACAGATCCGCGTCCACTTCAAAGTGAATCATCGCCTTGATGAACGCGACGTCGGCGTTGAAGGCGGCTTCATCGAATCGCACGCGCTCGCCGACCACATAGTCGCGGAACTCGGCGACCATCGCGTCGGTCACGGCCCAGCCTGGCGCCACTTTGTGCGCGGCGGCGGACTTCGCCGCGGGACGCGTGTCGCCTTCTTTCGTGAACTTCTCGGCAAAGACGATGAACGCGCCGCGCTGGTAGAGCATCCGGGAGAAGCGCGACGGATTGAAGCCCTCGACCGGACCGGCGACGAAATGATCGGGCTCGATCCCCCCACCGCTGTAGACCTTGCGTCCGCTGTCCGTGTACTTGAGCTGCGACGCTTCGTGCGTCCGGGGCTTCTGGTCGGTGAACGAGTACGTCAGGTACTCGTCAAACGCCGCGTCCCACGGCCGCTGGATCAATCGATCGCTCGGCGTGAAGTATCGTCCCGTCGTCAGCGCCAGGCCCGCGTTTTCGCTGATCTTGTACACGCCCTGGACCAGGGCCTTGCCGAACGTGGTTTCGCCGACGAGGATGGCGCGGTCGTGATCCTGCATCGCGCCGGAGACGATCTCCGATGCGCTTGCGCTGTTGCGATTGACCATGACGATCATCGGCGTGTCGAGGACGCCGCCGCTTGTCTCCACGCGGTAATCCTCGGCCGATCCGGGCACGCGCCCCCGCGTGTAGACGACCATCTGGCCGCTCTTGAGGAAACGGCTGGCCACGGCGATGGCCTGATCGAGTTCCCCGCCCGGGTTGTCGCGCAGATCGAACATCAGCCGCTGCATGCCCTGCTTCTTCAATGACGTCAGGGCCTGCCCGAGTTCCTCATCGGTGTGTTCGGCGAACTCCTGCAGCCGGATGTAGCCGGTCCCAGGCGCGATCATGAACGCGGTGCGCACGCTGGTGATGCTGATGGTGTCGCGCTCGACCGTGAGATCGATGAGCTGGTCAACGCCCGGACGCCGGATGGAAATCTCCACCGTCGTGCCTTTGGGGCCGCGCACGCGCTTCACGACTTCCTCGGTGGGCCAGCCTTTGGTCTCTTCCCACTTCACGGTCTTCGTGGCGCCTTCCGGTTGACCGACGCGCGCAATCACGTCGTTCCGGCGGATGCCGGCACGATACGCGGGCGATCCCTCGAAGACGCTGGTCACGGTAATGAGGCCATCCACGGGGACAATCGTGATGCCGATCCCGGGATAGCGACCGCTCTGCTGCTCGCGCATGCGCTCGTAGGCCTTGGGCTCGAAAAACGACGAGTGCGGGTCCAGCGTGCGCAGGAGGCCGTCGATCGAGCTGTAGACCACCTGCGCGCCATCAACCGGCTCGACGTATTCCTTGTCGATCGCGTTCAAGGCGTACTGGTAAATCCGGTAGCGCTCTTCGATCTTGTTGATGTCCTGCGTCGCGCCCGCTCGGGCGCCCATGGCGCCGCCCGCCAGCGCCGAAGCCAACACCACAACTGCGGCAGCCGGAACTCCCCGGGATGTCATGGGCATACTCTCTTTATACCTCGGCGGGCTTGCGCCGCCCGAAGATCCACGCCACAAAAATGCTCACGATGTACAGGCCCAGCATGGGGGCGGCAAAGACAATCTGCGTCATGGCATCCGGACTGGGCGTAATGACGGCCGCCAGAATGAAGATGCCCAGAATGGCGTACCGGAAGTGCTTCAGCAGAAACCGTGCCGAGACGATGCCGAACCGCGACAGGAAGTAGACGAGCAACGGAATTTGAAACACCAGCCCCAGCCCGATCACCATCCAGATGTAGAAGGAGAACGTGTCGTCGATGTTCTGCAGGAACTGGATGCCGCCCAGGCCCTGATAACTGGCAAAGAACTTCCACATGGCCGGGAACGCGACAAAGTGCGCGAACGCGGCGCCGGAGGCGAACAGGATCGTGGAGAAGAACACGAATGGAACCACCATGCGCTTCTCTTTGGCGTACAAGCCCGGCGCCACGAACAGCCAGACCTGGGTGAAGATGAACGGTGAGGCGACCAGCAGGCCGGACAGCAGGCAAATGTAGAGGCTGAACATGAACGCGCCCATCGGGCGGTTGTAGATCAGCTGCCCGCCCTGCTGCTGGAAGTACTGGGCCAGGAACACAAACATCCGTTCCCAGAAGAAGAACATCACGGCGCAGGCCGCGACGAGCGCGTAGAGCGAATAGATGATGCGCCGCCGGAGTTCGTCGAGGTGATCGAGGAAACTCATCCGCGACGGTTCGCCGGACGCGTCGGTTTCCTCCTCTTCAACGCCCATCGCGCCGTCAAAGGCTGGATTGCCGTGGGCGGGCTCGGTCATGGGAGGCGGGCGCTACGAATTCTGGCCTCTCGCCACGGTCTCCGGAGCGGCTGGAGACGGCAGCGCGGCCGGGTCGGCCGGCGCGATGGTCGGCGGCGGGGCCTTCCGCTCCTCCGCGCGAATCTCGTCGTCAAGCGTCGAGCGCAGCTCGTTCGACGCGCGCTTGAACTCATTGATGCTCTTGCCCAGCGAACGGCCGAGCTCCGGCAGCTTCCGCGGCCCGAAAATGATCAGGGCCACCAGAAGAATCACGACCATTTCCGGAAAGCCGAAGGGTCCCATTACCTTGCTCCTGCTGCTGGTTTCGACGAGTCCATTATAGCGCGCCCGGACGACGCACCCGAACGCCGTAAACCATTCTCAGAATTGTCTTAATCGGCCTTAATACGCCTTGGCGAACCACGCGCGCACGTGCGCCGGTTTACCGCATCGGACGCACGTCCCGTCGATACGCGGCGAGCCCATCGGAATGTTCCGCAGGGTCGCCTGGGTCTCGGCCTTGATGGCCGCCTCGCAGGCGGCGTCGCCGCACCAGGCCGCAATGACGAAACCGGGCCGGCCCGCCATGGCCGCCGTGAACTCGGCCCACGTGGAAGCTTCCGACGTGTTGTCCTCGCGGAACTTGCGCGCGCGCTCCAGGAGATTCCGTTGAATTTCCGCGAGCAGTTCCGGCACACGCGTCGTGATGTCGGCCAGCGGAATCGCGGCCTTTTCACGCGTGTCGCGCCGGGCGGAAAACACCTGCGACTTCTCGAGATCTTTGGGACCGATTTCCAGCCGCAAGGGCACGCCGCGCAGTTCCCACTCGGCATACTTCCAGCCCGGCGAATTCTCTTCGCTCGCGTCGAGCTTGACGCGCACGCCCCGGGCCGCCAGATCCGCGCGCAGCGCTTCGGCCTTGGGCAGCACGGTCTCTTTCCAGTTGCCGCGCGGGATCGGAATGATCACCACCTGGTACGGCGCGACGTTCGGCGGCAGGACCAGCCCGCTGTCGTCGCCATGCGTCATGATCACGCCGCCAATCAGGCGCGTGGATACGCCCCAGGACGTCGTCCATGCGTGCTGGAGCGTCTTATCGCGGCCCTGAAACTGGATCTCGAAGGCTTTGGCGAAGTTCTGGCCTAGGTTGTGCGACGTTCCCGCCTGCAACGCGCGGCCGTCGCCCATGAGCGCCTCGATGGAATACGTGCGCGACGCGCCGGCGAATTTTTCGCTGTCGCTCTTGATGCCATCGATCACAGGCATCGCGAGCTCCTGCTCCGCAAACTCCTTGTACAGGCTGAGGATCAACAGCGTCTCGGCTTCGGCTTCCTCTGCCGTCTCGTGCGCCGTGTGGCCTTCCTGCCAGAGGAACTCGGTGGTGCGCAGGAACGGCCGGGTAACCTTTTCCCAGCGAACGACGTTCGCCCACTGGTTGATCAGCACGGGCAGATCCCGCCAGGACTTGACCCATTTGGCGTACATCGTGCCGACGAGCACCTCCGACGTCGGACGCACGATGAGCTTCTCTTCGAGATCCTCGTCGCCCCCGCGCGTGACCCACGCGACCTGCGGGGCGAATCCTTCGACGTGTTCCTTTTCCTTCTTCAGGAGCGTCTCGGGAATGAACAACGGAAAGTACGCGTTGACGTGACCGGTCGCCTTGAACCGGGCGTCCAGCAACCGCTGGATGTGTTCCCAGATGGCGTAGCCGTACGGACGGATGACCATGCAGCCCTTGACCGGCGAGTAATCGGCCATCTCAGCGCGACGCACGACGTCGAGGTACCAGCGCGAGAAGTCCTCGGATCGGGGCGTGATTTCCGTGACGAAGTGATCTTTCTTGTGCTCGGGCTTCTGGTCAGACATGGTTGTTTACTCGAGGGGCACTCGCAGGTTCTCGCGCTACTCGCGGGTCTCAATCGTGTGGCGCAACCAGTGTAGCTCGTCCTTATGCGGGAAATCCCGGCGGTAGTGCGCGCCACGGCTTTCCTCGCGCCGCAGGGCCGCGCGCGCAATCAGCCTCGCCACGACGAGCACGCTGCGCGTCTGCCAACCGGCCACGTCAGCGGCACGGCCCGCGCGCAAATCGGCATCAAGCGCCGCCCATGCTGGATCGAGGGACGCGAGCGCCCGTTGCAGGCTGTCGCGGTCGCGGAAAACCCCGACGTGCCGCCACATGAGATCAGCGATGGCGGCCGGATCGATCGGGGCGGCGACCTCGTCGCCTGACGGCAAGGGGTCGGCCGGCTCCGCCGCCCCCCAGCCGCTCGCGGCCTCGTCGTCACGCATCGCTTCGCCCGCCCGCCCCCCGAACACAAGTCCCTCGAGGAGCGAATTGCTGGCCAGGCGGTTCGCGCCGTGCACGCCCGTACAGGCGGCCTCACCGGCCGCGTACAGGCCCGGAAGCGACGTCCGGCCATTCAGATCGGTCTGGACGCCCCCCATGACGTAATGCGCGGCCGGACTGACGGGAAGCCTGTCAGTGGCGAGATCGAGCCCCACACGCCGGCACAGATCGGCGATGAGCGGAAACCGGCTGCGAATCGTCGCCGCCGGCAGGTGCGCCAGGGTCAGGTAGACGGGCGCCCCCGTGCGATCGGTCTCTCGAACAATGGCCCGGGCCACACGGTCGCGAGGCGCGAGATCCCCGGCAGGATCTTCACGGGCCATGAATGCCTCACCGCGCGCGTTGACGAGACGGGCGCCCTCGCCGCGCAACGCTTCCGAGAGCAGATAGCGCGGCGCGCCGGGGACCGCCAGGGCCGTCGGATGAAACTGCACGAACTCCATGTCGGCGATGCGGGCACCCGCCAGAAATGCCAGCGCGACGCCGTCACCGGTGGCTACGGGGGGATTGGTGGTCTCACGGTAGACCCGCCCGGCGCCGCCGGTCGCGATCAGCGTCGCGCGGGCGCGGGCCTCGCCAACGACGCCGTCGGCATCGACGAACCGGACGCCGCCCACCCGGCCGCCTTCGACAATCGCCTGAATGGCCAGCGCGTGCGTGACCATCGTCACGTTGGGCGATTTCAGGAGCCGGTGTGCCAGGGTTCGGCTGATCTCGCGGCCCGTCGCATCCTGAGCATGCAACACGCGGCGCACCGCGTGCGCACCTTCGCGCGCGAGATCGAGCGAGCCATCGGCCTGGCGATCGAACGCCGCACCCCACTCCTCGAGCTCGCGAACATACCGCGGCCCGTCCTCGACGAGCACCCGCACGGCTGCCGGATCGCAGAGACCGTCCCCGGCAGCGATCGTGTCGGCATAGTGAAGCTCAGGACTGTCGTCCGGGCCCACGGCCGCGGCAATTCCACCCTGCGCAAATCCCGTGCTGCCGGCGCGGGCCTCGGCCTTTGTCAGCAGCAGAACCCGTCCGTGCTGCTGCAACGTGAGCGCGGCGCGCAACCCTGCAATGCCGCTGCCGATGATGAGGTAGTCGGCGGAGAGTCTCGCGCTCACGGTAGCCTGCTATCCTACCTCCGGATGTCCCTCGTCAGGATCGAGGTCCCCAGCCAGCAACGCCGATATCCCGTGCTCGTTGGCTCCGGCGCCCTCGCCGATTTCCCCAATCAACTGCAGGCTGCCGGGCTGAAGGACGTGACAGTCGTGAGCGTGCCCCCCGTATGGCGCACGCAGGGTCATCGGCTGGCGGGCCTCGCCGGCGAGGCCGGTCCTGTCCTGATGCCCGATGGCGAGCGCGCCAAGACACTGCAAACGGTGTCCCGGCTGTATGACGCCTTCGGCAAACGCGGTATCTCACGCTCGAGCACCATCGTCGCCTTCGGCGGGGGCGTCACGGGCGATGTGGCAGGATTTGCCGCGGCCACGTACCTCCGGGGCCTGGCGCTGGTTCAGATCCCCACGACACTGCTGGCGCAGGTGGACAGCGCCGTCGGAGGCAAAGTCGGCGTCAATCTTCCCGCCGGGAAGAACCTGGCTGGCGCCTTCCACTCCCCTACGCTCGTGGTCTGCGATCCGGACGTCCTGAAGAGCCTGCGGAGGCGCGAGTTTCGGGCCGGCCTCTATGAAGTCGTGAAATATGGCGTGGTACTGTCGCGCGAACTCTTCGACACCGTTTCCAGAGATCTCCGGCAAATCCTGCGGATCGATTCGGCCACGCTCAGCCCGCTGATCGCCCAATGCTGCAAAATCAAGGCGCAAGTGGTGTCAGCCGACGAACGCGAGACCGGCCTGCGGCGAGTGCTGAACTTCGGACACACCGTGGGCCACGCGCTGGAGGCCATGACCGACTACCGGCGCTTTCGTCACGGCGAAGCCATCGCCTACGGCATGCTGGCCGCCGCGGAACTCTCAACCATGCGCGGCCTGATGCCGCCAGCCGATCGCGACCATCTGGCCGATCTCATCCGCAGGATGGGCCCGCTGCCGCCGGTTGCCGATCTCCGCCAAACCGACGCTCACGACATCATGGCCCGCGACAAAAAGATCGCCGACGGCAGACTGCACTTCGTCCTCTGCGCCGGCCTCGGCACCTCGGCCATCGCCGCAGACATCACTCAGCAGGAACTCGGCGCGGCCCTGGGCGCGATTGGCATGCCCGCGTAAGACTCCGCGCCATAGCCCTATCTCACCCAACCCGGGGGCACGTCGAGCCTTCGTGCCTCATCCTGAATGGACTGAATCGCGTTCTGGCCGTTCGTCACTCTTGCCTTGGCCTTCTCCAGTTCGGCCAGCGCGTTCGTCAAATCATCGCGCAGGCGTTGCTGCTGCAACGGGTTATCGACATTGACGACGTCGCGTTGGAGGCCGTTGATTCTCGTCTGCAGGGTCGCCGCTGTCGCCTGGTCTTCGTCGAGCGCCTTCCGCGCGTCAGTCATTCGTTTCCGCCACCAGGCCTCGTCATTCTTGTGCTCGACTGCCGGATTGGCGGGCGCGGCCGCCGCAGCAGTGGGCGCCGATTCTCCGGACGATGGTGACGCCTGACTGGGGATGGACGACATGCCGCCCGGCAATCCGGAGCCGCTGACGGCGACCGCTGACTTAGGCAGCATCTGCCGCCGCATCGCTTCTTTCTGGGCCACCTCGCCCAGCGACTGCGGCGGCGCGGCCAGCCACGACATGATGGCCATGATGACAACGGGGTTCTGTACTACGGTCACTGGACTACCCTCCAGGATGCGATCCCGATACCAAGGTCCTTCTTTGCAATTGAAACGTCGATCGTGCGTGCCATTCCCAGGCGACCCGCCGCTTGCGCGCGGACCAGGACAATGCCGTTTCCGTCAGTGAGCGGGTCATTGTCGGTTTCCGCAAGATCGTCCGCGACCCACGCGATGACATATTGCGAGGACGCAGACGCATGCGTAATTGACGCAAGAGGCTGATACAGAAACAGTCGCCATCGAGGATTGTTCAGGCCGTGCCTGGCCTCAGCATCCGATGCCGCCTGCCATGCCGTCGTCAGGCTCGCCAGGTTCAACACTTCCCCGGATGCCAGGCGCGGCGTCGTCGTGCCATCCGTAAATGCCGAGGATGTAACGCCGGACAGGACGTCGTTCCACGACGCGGCACGGATGACTTCAGCCGAGGCCAATTCGGCCGCGGCCTCCGCGGCATGCAGCATCTCGCTCGACTCGCGATGATTTGATGCCATCGCGGCTTCCGTGCTTGTCACGGTGACGAGCCCCAGGCCTATCGATCCCAGCAGCATCGTCGTGATGAGTGCCAGCAGCGCCATTAGTGATCCCAGCCCATGTTGCGCGGCGCGACGGTAAAGCGGAGCACATAGTCGGATAGCAATTGCCGGCGGTCGGTCCCCTTGCCGGCGATGGCGAAGTCCGCGGACTTGCCGCGCATCATGTCGTTGCCGACCTGCAAACGAAGCGTCACTCTCACCTGCCGAATGCGCAGAAGGTCAACATCAAAAGTGTTATCGCCATCGCCGCACCAGGGTCCGTCAGACAAAATCGAAAGCGGCAGGGCGGCCAGCGACCCGTCGTGAGCGGGCAGACTTGCGAGGCCAGGCCATGGCGTTTCCGACGCGTCGTAAAGGCAATTAGCGGTTCCTGCGGGCGGTTTCGGAGCCCACGGTGGTAAGGGATCGCCCTCATATTCGAATGTCACGCCCACCACCTCATCCACTACCGGTATATCGGTCAAATAGCCGTCAAAGTGTCGGAGCTGCCGGTTCGTCGGATCGAAGTAGTAGGTGTGCCATTGGGCTTCACTGAGGCTTGCGCCGGCGTCATAGGCGTAGCTTGAATGCCCCGCCTGCCAGGACCGGACCTGCGCACTGTCCACGCCGATGCTCGTCACGGTAAAGAAATCGAAGTGGCCGAGGCGATCGAAGACCACGAGCGACGCACCCGTGGCGAGCGCGCACAACAGATCGCTGGCCGGACATTGCGGCCCGTGTTCGACGAACAGCGTGGATCCGCCGGCCGGCAGCGGCTGCCGCAGCGCGGACTGGGCCGGCGTGGCGGCCACGTACATGATCGTGATGGCGTCGGCCCTCGCTACGGTTGGGCCGTCCGCGCCCTGCAGTCCCATACGCCGCGGCACGACGGGTGGCAACGCACGGTGCAGCGGCCCCGGTGACGGACCATAGGATGGGCCCGCGCCAGCCAACTGCAGATCGCGATACAGAACCTCGGCGCCGCCGCGCGCCCGCTGCTGCAGATCCACCGCCATGGGTTGCGTGCGCGCCATCCCCATGTGCGCCCCGAGGACCGTCAGCGCCGCGGTCGAGATCACGAGCGCAATCAGCAGTGCGATCAAGAGCTCGACAAGGGACCAGCCCGAATCAGTGCGGATGGCTGCCGTCATTTCAATGGGCCTTTCTCGTCCGCACGGTGGTCACGAGCGCATCGCCGGGCAGCCGCCCTCGGGACGTGCGGGCGTGGCGGTCGTTCGTCACCGTGGTCACAAGCACCTGCAGGACGACCGCGTCCTGTGGATCGGCCGGAAGCGGCTGAATGCACCAGCGCCGGATGTACCGCGCGTTGCGCGGCGCCGACGACCCGGTGCCAACCCACGTGCCGTTCCCGTCCAGGTAGTCCACATATTCCGGCGTGTTGACGTCCAGCGAATTCACCGGCGAGGCGTTCAGCCCCGATCCGCCGGCCGTCGCGGGACTGACCGACAGGTCGCTCGACCGATCGCTGATCGGCACGCCGTTCTGATCGATGGTCCAGACCAGCCCGCGCAGTTCTTCAATCTTTTGATTGGCCAGAATGGTCGTCATGCTCTGCACGCGCGCGTCGTCCTGCGCCGCGAGTGAGATGACGAAGAGCTGCGCGACCGCCGACAGCGCGATGGCGATGAGCAGCATCGCGACGCACACTTCGATCAGGCTGAAACCGCTTTCGCGATCCGGCGCGCGCGTGGGAGAAGACATGAACACGCGCGATCACTGCAACTCGCGATCCAATTTTCGCCCGAGATCTCACGGCATGTGAACAGACATCGATCGCAGAAATTGCGTACTCATCACTGAGAGTACGCAGGCATTGCGATCGGATCTCAGCCGGTCCAAAAGTCCATGGCCCAACGGTCCAAGGACCGAACCCTTGGCCCCTTGGACCTTGGACCGTTGAACCGAGACCTACGAATACAATCCTACGTACCAGGAAACTATAGGCGGGCCGACGATCGAAGCCGCGTAGGCGGCGACCGCGAGGAAGGTTCCGAACGGCAGGCGGCTGGCCAGGGAGCGTTTCTGGATCGCCAGCATCGTGATGCCGAGCAGCGCGCCGGTGAGGCTGGCGAAAAACAGCACGACCCACACCTGCTGCCAGCCCAGAAACGCGCCAATCATGGCGAGCATCTTGACGTCGCCCAGGCCCATCGCTTCCACACCGGTGACGCGGAACCAGATGTACCGAATCAGCCATGGAATGGCGGCCCCAATCGCCGCCCCAATCAGGCTCGGCACGATCCCCGGGGGAAGCCAGATGCTGCAGGCCAAGCCGACGACAATCCCCGG
>DASUGC010000027.1:0-5354 GCA_036274235.1 Vicinamibacterales bacterium
GCCACGCCAGCTTGCCCGTCTGCGCGTCCACCGCAAAGAAGCTCCCCCGCGTTGGCCGGTCGCCTCCCGCCGCGCCGATGATCACCTTCCCGCCCGCGACGCGCGGGGCCATCGTCAGAGTGAGGAGTTCCTTTGAGTCCACGAGCCGCGTTTCCCAGACTGGCTTTCCGCTGCGCGCGTCGAGCGCGAACAGGCGGCCGGCGATCGACGGAGCGATGATCGTTCCGTTGTAGATCGCGACGCCGCGGTTCACGATGCCGCAGCAGATGGCGGACCGCGTGGCCGGCTGGTCGATCTGCGGATCCCATCGCCAGATCTCCCTGCCGGTGCGCGCGTCGAGGGCGAAGACGACGCTCCACGCCGTGATGCCGTAGAGCGTGTTGTTCCACATGAGCGGCGTGCCTTCCTGATTGCTGCCGCCGGCGCCCATCACATAGGACCAGGCAAGACCCAGCCGATGCGCGTTCGAGGTGTTGATCTGCTTGAGCGTGCTGTAGCGGGTTTCCGACTGGTCGCGCCCGTAGCTGAGCCACGATCCGGGCATCGCGTCGTTTGCCGTACTCGTGCGTCTCAGCACCTCGCCGGTGACGTTCGCACCGGCGCTCGCCACTGCGTTCGATACCCCGCGCTGCCGGGCGTCGATTGTTGCGCTGACTCCGAGCGCTCCGATTACCGCTGTGGCCGCCGCGATTCTCTGAAGTCGGGTCACGCTGGCCCCCTTGTGGTCCCGGAAAAGTATCACGATCGACGTCTGCCAGCGGGCGCATAGAATGCGCACGTGACTGGAGTGTCCGGCGAGGCCGTCGCCGCAACCGCGGCGCAGTGCGCCAACTGCGCGGCGCCGCTGGCGGGCCCCTTCTGCGCACAGTGTGGCCAATCTGCGCGCGACTTTCATCGTCCGTTCTCGACGCTGCTGTCGGAAGGGCTCGGCGAGATCCTGAGTCTCGATTCGCGGCTGATCCGGACCGTGCGTCCGTTGCTCTTCACGCCCGGTCAGGTCACGAAGGAGTACCTGGCGGGCCATCGAGTGGCCTACCTCTCGCCGCTCCGAGCGTATCTGGTCGCTGCGCTCGTCTTCTTCGGTTTGTTCAACGTCTTCACGGTTACTGCGCCGCCCGTCTACGTCTTCATCGCCGGCTCAGCGGAGGAGGCCGAGGCCAAAGCAGCACGGTCCCCGAGCGGAAGCAAGGTCACCATCGCGCTGCCCGAACACGTGTGGTTTGGTGATCAGAAGTTTCAGGAAGTCAGTGCGCGCGCGCGTGCCAACCCTGATGCGTTCGCACGGACCTCATACCGGTACATCCAGACTGCTTTCTTTCTGTTCGTGCCCATGTCGGCGCTCATTCTGGAACTGTTCTACAGGAAACAGGGCTACTACATCGATCACCTCGTCTTCGCGCTGTATCAGCATGCCTTCCTCTTTCTCAGCTTCACGTTGTGGTTTCTGGCCGGACGGCCCGGCCTTCCGGGGTTGGCCACGCTCTCACTGCGCGGTGTGATTGCGTTGTGGCTCCTGGCCGCACTTCCGATCGCGTTGCGTCGTGTCTACGGCGGTTCGTGGCCACGGACGCTTCTGAAGTCGATCGGTCTTTTTCTGATGTATTCCGCCGGTTTCTTGTTCTTCGGAATGGTGTTCGTGGTGTACATGGCGGTGGTAACCTTCTGAGCCATGCGCAGGTCACTGATCGCTGCATCGTGCACGGTCGCGCTGCTCGCGGCCTCTGTCTACGCGCAGGTCAATCGGGGAAGCGCGCGCGACTTTTCCGCCGCGGCATTGACGGCGCCTCCAACCCGCGGCTGGCCGACCAATGGCGGCAACCTCTATAACCAGCGTTACTCACCGCTGAAGGCGATCACGCGCGACAACGTGGCGCAGTTGAAAGGTGTCTGGCGCACGCGGCTGCGCGGCTCCGGCGCCGCCCCGCAGTACTCGGGCTTCGCGCAGCCGGTCGTAGCCGACGGCGTTGCCTACGTGAGCACCGGCGCCAACGACGTCTTCGCGCTGTCGATCGACACCGGGGAGATCCTCTGGCAGTACACCGCCAGCCTCGACCCGAAGATCACGTCGGTCTGCTGCGGATGGAACAACAAGGGCGTGACGATCAGCGAAGACAAGGTGTTCATCGGTCAGCTCGACGCGCAGCTCGTCGCGCTCGATCGCGCCACCGGAAAGGTGGTCTGGAAGATCCCGGCCGAGCGCTGGCAGGACAACTTCTCGATCACGTCGGCACCGGTGTATTTCGACGGCCTGGTCATCACCGGGTTCGCCGGCGCGGACAAGGGCACGCGCGGACGCGTCAAAGCGTTCGACGCCAGGGACGGCCGCCTCGTCTGGACCTTCTACACGATTCCCGGCCCCGGTGAGGCCGGCCACGAGAGCTGGCCGAAGGGAAGCGACGCGTGGAAGTACGGTGGGGCATCGGTCTGGCAGACACCGGCGATCGATCCGGAGCTGGGTCTGGTCTATTTCTCCACCGGCAACGCCGGACCCGACTACAACGGAGCCGTGCGTGCGGGCGACAACCTCTACACGGTGTCGATGGTCGCCGTCGAGCTGAAGACCGGCAGGTACCGCTGGCACTTCCAGCAGGTGCATCACGACATCTGGGACTACGACGCCAGCAATCCGGTGATCCTGATGGACGTCACCGTCGGCGGCCGCACACGCAAGGCGATCGCCGAGGTCGGAAAGACCGGCTGGGCGTACATCCTCGATCGTCAGAACGGCCGGCCGCTCATCGGCATCGACGAGAAGCCTGTCCCGCAGGAACCGCGCCAGCGGACCGCCGCGACGCAGCCGTTCCCCCGCGGCGACGCCGTCGTGCCGCAGATCATCGATGCGGCGCCGGAAGGGTTCAAGTTGATCAACGACGGGCGGATCTTCACGCCGTTCGCCGGCAACAGCCCGACGATCATGCTGCCCGGCATCTGGGGCGGCGCCAACTGGCCGCCGAGCGCCTACGATCCGGCCCGCCAGCGGCTGTTCGTATGCGCCTCGTCTGTCGTCAACGGCTACGCCGGCGGCGGCGATCCGAATCTCGTTCCTCCGGGCAATGGTCCCGGCGCGAATTTCACGGGCGGTAACGTGGCGTTTACGCCGGTGCCGCGCGCCGGCATCATCGCCGCCCTCGACGTCACCACCAACAAGATCGTCTGGCGCTTTCGCTGGGCGGATCAGTGCTACAGCGGCCTGCTCGCCACTGGCGGCAGCCTGCTGTTCGTCGGCCGGGCCGACGGCCGGCTGACCGCGCTCGACTCCACCACCGGAGAGCAGGTGTGGGAATTCCAGACGGGCGCGGGCATGCACGCTCCGGTGAGTACGTTCGAGCACAACGGCAAGCAGTACGTGATTGCGTACTCCGCGGGCAGCGCGCTGCTCGGGTCGGCGCGCGGCGACAGCGTCTGGCTGTTCGGCCTCGATGGAACGATGCCGCCGGTGACCTCCGGTACTCCGGTATCTCGTACCGCAGCCGCGGTGCCCGTCTCAGACGGCACGGCTCAGCGGGTGGACGCCGCGGCGCCACGTGTGGCTGACGCCGATCTCACTCGCGGCAAGCTGCTGTACGAGCAAGCGTGTGTCGTCTGCCACGGCGCCGACGGCAAGGGCGGCCACGGCGTCGGGGCGCCACTCGCGAACCTCAAGGATCTCGCGGCCACCATTCGAACCGTCTCGTCGGGCCGCAACAGCATGCCGCCCTTCAGCGCCACGTTCACGCCCGAGCAGGTGCGCGACGTGAGCGCGTACGTGGTGGGCGTACTCTCCGCTGCGAAGTAGGGCACGCGTGCACGCGCGCGGAAACGGCCATGCTTGCGTCAGTCGTCGACGCGCGTTATCGTCCCGTCGTCATGGGTGCCCACAATCTCATTCGGATTGCCATCTCGCTCTTCGTGGTCGTCCTGGTCGGCGTATCCGCCCTGGGATGGGTCTGGGTTGGAGACCACCTGTCGCCGGCCCAGGCAGTGGCTGGCCGGGTCGTACTGACGGCCGGCATCATCGCGGCAGGCGTTGCGGTCAGCATGCTCTGGCGGTGGAACCCCGGTAGCGGCGGTAATTCGGCCCATCGTCGGCCTAGTTGAATCGCAGTATTGCCCCGCGTCCGGCCTGCGAAATAATCTGGCTCCCTTAATCCGAGGCACTATGGCGAAGCGCTATCTGGACGTCCTCAACGGCCCACGGCATGAAACCGCCATGCGGATCTTCATGTTCATCGTGCTTGCGCATTGGGGTGAGCACCTGCTGCAAGGGCTGCAGATTTACGTACTCGGCTGGCCTGTTCCCGAGGCTCGCGGTGCCCTTGGCTATTTCTTCCCGGCCCTGATTTCGTCGGAGGCGCTCCACTACGGCTACGCACTCGTGATGCTGATCGGCCTCTGGGCGCTTCGGCCTGGTTTCACGGAAACGGACGATCGCCGCTGGTGGACGGTCGCCCTCGGGATTCAGTTCTTCCACCATTTCGAGCATTTCCTGCTTCTGGCGCAGCGTGTCGCGGGCTACAACCTGCTCGATCGGCCCGTGCCGACGAGCATCGCGCAACTCTGGATTCCGCGCGTCGAGCTGCACCTCTTCTACAACACCATCGTCTTCCTCCCCATGGTGGTGGCGATGTACTTCCACATGTTCCCACCGGCCAGGGCCGGCAGGCCGGCATGTACATGCGCGTGGGATCGAAAGGTGTCGCCCGCCGCGGTCTGATCGCGCTGCTCCTCTGTGGTGCGGTCGCGTGCGGCGACCGCACTGCCGCTGGTGATCTTCGCGCGGCCCTCGTTCTGGATCCTGCTGCTCCTCGAGTCGGTTCGAATGCTGCCGTACGTGTCACTCTCAGTGACGGCCAGTCGAATCCGATGCGCGGCGCCAGGGTCTCGATCGAGGCGCACATGTCGCATCCGGGGATGACTCCCGTCGTGGCCGACGCCCGTGAAACCGCGGACGGCATCTATGTCGCCCGGATTTCGTTCTCGATGGCCGGGGAGTGGACGCTCGTGGCGAGCGGGGTGCTCGCCGACGGTCGTCGTATTTCCGCTCTCGCCGAGCGCACGAACGTTGGACCGCCGCCTTAGTTCATGGATCTGCTGCGTCAGCCGGTGATCGCCTCTCTTCTGTCGTCGCGGCACTGGCGGGTGTGCGTGCGGCTCCTCGTCCTGGCGTTGACCGCGGTCGCCGTCCTTCACGGCCTGTTCGGCCCACAGGTTTCGCCACGCAACCTCGCGACGGTGTCGACCTCGATTCACTGGCGTGGATTGCTGGTCATGGCGATCGTGCTCGCCGCCAATCTGTTCTGCTTCAGCTGCCCGATGATGCTGACGCGAGACGCCGCCCGCCGTTTCATCACGCCGAGGTTGAACTGGCCACGGCG
>DASUGC010000028.1:0-11604 GCA_036274235.1 Vicinamibacterales bacterium
TGGAATATCAGCAGATTCAGGCTCTGAAACAGCAGAATCGGAACGTTGAGAGCCCGCAGGAGCTGAACGATGCGAGTCTGGCCGCCCTGCTGGCGCCCGTGACGCCGCAGATTCTGGTGTCGGCGGTTGACGAGTTGTTACTCGTGCAGCACGGCAAGGAAGTGCCTGGCGCGAAGTTCACGGAAGAACGGTTCAAAGCGGCGATCGACGGACTGAAGAAAGCCAATAAGGATCAGCTGGACCAGTACGCCAAGCAGTACAACATCACGCCCGATCAGGCCTTCGACGCGTTGCTCAAGGGCGAGGGCATGACCATGGCCCAGCTCCGCGTGCGAGTCGAACGCGCGTTTTTCGTCGAGGTCGTCTCGCAGAAGGAACTGGCGAAGAGCATGAACCTGACGGAAGAAGAAGCGCGCCAGTACTACAACGCGCACCTGGATGAATTCATGAAGCCGGCGACCGTGACCGTCCGCGAGATCTTCGTCAACGTTCCGACGACAACGATCAACGGCCAGGCGACGGTCAGCGCGGGCGCCGACGAGGATGCCAAAGCGAAGATTACGGCCGCGCGGGAGCGCGCGATCAAAGGCGAGGATTTCGCCAAGCTGGTCGAGGAGATTTCTGATTCCACGACGAAACCCAACGGCGGTCTCATGGGGCCCGTGGCGGAGAACGATCTGAATCCGACCATTGCCGAAGCGATCGGCAAGCTGAAGGTGGGCGAGATCAGCGAGCCGCTCCGGCGCGCCGGCGGCTACCAGATCCTGAAACTCGAGACGCGCGTGGCCGCGGAGCCGGAAACCCTGGAAAAATCGAAGGATGCGATCGCGCAGAAGATCCTCGAGGCCCGTCTCGAAGTGGAGAAAGCCAAGCTCATCCAGAAGCTCCTGACCCAGGCCGTCATCGAGTGGAAGGACGACACCTACAAGCAGATGTACGAGACGGAGCGGGCCGCGCGGGCCAAAGCTGTCGGCGCCGGCAAGTAGTGACCCGCATCGGATCCATCGAACTCACCGACCCGGTCGCGCTGGCCCCGATGGCCGGCATGACGGACACCGCGTTCCGCCGCCTGGTCAAGCGCAAAGGCGGTTGCGGCCTCGTCGTGACCGAGATGGTGTCCTCCGAGGGACTGGTCCGCGGGATCGATCGCACGCTGGAGTACGCCGAGTACACCGAAGAAGAGCGGCCGGTATCCATCCAGATCTTTGGCGGCGATCCGGCGGTGATGGCCGACGCCGCGCAGGTCGTGGAAGGCATGGGCGCGGATGTCATCGACATCAACATGGGATGCCCGGTCCCGAAGATCGCCAAGCACAACGCGGGCTGCAGCCTGATGCGGGAGCCCGCGCACGCCGCGAGCGTCGTGCGCGCGATGACCGCCGCGGTGCGGATCCCGGTGACGGTCAAGATGCGCGCGGGCTGGAACGAGCGGGAGATCAATGCGCCGACGCTGGCGCGCATGGTCGAAGACGCCGGCGCCGCGGCGGTCGCAGTGCATGGCCGGACCGCCGCCCAGTCCTACACCGGCGAGTCAGACTGGTCGCTCATCGCGCGCGTCGCGGAGAGCGTGCGGATCCCGGTGTTCGGATCCGGCGATTGCGTGGAGGCCGACCAGATCGTCCAGCGCCTGGCCAACCACGGTGTGGGCGGGGTGCTCGTGGGGCGCGGCGCGCTGCGGAACCCGTGGATTTTCAGCCAGGCCGCGGCAGCCGGCCGGGGCGATGCGGCCGGCCAGGCGTCGCGCGAAGATCGCGGTCAATTCCTGTTGGATTACATCGATCTGTTGCTCAGCGAGCGCGTCGATGAGGCTGAGGGCTTCCGGCACGAGGCGCCATCCAGCGCGCCCATGTACGCCATCCGCCCGGCTGCTCCGGCGCGGGGGCGGGAACGCTGGGTGATCAATAAGTTGCGGGCCCTCTGCTCGTGGTACACCAAGGGCTTCGAGGGCGGTTCGCAGTTGCGGCTGTCGATTAACTCAGCGGAGTCAGTGGATCAGCTTCGCGAGATTATTTCCAACTTCTTCGTCGCGCCAACTATACCTATCTAAATGTCTTCTATTTAATGACCAATATTATTTGGTCATTGAATAGAACATTGCGCTAGCGTTTTGGCCCTCTTGGCTTGTTCGGGCGCCAGGGGCGGTTGCCGCCCCCCGGGCGTTCAGGTCCCCGCGGCCGGTCGTCGCGAGGCCGGTCGTCACGTGGTCGGTCAGCTCGTGGCCGATCGTCACGCTGCCGGTCGCTGCTCCACGGCCGCTTCGGGCGCCACGGGCGATCACCTTCCGGCCGATTGCCCTGCGGCCGATCGCCACGCGGCCGCTCATCGCGCCGATCGCCCCTTTCATCACGGCCGCGCCAATCGCCGCGCGGCCGATCGCCGCGCTGATCGCGGCCCCGCCACTCGCCTCGTGGTCTGTCGCCGCCCGGCTTTCCGCCGTCGCTCCACGGCCGCTTCGGGCGCCACGGGCGATCACCTTCCGGCCGATCGCCTTGTGGCCGATCGCCACGCGGCCGCTCATCGCGGGGATCGCCCCTTTCATCACGGCCGCGCCAATCGCCGCGCGGCCGATCGGCGCGCTGATCTCTGCCGCGCCAGCCGCCTTGTGGTCTGTCGCCGCCCGGCTTTCCGCCGTCGCCCCACGGCCGCTTCGGGCGCCATGGCCGATCGCCTTGTGGCCGATCGCCACGCGGCCGCTCATCGCGGCGATCGCCCCTTTCATCACGGCCGCGCCAATCGCCGCGCGGCCGATCGCCGCGCTGATCGCGGCCCCGCCACTCGCCTCGTGGTCTGTCGCCGCCCGGCTTTCCGCCACTGTCCCACGGCCGCTTCGGCCGCCACGGCCGATCAGCCTGCGGCCGATCCCCTCGCGACCGGTCGTGATGCGGCCGGGTATCCCGTGGCCGATCATCCCGCGGTCTCTCGTCGCGCGGCCGATCGTCGCCCTGCGGCCGCGCCTCGTCGCGCCCGCGGAATCCGCCCTGCCTGGCTTTGAAGCGCGCGCGTTTTTCGTCGCGCGACAGCTCGTATTTCGCGCGCGGATCCACGTGATCGCCGCCAGGCCGCCAGCCGCTGGGCCGCTTGGGCGACTCTCGCCGCGCGATGAGCGCGTCGCGCGCCTCACCGGGCCCCGTCCAGAATTTCCCGCGTTCGAACCATTTCAGTTCGACGTTCGGCTGCGTCCGCTTCAACTGCGCCAGTGTCGGCACCAGGTCTTCGCGCTCGCGCGACCGGAATGACGTCGGCGTGCCGCCATCGACAATGACCCAGAAGGAATGTCGCGCCACGTCAGATCCGCTCCAGTCTCTTGAGCTTCTCGATCAACGTCGTGCGCTTGAGCTGCAACAGGTCCGCGGCCTGGCTCTTGTTGCCGTCGGTGCGCTCGAGCGCGCGTTTGATCAGGGAATGCTCGAACCTGGCCACCACGCGCTCCAGATCCACGCCAGGTTCTGGCAGCACGTACTCCGTCGGGTCGATCGCGATTGGCATTTGCTGCACTTCCGGGGGCAGATCCGTCGCGTCGATCTGGCTGCGGCCCGGCGACAGCGCGAACGCCCGCTCGATCACGTTTTCCAGCTGCCGAACGTTACCGGGCCAGTCGTACGCCATGAGCGCCTGCTGGGCATCCTGCGCGATTGTCACGCGGCCGCGCGACGGGCCGGCCTCTCTGGCAAACCGATCCAGGAAGAACTGCGCGAGCAGCGGAATGTCCGCCCGCCGCTCGCGCAGCGCCGGAATCCGCACCGGGATGACGTTGAGCCGGTAGAACAGATCCTCGCGAAACGACCCCTCGGCGACCATCTTTTTCAAGTCCGAGTTCGTGGCCGCGACCACGCGGACGTCCACTTTGATGGTCTGAGAGTCGCCCACGCGCTCGAACTCGCGCGACTGCAGCACGCGCAGCAGCTTGGCCTGGAGCGCCGGGCTCATCGTGCCCACCTCGTCGAGAAACAGCGTGCCCCGGTTGGCCTGTTCCATCCGCCCCTGCCGATTGGCCACCGCACCCGTAAACGCGCCGCGGACGTGGCCGAACAGCTCGGCCTCGAGCAGCGTCTCGGGAATCGCGCTGCAATTGAGCGCCACGAACCGCTGGCTCCGCCGCGGGCTCGCGTCGTGAATCGCACGCGCGGCCAGTTCCTTGCCGGTGCCGGTCTCGCCGGTCACGAGTACGGTGCTCGACGTCGCGGACACGGTCCGGATCAACTCGAACAGCTGCATCATCACGGGCGTGCGGCCCACGATGCCGTCGAGCTTGAACCGATCCTGCAACTGCGCCCGCAGGTACGCGTTCTCCGACTTCAGGCGGCGCTTCTCGGACGCCATGTTCAGCTCGTGCAACAGCTCCTCGAACTGAAAGGGCTTGGTGATGAAACCTTCCGCGCCAAGCCGCGTCACGTCCACGGCCTCGCGCACGCCGCCAAAGCCCGTGATGACAATGGCCGTGATTTCCGGATACCGCGCGAACGCCTCGTCCAGCACGTGACGGCCGTCCACGCCGGGCAGGCGCAGATCCGTGATCAGCACGTCGAAGGCGAACTCGTGCAGCCGCTCGAGCGCTTCTTCGCCCGTTCCGGCCTGTTCCACGCGATATCCGATGTCTCCGAGCCGTTCGGCAATCACCTGCCGAAACGCGGCCTCATCGTCAACCAGGAGGAGATGTTGCTGGGCCTCGTTCATCCGTCACACCTTCTAAAGTCCACTCCGAGGCCCGCCGATAGCTCTGGGCGAGGGAATTCACCGATGCTGGACCGCAAGACAGTTTCAATTCCCACGGCCTGTGAGCTCGTTGGCGTCAGCCGCCGCACCATCTATAACTGGATTGCCAGCGGCAAAGTCCAGTACGTCCGCACCGCGGGCGGATCCGTGCGAATCTTCGCCGAGACTCTGTGGCGCGAGCCTGGTGGCGAGGTCAGACCTGCCATCGAACTGGCCCGCTTCAGCCGTGGCGCCTGACGACTCATCGCGCACCACCGACGCCATGGCGCCAGAAGTCGTCAGCCTCTTCCATCGGCTGAACAACCAGCTCGGCGTCATCCTCGCGAACTCGGAACTGCTTGAGACCAAGCTGACCGACGAAACGCATCGTGTCCGGGCCGCCCAGGTCGTCTCCGGCGCCCTCGAGGCCATCGGCATCGTTCAGAATCTCAAACACGCCGTCGGTACCGGTCATCTCGAACGAACCAAGTCATAAGGTTGACGGCTGAACGACACTCCTGAAAGCTCCGCCAAGAATTTGACAATACTAGCACACGATTTCACGGACCTTCACACGCCGGCTTTTTCTACCTAACTCAAGCTCTTTCAACTAATTAGCCAGCCAAGTCACCTCAAGGCGCGACTTCGCTTTTTATTCGTCTTGATGCTGGCACCGCTGTTGCCATTGGAAGACACGCTCGGGCGCTCATGAGCGAGCGCCTGCGAGCCACGCGAACGTCGCGCGATTTGCCGGACGCAACAAGCGAATCGCGCCAGGGAGCGTGTCGGGGGGGCGGGGACCAAGTCCCCCCGCGCTAATTGGGAGGGAATGAGTGATGCACCGAGCGCCCCTAGCGAACAGTCAGCGGGACCGCGTCGCCGCGTGTCTGCCTTACGTCGAGTCCCTGGCCCGCCGCATGGCCTCCACCATGCCGCACTCCATCGATCTCGGCGATCTGGTACAGGACGGCGTCATCGGTCTCATCGATGCGGCGCACCGGTTCGACGAGCGCCGGGGCATCAAGTTCGAGACGTTTGCCGAGCGACGCGTGCGTGGCGCCATGATTGACGCCCTCCGCCGCGACGCCTGGCCGCGTGGCGTCCGCCGCGTCCGCCGCGAACTGGAAGCCGCGCGCGAGCAGCTCAGACGCGAGCTCGGCGCCGAGCCCACGCTGGCCGACCTGGCCAAGCGCGTCGGCTCCGACGTCGAACGCCTCGAGCGCACCATCCTTCGCATCAACACGATTGAATCCACCTCGCCGATGGCAAACCTCGAGGCCGTGGACAGCTCGACGCTGCCGGCCGTGATGGTCCCGAGCGAGCCCCTGTCTCCGCATCGTCTCTTCGAGCAGGGCGAAATGCGGGATCGCGTCCGCACCGCGCTCGAACGGCTCCCCGCGCGCGAACAGCGGATCATCCGTCTCTATTATTTTGAAGAAGCAACGATGAAGCAGATTGGCACGGCGATTGGCGTGAACGAATCGCGCGTGTCGCAGCTGCACGCCCGCGCGATCACGCGTCTTCGTCAGGCGCTGGAATCCACGGTCGCCGCGCCCGCGCCGAAGCCCGTCGCGCGCCCCGTCGTCGTGCACCGCCGCCGCGTCGCCGCCACCGCTCAGCCGGCGCAGCAGACGAGACGCAAGCTGCGGAAGGTGGCATAGGCAACTATCAACGAACAACTCGCAACTAACAGGTAGGGCGCTTGCCACGGCTGGGACCGTGGTGAGCGTTTCACTTGTTAGTTGTCAGTTGTTCGTTGCAGTTGACTATCCCAGCGTTTCGCGCGCCACTCGTACCAAATCTCTCAGCCGAAACGGTTTCGGTATCCACCGGCATCCGCTGTCTTCCAGGAAACGCTCGGCTTCCGTTCCGGCCACGTCGCCGGTGACGAAGATCAGGCGCTTGCGGACGTCCGGGATGCGCTCGGACACGTCGGCAAACAGCGCGGGCCCGTCCACCTTCGGCATTTTCAAGTCGCAGACAATGACGTCGTAGCGGCGCTCGGCCAGCCTGGCGAGGCCCTCTTCACCGTTTTCCGCGCGATCGACCGTGAAACCTTCGTCGGTCAGCGACGCGGCCACCGCATCACCCAGCGCATGTTCGTCTTCGATGACCAGCGCGCGTGCGCCCGACGGCACGGGCGGCAGCGGGCCGGTCGGCACGCTTTCAGGCGCGCGCACGGTCGCGCCGCTCACCGGTAGCTCCAGGAAGAACGAGGCGCCGCGGCCGGTGCCGGATTTCACGCTGAGCCGGCCGCCGTGTTCCTGCGCGATCGCGTAGGCCACCGTCAGGCCCAGGCCCGTGCCCTTGCCGACGGCCTTGGTCGTAAAGAACGGATCGAAGACTTTGGCCTGCACGTCTTCTGTCATCCCGCTCCCGTCGTCTTTCACTTCCAGGATGACCGCGTCGCGTTCGGGCTCGTGCCAGGACCGGAGCACCAGCGTGCCGCGGCCGTGCGCCGACAGCATGGACTGTTCCGCGTTGATGATGAGATTGAGCAGAATCTGCTGGATCTGGTGCGGATCCGCGAAGATCGGCGGCAATCCGGCCGCCAGCGCCTGCACGATGACGACGTTCGCGGAGCGCTGTTCGTAGGCGCGCAAGGCGAGCGTCTCGCGAACCACCTGGTTGAGCTCGACGGTCGTGCGCGTGGTGTGCCGCTTCCGTGCAAACGTCTGGAGATTGCGGACGATGCGGGCGGCGCGATCCGCGGCGTTGTGAATGGCGTCCAGGTCGCGTCGTGTCGTGTCGTCCAGTTGACGGCCGGCGAGCCGTTCCGCGCACGCGAGGATCGTCGCGAGCGGGTTGTTCAGCTCGTGGGCGACGCCGGACATCGTCTGGCCGAGCGACGCGAGCTTTTCGGCCTGCACGAGCTGCTGGTACATGTCGCGCGCCTGGTCCTGGAGTTTCTTGCGTTCGGTGACGTCGCGAATGACGGCTTCGATGCGCAGGTTGTCGCCCGGCCCTTCCGGCCGTGCATGGGCGGTGACCTCCACCCAGAACGCGGAGCCGCCGGCCCGTCGCAGGCGAAGCAGGTACGCCTCAACCTGGCCGTTCTGGCCGAGCTTGCGCAGGAACTCCTCGCGGGCCTGGTCGTCCAGGAAACGTTCGGCGTCGAAGGGCCGGACTTCCGAGGCAGGCGCCGAGGCCGGCCAGCCGAAGATCAGGCGGAGGTGCGGATTGAGGGCGAGCGTTCTGGTACCGGTGCGCCGGATGACGCCGACATAGGCGCCTTCCGGAAGATCATCGAAGAACCCACCGAGCAGGCTGGAGTCAGTTCTGACCCCGGCCTGTTCAGTCATGACTCTGAGAGCCCCGGCCTTTCCTGGGCGGCATCGGCGTATCGGTGTGGCCGCTCGCGCGATCCGCGTATTTCTTTTCGATCGCGTCACGGATGGCGGATACCGTCTGGCCGGTGTTGAACATCTGCCAGGACTCATAGGCGACATCCACGCAGATTTCGCAGCCGAGCGCGTGGGTTTCCCAGCCGATGACCTTGTTCGCCGAATTGCGGGCGGTCACGAAACAATCGTGATTGTCCTTATGTCCCATGCGGCCGCATCCGCAGAAGCAGGGCACGTACTTCATGACTTCCGGGTGCTCGGCGGCGAATTTGTACGAGGTCTGCATCACCGCGAGCGGGCGAACCGCCCGATCCACGCCCATCGGGAGCAAGGGCAGATCGGCGCCGGCGTACCGCGGATCGTTCGCCTTTTGTCCAGTCATCGGCGACGTCTTGATCTGTTCCGTCGCGTTGCCCGAGTCGGCAGAGCACGCCACGGTCACGAACGCGACGGTCGTCGCCAGGTAGCCGATTGGCAGCAGGATTCTGCGAAGCATTTCGCGATCTTACCGTAAACTTGAGGGTCATGTTCGCGACCCGCGTGCTCGAAGGGCAGACCGCCATTGTGACCGGTGGAGGCACCGGCATCGGCCTCGCCATCGCGCGCGCGCTCGGCCGGCTTGGCGCGACCGTCGCCATCGCCAGCCGGAATGCGGAGCACCTGTCGGCCGGGCAAGCGGCGATCGAGGCCGACGGGTCCAAAGTGTTCACGGTGCCGGTGGACGTCCGAGATCCGGCGGCTGTCGATCGCATGGTGGCGGCCGTCCTGGAAAGAACGGGCCGGATCGACATTCTCATTAACAACGCCGCCGGCAATTTCATCTGCCGCGCCGAAGACCTCAGTCCCAACGGCTGGAACGCCGTGATCGGCATCGTGCTCAACGGCAGTTTCTATTGTTCGCGCGCGGTCGGCCGCCACATGATCGCGCGCGGCGGCGGGGGATCGATCGTGTCCATCCTGGCAACGTACGCGTGGACCGGCAGCGCCGGCACGATCCATTCGGCGTCGGCGAAGGCTGGTGTCATGGCGATGACGCAGACGCTGGCCGTCGAGTGGGCGCCGCACAGGATTCGCGTGAACGCCGTGGCGCCCGGCCCGATTGAATCGCCCGGCGCGGCCGCGCAGCTCTGGTCCACGCCTGAGGCCGTCGAGGCGATCAAGGGCCGCGTGCCGCTGGGACGATGGGGCAAGCCCGACGAAATCGCGGACGCCGTGTCGTTCCTGGTTTCGCCGCATGCGTCATACATCACCGGCGACGTGCTGACGGTGGACGGCGGCCAGTGGCTCAACCGCGGGTCATTCAGTTTCCTGACGCTTCCACGCTGAGCCGGGTCACATGGCGCGCCTTCCGAAACTTCGCGATCTCGAGTCGAACGTCAGCGGCTGGGGCTTCTTTCTGTGCACGCGAAAGGATCATCGGTCCGGCCGCACGGGCAGCGCGTACCTCGAAGTTGGATTGCAGGACGCGTCCGGCGAAATCGGCGCCAAGCTGTTTCAGGACGTGGAGACGATGGCGCTCGAGTTCGACGCCGGCGAATTCGTCAAGCTCCAGGGCCGCAGCAATCTGTATCAGGGACGGCTCGAGATCATCCTGGACAAGATCCGGCGCATCATCCCGGACCGGGACGCGGCCGATGGGTTCCGCGAGGAAGACTGCATCCGCTGCGCGCCGCGGCCGGTGGACGACATGTGGGCCGAGCTGCTCGGCAGGGTGGACAGCATCAGCGATCCGCACCTGCGCCGCCTGCTCCGGACCCTCGTCAATCGCCACGCCGATCGCCTGCGGGTCTGGCCGGCGGCGCGGAGCGTGCATCACGCCTATCGCAGCGGATTGCTCGAGCACATTCTGTCAATCATGAGCGTGGTCGCGTTTCTCGCGGATCAATACTCCGCCCGCCGCGATCTGCTGCTGGCCGGCGCGCTGCTCCACGACATTGGCAAGCTGCAGGAGCTGTCGTACGAGACGTCCACGGATTACACGGTGGAGGGCAACCTCGTCGGCCACATCGTGCTCGGCGTCGGCATGTTGCGCGATGCGGCTCGCGAACTGGGCGACGTTCCGGCAGAGCTGCTCATCGAGCTCGAACATCTGATTCTGTCCCACCACGGGGAGTTGGAACTCGGCTCTCCCGTCAAACCCAGGACGGTGGAAGCATTTCTGCTCGCGACCGCCGACGATCTCGACGCCAAGATGCACCAGATCCGGCAGCACCTGGAAGACGACGAGTCGCCGGGCCGGTTCACGGCGTATCACAAGCGACTCGATCGATCGCTGCTGAAGCCGTCCTCTTCGTGAGCACGCACGGGGCCGCCGCCGCCACCCGATCGCGCGCCTGGAGCGCCTGGCTCGTCGTCTGCGTCGTGTGGGGCACGACGTACCTGGCGATCAAGGTGGCGCTCGAGACGATCCCGCCGTTCGTCATGGGCGGCCTGCGCTATGTGATTGCCGGCGCCTTGCTGGCGGCGATTCTCCGCGCGCGCGGGCACCGGCTTCCCGCGCGATCGACGTGGGGCACGAGTGCCGTCATCAGTTTGTTCATGATCGGTTTCGGCAACGGCGGGGTCGTCTGGGCCGAACAGTCCGTGCCGAGCGGTCTGACCGCGGTGCTCATTGGCACCAGTCCGTTCTGGATGACGGGCGTCGATGCGCTGTTGCGCACGCGTCAACGCCCGCATGCGCGCCAATGGATCGGCCTGGCGATTGGCTTCCTCGGCATCGTCATTCTGGTTTTGCCGGACGTTACGGCCGGCGGGGAAGTCGGGCGGAACTTCGGGTGGGGCGTGGTGGCCGTGCAGCTCGCGTGCGCCGGCTGGGCGGTCGGGTCCGCCTACACCAAGCGCCACACCCTCCCTGGCGACGTGCTCGGATCGGCGGCGCTGCAGATGATCTTCGGCGGCATCATCATGATGATTGCCGCCACCGTGCTCGGCGAGTGGCCGCATGTGTCGTGGAATACGAAGACCACGGCCGCGTTCGCCTATCTCACGATTTTCGGGTCGCTCATCGCCTTCGCGTGCTTTTCCTACGCGCTCAAGCACATGGATGTGGCGATCGTGTCGCTCTATTCGTACGTGAATCCTGTTATCGCGGTGGCGCTCGGCACGTTGCTGCTCGGCGAGCCGTTCAATGTGCGGATGCTGGTCGCTGCGGCGGTGATTGTGGCGGGGATTCTCGTGGTCAGGCAGGGGAACGGCCCGTGAAGAAGTGAAGGCGTGACGGCGGCCTGCGGCTTCGACAAGAGTCAACGAGGGGGCGAAGGGGCATCCCACCGGCTGTTAAGCGGAGGGTTGCTGGCCTGCCCCGAGCGAAGTCGAGGGGTTCGAGTCCAGCCCGAGGAGCCAGTTTTTCCTGGGAATTCTGCCGAAATCGATCGCCGCGTTCGCGTTATTGTGATCCGAGTGTGATCCGATCGAACCGTAGGGGTTGCTGGCTTGTCCGCCGAAGCCTCGGGTGAAGTCGGATCCATCGCGACTGGGCGTCGGGCGACGGTAGGATGGTCTTTCGCCCCGACGGACATCCCCAGTGGAGACGCTTCCGCTTCTCGTCGATCAACATGCCTCGGCCGAG
>DASUGC010000029.1:0-38717 GCA_036274235.1 Vicinamibacterales bacterium
CGACCTGCGCCGGGCCTCCGATCGCGAGCATTTCCAGCGCGCGCTCGAGTTCGACCGCACCTTGATTACCCTCGATCGCGATTTCGCCGATCGCAGACGATTCCCGCCGGACATCGGGCCTGGCGTCGTCATCTGTTCGGCGCC
Organism: Vicinamibacterales bacterium; assembly: GCA_036274235.1. Classification (GTDB taxonomy): domain Bacteria; phylum Acidobacteriota; class Vicinamibacteria; order Vicinamibacterales; family SCN-69-37; genus DASUGC01. The sequence goes on from DASUGC010000029.1 coordinate 145, forward strand.
GGACGAGGCCGCGCTGCTGCGGCTGATGCGCCGGATCGACAAAGAGCTGCTCCGGAAACATGACGCGGGCCTCATGCCGTTGCGCGGCCGCACGGTCCATCTGGCGCCGGGCGACAGTCTGTGAGCGAGCGCATCTTTCTGTCAGGCGCGAGCCTGGTGCTGCCGGGCCGTATCGTGAGCGACCACACGCTCGTCATCGAGGCCGGCCGCATCATCGACATGGTCGCGTCGCCGTCGGCCGGCGGCCGTACCGACGTGCACTTTCATCTGCCGGCGCATTACGTGCTGCCGGGATTCATCGACGTCCACGTCCACGGCCTCGAAGGCCACGATGTGCTCGACAGCGCGGAAGGGATGGCGACGGTCGCGGCCGCGCTGCCGCGCTTCGGCGTCACCGCGTTTTGCCCGACGTCGCTCGCGTGCTCACCTGACGTGCTCGACGGATTCCTCGATACGGTGTCGGGGTTGCGTCGCCTGCGGCGGCCCGTGGACGCGCGGGTGATTGGCGCGCACGTCGAAAGCAATTTCATCAGCGCCCAGTATCGAGGCGCTCAGCCGGCCGCGTGCCTCCGGGCCGCCGACGCCGCCGCTCCGCCGCCCGAAGGCGCCGAGGGCTCGTTTACCGGCGCGGACGTCATTGCCGTCCTCGATCGCCATCGCCCGGACGTCGGCGTCGTGACCCTGGCGCCGGAAGTGCCGGGCGCTCTTGCGCTCACGCGCCGGCTTGCGTCGGGCGGAACGCGGGTCTCGCTGGGCCATTCGGCGGCGACGTTCGAGATCGCCAACGACGCCATTTCCGCCGGCGCGCGGCACGCGACGCATCTGTTCAACCGGATGCCGCCGATGACCCACTACGCGCCGGGATTGGCCGGCGCTGTCCTCGCCACCGACGCCGTCGCGGCGGAACTGATCTGCGACGGCAGCCATGTGCACCCCGCCTTCGTGCAGATGGCCATTGCGGCCAAGGGCGTGTCGCACATCATGGCCATCACGGACGGCACCGCCGGTTCCGGCCTGCCCCGTGGATCGCGCGCGCGGATTGGCGGCCAGTCGATCACGGTCGGTGACGTCGCGCGCCTGGACGACGGCACCACGGCGGGCAGCGTGGCGACGATGGACAGCGTGCTGCGATACCTCACCGGGCCATGTGGACTCGACTTGTGCGACGCCGCGCAGTTGTGCGCCACGACGCCCGCGCGCGAGCTGGGGCTCATTGGCTATGGCGCCATCGCGGCCGGCGGGACCGCGGATCTGGTGGTGCTGGATGCCGGCCTGAACGTCGTCCAGACGTGGATTGGCGGCGCCCTGGCGTGGGCTGGAACCTCAGTCGGCCCGGAATCGTCTCCCTCATCGTGAGCCCCCGCCTTCGGCCGGCCGTCCGCGCCACCGCGATGTCCGCAGGTTTGATCGCGATCACCATGGCGGCCCCGGCGTGCGTCGTGACGGTGGACAACGACGGGCAGATCGAGCGCGTCGAGAAACGATTCAATGTAGACAAGACGGTCGAGCTGCGATTGACGACGTTCGACGGGGCGATCGAAGTGCGATCCTGGGACCGGCCTGAAGTGCTGGTCCAAATCGACAAGCGCGGCCCGGACAAGGACGCGCTCGGCACGATTGACGTCGTCGCGGAACAGAAGGCCGACGTGATCCAGGTTGAGGCCAGGCATACGGCCACGCGCACGCGGTTTGTCGGCCTCGGATTTTTCGTCTCGGCCAGCGCCAAGATGATCGCGAGCGTTCCGCGCAACACGAACCTGGTCATCCGCACGGAAGACGGGTCCATCGTGCTGGAACGTGTCGCCGGCAAGGCCGACCTTCACACCAAAGACGGATCGATCCGCGCCAGCGAAACCTCCGGCGAGCTGGTGGCGGAGACCGGCGACGGCAGCCTGCAGCTCGACGACGTCTCGGGGCGCCTGGAGCTGCGGACCGGCGACGGCAGCATTCGCCTGAGCGGCACGCCGTCGAGCCTGAAGGCGCGTTCCGGCGATGGCAGCATCGCGTTGCGCATCCAGAACGGCGCGATGATGGACGATGACTGGACGATCGTGACCGCCGACGGGTCTATTTCCCTCGCGCTGCCGGACGGATTCGCCGCGCAAATCGACGCCGATCCGGGATCGGACGGCAAAGTCCGCAGCGATCTCACGCTCTCGAACACCGCCGGCGGCACGCGCGACAAGCGCACGTTCACCGGCGCCCTCGGCCAGGGCGGGCATCGGCTGTCGATTCGGACGGGGGACGGGACGATTCGGTTGACGGGGTATTAGGGCCGGCGCCGGGCTGAAGCCCGGCGGCTACGGTGTTTTTCTTGTCAGGGTTTTGAAATGCACTTCGGCGTACGCGACGCCGCCGGTTTCGTCCACGTTCACTTCGACGTCGTACCCGTCTTCAACCAATCGGCGCTGCACGTGCTCGACGACGCGCTTGGCGAGCGGGCTCAGTTGATCTTTTGACTTGTCGCGCTCCGCGAGCAGCGTGACCCACGCATCGCGCTGATTCCGGGACGGCTTCTTGGCCACCTGGAAACCGTTGCGGCATTTTCCGAGGACGTAGGCTTTCACTTCTTCCTCGGGGAGACCCTTGACGCGGTCCCACGATTCGACCCACTTCTGTGTGCGTGCCAGCATGAGAGGGTTATTTTAATCCGGGGGCTTCGTGGCGGAGCCTGCGGGCCGAAACCGCGCGGCAGCGCGGTCAGCGGAGGCGGGGAGCCCACACACCCGCGTAGTCTGTCGGGTCAGGGACGCCGGCTTCCCTGAAGGCGTCCTGCCGTTCGCGGCATTTGCTGCATTGCCCGCAGTGGCGCGCGCCCTGCGGGTTCATGCAGGACATCGACAGTTCCATGGGCACGCCAAGTTCGGCGCCGAGTTTCACGACGCGATCTTTGTGAAATCCCACGAGCGGCGTCGCGATTTCGAGCGCGTGATCGAGGCCGAGCGAAAGCGCCTGAGTGATCGCGGCGAAGAACGCCGGCGTCGCGTCGGGAAACGGATTGCTGTGGAGTGTTCCCATCGCCATGCGGTGCACACCGGCGCGCCGGCAAAACACCGCGGCTTTCGAGAGCAGCACGATGTTCCGGCCGTCGAGATAGACGTCCTCGTCCGGCGTGTCATAGGCCGGCGGCTGCCCCGTCAACGCCCAGTGAGCCGCCGGGTATGTGTCCCGCATGTCCACGCTCAGCGTCGTGAGCGGCGCGACGCCGGACGCGAACACCGGCGCGGCCAGGAGCCGGTCGATCGCCAGCCGCTCCTCGTCTTCCCACGCGAAACCCGAGCGGACGTGAACCGGCCAGACGCGGTCGTAATCCCGGCGCTCCAGGGCGAGCAGGACCGCGCTGTCCAGCCCGCCTGAAAACAGGACCGCTGATGCCGCCATGCTTCAGCTACGGTACAGTGGATCCATGTATCTCGTCACCAAGCGCATCGATTTCTGCTACGGCCATCGTCTGCTCGATTACGACGGTATCTGCAAGCACCCGCACGGCCACAACGCGGTCGTGGAAGTGGATGTGCGGACCGATCGCCTGGACAAGCGGAACATGGTCGTCGATTTTTCGGACATCAAACGCGTCGTCAAGGGCTGGATCGACCGCGAGCTGGATCACAAGATGATTCTGCGGCACGACGACCCGCTGGTCGCCCCGCTCGAAGCCCTGGGCGAGCCCATCTACAAGATCGACAGCAATCCCACCGTCGAACGCATCGCGAAGCTGATCTTCGATCACGCGCGGGAGCAGGGCATCGACGTGGTGGCGGTGCGCGTGTGGGAGACGCCGACGTCGGTGGCGACGTACTCGGACAACAAATGACAGGTTACCGGTAGCAGGTTACAGGTGGCAGGCCCGAACCAGACCTGCAACCTGCAACCTGCCACCTGTTACCTGCAAACTGTCATTTGGAACTCGCCTTGAGCAGCAGCACCGGAATGCTGACGAGGTGCCGGACGCGATCGGCCGTGGCGCCGAGGACGAGATCGGCGAGAAACCGGTGGCCGTGTGTGGACATCGCGATGAGATCGACGCCTTCGCTGTCGCACGCGCGAATGAGCTCGTTGGCGGGATCGCCGACGGCGAGCCGGGCCTCGGCGTCGAAGCCTTTCGCCCTGAGGTCAGCCGTGAGGCGTTCCAGGTAGGCGCGATCGGCTTTCATTTCTTCGGATTCCTTGAGCTTCAGCTGCGCGAAGTTCCGTGCGGCCCAGCCGTCGGCCACGTGCACGAGCAACAAACGCGCGCCCGTGAGCCTTGCCAGGCCTTCCACGTGCGAGAGGATGGTCTGATCGGCGGGTGAGTGCTCGATCGCGATCAGGATGCGGCGGTACATGGTTGATCCTATTGTCCCGTCACGAGCTGATAGAGCATCCAGACATTCAGCGTGGCGATGACGATCGACACGCCCCATCCCAGCGATTTCATCCAGAACGGGCTGACAAAGGCGCCCATTTTCGCGCGATCGCTCGTGAACATCACGAGCGGGAAGATCGCGAAGGGGAGCTGCAGGCTGAGAATGACCTGGCTCAGGACGAGCAGCGCGCCCGATCCGCGCTCGCCGTACAGCGCCACGACGATGATGGCCGGCACGATGGCGATCAGTCGCGTGATGAGCCGGCGCAGCCACGGCCGGAGCCGCAGATTGATGAAGCCTTCCATCACGATCTGGCCGGCCAGCGTCCCCGTCAGCGTCGCATTCTGGCCCGAACACAGCAGCGCGATGGCAAAGAGCGCGCTCGCGAAACTGGCGCCCAGCAGCGGCGTCAGCAGGGTGTACGCGTCGCCGATGTCCGCGACCTCCTGGTGCCCGGTGCCGTGAAACGTTGCGGCGGCCATGATGAGAATCGCGGCATTGATGAACAGCGCGAACATCAGCGCGAACGTCGAATCGATCGTCGCGAAGCGAATCGCTTCCGCCTTGCTCCGATCGTCGTCCAGGTATTGCCGCGTCTGGACGATTGACGAGTGCAGATACAGGTTGTGCGGCATGACGGTGGCGCCCAGGATGCCGATGGCGATGTAGAGCATCTCCGGATCGCGCAGGATCTGCGCCTGCGGTACGAAGCCGGCCGCCACCGCGACCAGATCGGGCTTCGCCAGCCATAACTCGATCGCGAACGAGCCGGCGATCGCGATGATCAGCCCGACGACCAGGGCTTCGACATACCGGAATCCGCGATGCTGCAGGAAGAGCACGATGAGCACGTCGAGCGACGTCAGCAGCACGCCCCAGATCAAGGGCAAGCCGAAGAGCAGGTTGAGCGCAATGGCCGCGCCGATGACTTCCGCCAGATCGCACGCCGCGATCGCGATTTCACAGAGCACCCAGAGCACGAAGGTGACCGGACGCGAGTAGGTGTCGCGGCAGGACTGGGCGAGGTCGCGGCCGCTCGCGATCCCGAGCCGCAGCGAGAGCGCCTGCAGCAGGATCGCGCCGAAGTTCGAGAGCATGATGACGCTGAGCAGCGTGTAGCCGTAGCGCGCGCCGCCGGCCAGGTCCGTGGCCCAGTTCCCGGGGTCCATGTAGCCGACGGCGACCAGGTAACCCGGTCCCGCGAAGGCAAAGACTTTGCGCCAGAATCCGGCGCCGTCCGGAATGGGGACCGTGCGGTGAACTTCAGGAAGACTGACAGTTCGAACGTCCATAATCGAAATTTTGAACGCTCAAAATTTACTGGATTGGGCCTTGGGTGTCAAGTCCAGGACCTCGGCGTCGTCACGCCGCCCGAACCAGAATCTTCGAGGCCGCGCGCAACCCGATCGTCGCCCGACCACCGTCCTCGGCCTGTATCTGGAGGGTTTCCGCGGCGGCATCCCGTCCGACCACCTGCACCGATCGGCCAGGAATCAAGTCGCGCAGTTCGACAAATCGCAGGAACTCCGGGTCCTGGTCGGTGACGCGGATGACCACCAGCGGCACCTGTTCCGGCGCCTGCCCAAGCTCCACAGACTCGACGTATGGCAGGCGGCCCTCTGGGGTTGGAATCGGGTCACCGTGCGGATCGACGACGGGCCGGCCGAGCATTTCGTCGATCCGATCGATCAGCCGCTCGGACACCGCGTGCTCCAGGCGCTCCGCCTCGTCATGCACTTCCGCCCAGCTCATGCCGAGCACTTTCACGAGAAACAGCTCAACCAGTCGATGCCGCCTGATGACCAGCCCCGCCAGCCTCTCGCCGGCGGCCGTCAAACGCACGCCCAGATACGGCTCGTAGTGCACGAGCCCCGATTCCGCCAGCGTCTTGATCATCGTCGTCGCGGTCCCGGGCACGACGCCCAGCGTGGCGGAGATTTGTCCCATCGGCACGAGCGCGTCTTCATCTTCCGTCGTCGAGGGCAACGCCAGTTGCGCGAGGTAGATCGTCTTCAGGTAGTTCTCGACGGTCTGGGACGGGAGCATGCGACATTATGATCCCGATCTCGATGTCCGCATCGCCCTCCAAGCCCGAACTCGCGCGCGCCTTTGACGCGCCGGATGTGAAACGGCGCTACAACCGCCGGATGTTCGGCACGATCGCGCCGCGGTACGACCTGATCACGCGGCTGCTGTCATTTGGCGGCGATCAGCGCTGGAAGGCTCGCGCGATCGACATGGCGGGCATCGCGCCAGGCCACGATGTCCTGGACCTCGCGTGCGGCACCGGAGATCTGGCGATTGCGGCCGCAGCCAAAGGCGCCACCGTCGTCGGACTCGATCTGACGATGCCGATGATTGAGCTGGCGCGGGCGCGCCCCGCGGGCCCGGCCGACCGCCCGCCCGCGTGGCTCGTCGGTGACATGCACGCGCTGCCGGTGCCGTCCGGGCGATTCGACGTGGTGACGACCGGTTACGGCCTGCGCAACGTTCCAGACCTGCCCGTCGCCATCGCCGAGATCCATCGCGTGCTGCGGCCGGGCGGCATCTTCTGCTCGCTCGACTTCAACAAACCGGAAGCCGCGTGGCTGCGGTCGGTCTATCTGACGTACCTCGACGCGGTCGGCGGCACACTCGGCTGGGTCCTCCATCGCGATCCGGACACGTATCGCTACATACCCGCCTCGATCCGCCGCTATCCAGGCGCGCGCGGCGTGGTCGATCTGCTCACCGCGGCCGGCTTCCACGAGGCACGCTACGTGCCGGTGCTCGGCGGGCTGATGGCGATCCACCTGGCGCGCAGGTAGCGCCAGTGGAAAACCTGACCCGGAGCAGGAACGATACAATCGACTCGCGATGGACGTCTCCGAACTGCGGCGAAAGATTCTGCGGGCGATCGATGAAGGCAAACCGGACGATCGCGCGAAACGGCGCGCGGAGATCGATACCGCGAAAGCCGCCTACGATCGATTCCTGGAACTCGTCGCCGTGCCGCTGTTCCGCCAGGCGCAGACCATCCTGAAGGCCGAGGGGCGCGCGTTCGTCGTCCATGCGCCGGCGGACGGCGTGAAGCTCGTGTCCGACGGCTCGCCGTCCACGTTTCTGGAATTCCTGCTCGATACGTCGAGCGAACAGCCGCGAGTCATCGGCCGCGTCAGCCGAACGCGGTCGCGGGGTGTGACGGTTGAGGAACAACCACTCGCGGCGGGGAAACCGGTCGATCAATTGACGGAAGAGGATGTGGCGGGGTTCTTCGTAAACGAGATACCGAAGCTCGTTCGGAAATGATTCGCGTCAACCACGGTTTCCCGATGTGATTTTCCGCGCGGCACCCGGTTCCTACCCCTCGTCCACTTGCCCCCGGCCCGGTGCCGGCGCCGCGCAGACGCCCGCCCCAATCAGGCGATCGACGTCTGCCGCCGTCATTTGAAGATCGTTCAAAAGAACCTGTCGCGTATGTTGGCCGAGCAACGGCGGCGCGGTTCGGACGGAACCGGGCGTCTCTGACAGTTTCACCGGAATGCCGAGCACGCGCAGCGCGCCGAGCGTGGGGTGATTGAGCGTCTCGATCATCGCGCGAGCGGCGATCTGCGGATCCTGCAGCGCCTCAGCGACATTTCGGACGGCGCCGCACGGCACGCCGGCTTCGCGGAGTTTCGCGATGAGGGTGTCGAGCGGCCGGCGCCGCAGGATGGTCGCGAGGATCGGCCGCAGCACGTCGTAATGCTCCACGCGCGATGCGTTGGTGCGGTACTGCGGCTCGTCGAGGTGCGGCGCCTCGATGACGCGGCAGAAACTGCGCCATTGCGAATCGTTGCCGACGGCCAGCACCAGCACGCCGTCCGCGGCCTCGAACGTGTCGTACGGCGCGATCGCGGAATGCCGGTTGCCCGTGCGCCGGGGAATGTCGCCGGCGAGCAGGTATCGGCTGGCTTGATAGGTGAGCAGGGCCGCGACCGAATCGAGCAGGCTCACATCGACAAGCTGGCCGCGCCCGCTCGTGCCGCGCGCAATGAGGGCCAGCAGCAGGCCTTGAAAGGCGAACAGGCCGGATGCGATGTCCGCGATGGCGACGCCCAATCGCACCGCGGATCCGCCGGCATCGCCGGTGATACTCATGAGCCCGCCCTCGGCCTGCGCCACGGCGTCGTAACCCGGTTCGTCGCGCCGCGGGCCGTTCTGGCCGAAACCGGACACCGAGACATAAATCAGCCGGGGATGCCGCGCCGACAGCTCCGCATATCCGAGCCCGATCCCGTCCAGCGTGCCCGGACGGAAGTTCTCGATCAGCACGTCAGCTTTCGCCGCCAGCGCATGCACGATCGCGCGGCCCTCCGGCGTCTTGAAATCCACCGCGACGCTTTCCTTGTTGCGGTTGATGCTCAGGTAGTACGAGCTCTCGCCGTCGAGGAACGGCGGTCCCCACGCGCGGGTGTCGTCGCCGCGGACCGGATGCTCGATCTTGATCACGCGCGCGCCCATGTCGGCCGCCAGCATCGTGCAGTACGGGCCCGACAGCACACGCGACAGATCGAGAATCGTGAGGCCCGTGAGTGGAGCAGTCATGCGCGGCGGGCAATCGTCACGAGATCGGCGAGCAGCGCATAGGCGGTTTTCTCCAGGCCGCCGTCGCGCTGCGTGATGACGACGCGGCCGAGCGGCCAGGTGTCGAGCTCGAGCGCGTTGGCCTGGCCGTCGAGAATCGCCAGGGGATCCTGCGCGTCGAGTTCTTCGAGCTGGACGCGAAGATCGACAGCGGCCCCGTGCCCCGATCCGCGCGCGACCAGCTTCAGCCGCCGCCCACGCTCGCGCGCGGCGAGCGCCCGCGCGGCGGTGCCCGGTCCAATGCCTTCGCGCGCCACCGTCAACGGTGTCGCGCGTGCGTCGAGCAGCACGTTGCCGAGCGCGGCGGCTTTCGCGGCCGCATCCCAGCCATCGATATCGAGTGTCGGATCGGCTTCGGCGACGCCCGCCTGCTGCATCCGCGCCAGCGCGGACTCGAACGGCTCGCCCTGTTCCATCGCGGTGAGAATGAAATTGGTCGTGCTGTTGACGACGCCGCGGAAGCCGTTGATTTGCACGGCCGGCATCGTGTCGCGAATCAGGCCGAAGATCGGGATACCGTCCATGACCGCGCCTTCGAACAGGAATGACACGCCGGCTCGCGCGGCGTCTGCCGCGAGCGAACCATACGCAAACGCGACCGGGCCCTTGTTGGCGGAGATGACGTGCGCGCCCGATTCGAACGCGGCGCGAATGTGACTGATGGCCGGCTCGCCGCTGTTGATGTCGAGCGTCGTCGTTTCGACGAGGACGCGGACCGGAACGTGCTGCATGTCCCGGAGAATGCGGCTGACACTCGCCAGGTCGCAGGGCCCACCGGGATTTCCGCTTTCGATCGCCGCCGGACTCAGCCCCGCCAAATCGAACACCACGCCGCGCCGCCGGCTGGCCACGGCCGCGATGACCGCTTCGATGCCGAGATCATTCAGCGCCGCTTCAGACTCGCGCAGCAGCTGCGCGAAACGGCCGGCGACATGGCCATAACCGAGGAGGAAGAGATGGACCTTCACTTCGGGCTAAAGTGTAGCTGAGGGACTTGTCATGCTCACTATTCCCGCCGCGCGCCGAACGCTCACGCTGATCATTCCCGCGCTGTGGCTGGCGGTGCCGGCCATCGCTCAGGACGCGACCGCCGATTCCAAACTGCCCGTGATCGTCACGCGCGGCCAGGCGACCGTGAAGCGCGCGCCCGATCAGGCGTGGGTGTCAATCGCCGCTGAAGCGCGCGCATCGACGTCCGCCGAAGCGCAACGCAACGCCGCGGAGGCGATGACCAGTGTGAATGACGCGCTCGCGCGCGCCGGCGTGTCCGGCGACGCGATCCGCACCAGCGGCTATACGCTGCAGCCGGACATGGAGTACGTCAACGGCCGCGGACGCGTCAAAGGCTACATCGCGCGCAATCAGGTGGAAGTGCGCGTGGACGATCTGAAGAAGCTCGGCAGCGTCCTCGACGCCGCCGGCGCTTCGGGCGCCACGTCGATGGCCGGCCTGCGGTTTGACATCAAAGACCGGGCAACCGCTGAACGCGAGGCGCTGCGGCTGGCGGTACAGGACGCGATGGGGCGAGCGAAGTCCATCGCCTCGGGCGCCAATGCCAATCTTGGCGCGATCGTGCGCATCGACGAGCAGTCGTCGCAGCCGCCGCCCGTCTATGCCATGCGCATGACCGCGAGCGCCGCCGGCGCCCCGGAAACGCCGATCACTCCGGGCGAGCTGGAAATCCGGGCTGAGGTGATGTTGACCGTCGCCATCAGGTAACAGACAACGGGATAGCGGGACAACGGGATAGCGGGGCAACGGAATTGTCGTTATCCCGTTAACCCGTTGTGCCTCTCACTTGATAAATCCCGTCTTCGGATCGCCCGCGTCTTCGGGCAGCCGTCCGGTCAGTTCGGGTTTGGTGACGGAGCGCAATGCCAACCGGATCTGTTCCGGTGATTCGAGATCCGCGGTGGTGTTCACGCCCAGTTCCTTGAATCGCCGCGCGCCGGGCAGCACCTTGCTTTCGAGCGATCCGACAAAGCGATCGTACGCATCCCCGGCCTGTTTCAGGTTCTTGCCGACTCCCTGCAGATGGCCGACCATCGATCCCAGGCGTTCGTACAGCTCGCGCCCAATCAATTGAATCTCTTCCGCGTTGCGCGCCAGCTGCTCCTGCCGCCAACCGAGCGCCGCGGCCTTCAGTAACGCCAGCAGCGTCAACGGCGTGGCCGGAATGATTCGCAGGCCCGCGGCCTGCTCGAGCAGATCGGTATCCTGCTCCAGCGCGGTCGCGAGCAGCGGTTCGAGCGGCAGGAACATGATGACGAACTCTGGCGAGGGCTCGAACTGCTTCCAGTATTCCTTGGCGGCCAGTGTCCGGATGTGCTCGCGCACCTGCCGGACGTGCAGGGCCAGCCGCTGCTGCCGCTCCGGCTCGGTCTGCGCGTCGGATGCCGCGAGATAGGCGTCGATCGGGACTTTGGCGTCCACCACAATCGTCGCGTGGTTGGGCAGTTTGACGATCAGATCCGGATATTGCCGCGATCCATCATCGGTTTCGGCTGTCGGCTTTTCGACGAAGTCGCACTGCTCGATCATGCCGGCGAGTTCGACGATGCGCCGGAGTTGGAGCTCGCCCCAGCGGCCACGTACGTTCGGTGACTTGAGCGAGCGGGTCAGGCCTTCGGCGGCCTCGCGCAGTTGTTTTTGCGCCGAGCCCAGCTCGCTGAGCTGCGTCGCCACGGCCTGAAAGGAACCTTCGCGCGCCTTGTCCACCGTCGCGAGCTGATCCTGCACGCGATCGAGCGTCTCGCGCACGGGTTTGAGCAGCGCATCGGCGTTGTGGAGAAAGTCCTGGCGGTTCTGGCGCAGGGCTTCGTGCGACAACGCCGAGAATGCTTCGCGCGTCCGTTCCTGTGTTTGGGCCAGTTGAGCCTTCTGGTCGGCCGCGTTCTGCAGCGCGGCTTCGAGTGCCGCGAGCGAGGCCTTCAGCGCCGCGTTGCCTTTGGCGCGGGCCATGACGATAAAGGCCATGGCGAGGCCAATCATGGCGCCGATGAGGCCGCCGATCAGGAGTTCTTGCACGGAAGCAATTGTACGCCTCGGTATGACAGGGTTGGACCAGGCGCGCCGGGCCGGAAGACCCGGCGCTCCATCGACCATGAGCCGGCGGGCTTCAGCCCGCGGGAATGCTGGCGATAAGATCAAACTCGATGTCCCTGTCCCCCGACGAGCTGCTTCGCTACAGCCGTCACACTCTGCTGCCCGAGTTCGGCATGAAGGGCCAGACCGCGCTCAAGTCCGGCCGCGTGCTGATCGTCGGCGCCGGCGGGCTGGGGTCGCCGGCAGCGCTGTACCTGGCGGCGGCGGGAGTCGGCACGATCGGCATCGTGGATTTCGATGCGGTGGACGAGACGAATCTCCAGCGGCAGATTCTCTACGGCACGCCGGACGTGGGGCAGCCCAAAGTCGCGGTGGCCGCTTCCCGCCTGCGCGAGGCCAACCCGCACATCGCGATCGAGGAGCACGCCGAAGCGCTCGATGCCTCGAACGCGGTGCGCCTGATTAGCGATTACGACGTCGTCCTCGACGGCACGGACAACTTCAGCACCCGGTATCTCGTGAACGACGCGTGCGTGATGGCCAGGCGGCCGAATGTGTACGGCAGCGTCTTTCGATTCGAAGGGCAGGTGTCGGTGTTCGGCACGCCCGGCGGTCCGTGCTACCGCTGCCTGCATCCGGAGCCGCCACCGGCCGGCCTGATCCCTAACTGCGCGGAGGCCGGCGTACTTGGAGTCTTGCCTGGCGTCATCGGCACTCTGCAGGCGACCGAAGCCATCAAGGTGTTGACGGGCGTTGGCGAGCCGCTCGCCGGGCGGCTGCTCCTGTACGACGCGCTCAGGATGCGCTTCAGGCAAATCGTCCTGCCGCGGGATCCCGCGTGCCCGATGTGCGGCGATGCTCCGACGATTCGAGAAGTACAGGCGTACGATCCCGGCGTGTGTGAGGCAGGCGCCGGGTCCAGAAACCCGGCGCTCGAATCACGTTCAACCATGGAGCCCGCGGGCTTCAGCCCGCGGGACTCCGGGAGCGACGACATGACCGTTGACGAATTGATCGAATGGCGCCGCGACGCCCGCCCTCATGTCTTGATTGACGTGCGCGAGCCATCGGAACATGCGACGAGCCGCATCGAAGGCGCGCGGCTGATTCCGCTCCGGCAGTTGCAGTCTCAGGTCAGCACCCTCCCCAAAGATCGCCCCGTCGTCGTCCACTGCGCCGTAGGCGGCCGGAGCGCGATTGCGGTGGCGATGCTCAAGGTGCAGGGGTTCGACGCGAGAAACTTGTCGGGCGGGATTCGAGCCTGGCAGGCCAGGGCGCCGGCAGATATTTAACAGGGAGCAGGTAGCGGGCAGCAGGTAGCAGGTGAACCCAACCTGCCGCCTCCCGGGGCGGGATTTGCCTTATGAGGCCCGCCCGGCTAAACTGGACTGGTTCGGTCGGATATCGGCGACCCTTCAGAGCACCATGCTGCGACTGTCCAAGAAAGCTGATTACGCGTTGCTGGCGATGCGGCATCTGGCGGCCCATGCCGACCGGGGCGCGGTTTCGGCCCGGGAATTGGCCGAAACCTACGATTTGCCGCCGGAATTGCTGGCCAAGGTGCTCCAGAAGCTCGTCAGGGGGCACTTGCTCACCTCCATTCAGGGGATTCGGGGCGGGTACGGACTGGCGCGGCCGGCTGGGACAATTTCGGTGGCCGACGTGATTACGGCTGTCGATGGTCCGCTGACGGTCACGGCCTGCTCGGAAACCAATCACAACTGCGAGCAGTACTCGAAGTGCAACATTCGCGACCCGCTCTGGCAGATCAAGGACCGCATCGTCTCGGCCCTGGCGGCGACGTCGATTGCCGGTCTGGCGAGCGATCTGGCGCCGATGACGCTCGCGGGAAAGAGCGGCCATGCGGTCCCTGTGACCGTCCAGAGGAAACAATGATCACGGTCACCGATAACGCAGCCACGCAGATTCACAAGCTGATTGAGAAGCAGCACGCGGAAGCCACCCTTCGACAGGCTCAGGGTGACCTTGAACAAACTGGAAAGGCCACGGGCCTGCGTGTGGGCGTGAAGGCCGGCGGCTGTTCAGGCTTCGAATACGTGTTCGCCTGGGAGCCGGCGCCGCGCGAGAACGATCTGATCTTTGAGGGCCCGCAAGGCGTTCGCGTCTGGATCGATCCGCGTAGCCATCGTTTGCTCGACGGGACGACGCTCGACTACGACACGAGTCTCATGAGCCGCGGTTTCGTTTTTCAGAACCCGCAGGCCAAGAGCACCTGCGGGTGCGGGACCAGCTTTACGGTGTGACGCGCAATACCGCGAAGCCGCGTGCGTAGCACGCGCGCTGAGCGTCCGGAGTCGAGCGGCCGGGGGTGGGGCCCCGGCTGAACTTAAGGCCGAACTTAAGGAAGATGGGCCCCACGCGCAATTGAGAAAAAGTCAGCCATGTCCACATCCACAGAAACCATCGAGCAACTCGCCTCACGCGAGTACAAGTACGGCTTCGAGACGGTCGTCGAGGCCGATACGTTTGCGCCGGGACTCGATGAGTCCGTCGTGCGCCGCCTGTCGGCGATCAAGGACGAGCCGGAGTGGATGCTCGAGTTCCGCCTGAAGTCGCTGCGTACGTGGCTCGGGATGAAAGAGCCGACGTGGCACAACCTGAAGATCGCGCCGGTGGACTATCAGGCCATCAGCTATTACTCGGCGCCCAGGAAGAAGCCCGAGCTCAAGAGCATGGACGAGGTGGATCCCGACGTGCGCAAGACGTTCGAGCGCCTGGGCATTCCACTGGAAGAGCAGAAGCTGCTCGCCGGCGTGGCCGTTGACGCCGTGTTCGACAGCGTGTCGGTGGCGACGACGTTCCGCGAGAAGCTCGCCGAAATCGGCATCATCTTCTGTTCGTTTTCGGAAGCGGTGAAAAACCACCCGGACCTGGTCAAGAAGTACCTCGGCTCGGTCGTGCCTTACACCGACAACTTCTACGCCACGCTCAACTCCGCGGTCTTCAGCGACGGATCGTTCGTGTACGTGCCGAAGGGCGTTCGCTGCCCGATGGAGCTGTCAACCTACTTCCGCATCAATGCGCGTAACACCGGGCAGTTCGAGCGCACGCTCATCGTCGCAGACGAGGGCGCGTCGGTGAGCTACCTCGAAGGCTGCACCGCGCCCATGCGCGACGAGCATCAGTTGCACGCGGCCGTTGTCGAGCTCGTGGCGCTGGACGGCGCGACGATCAAGTACTCGACGATCCAGAACTGGTACCCCGGCGACAAGGAAGGCAAGGGCGGCATCTACAACTTCGTGACCAAGCGCGGCAAGGCGATGGCCAACGCGAAGATCACGTGGACGCAGGTGGAAACGGGCTCCGCGATTACGTGGAAGTATCCGAGCTGCATCCTGCAGGGCGATAACTCGATTGGCGAGTTCTATTCGGTGGCCACGACGAACAACTGGCAGCAGGCCGACACGGGGACCAAGATGATCCACGTCGGCAAGAACACGCGCAGCACGATCGTGTCGAAAGGCATTTCGGCGGGCCACGGCCAGAACACCTACCGCGGCGCCGTGAAGATCGGCAAGAACGCGCACGGTGCACGCAACTACTCGCAGTGCGACTCGCTGCTCATCGGCGACAAGTGCGGCGCCCATACGTTTCCGTACCTGGAAATCAAGAACACGTCGGCCAAGGTGGAGCACGAAGCGTCCACGTCGAAGATCGGCGAAGACCAGATCTTCTACTGCCGCCAGCGCGGCATCCCGACGGAAGACGCCGTCAACATGATCGTCAGCGGCTTCTGCAAGGAAGTGTTCCGGGAACTCCCGATGGAGTTCGCGGTGGAAGCGCAGAAACTGCTGTCGATTAGCCTGGAGGGGTCAGTAGGCTAATCGACCTGTACCGCGAAGCCGCGCGCGTAGCGCGCGCGCTGAGCGTCCGGCGAGCGGCGAAGAGCCGCGAGCAGGCGCGGGGGTGGGGCCCCGCGCCAACTAAGAGAGAAAGATGACCCCGGCGGGCTGAAGCCCGTCGGCTACGAGAGATAACAACCAATGCTCCTATCAATCCGAGATCTCCACGTGAAAGTCGAAGGCAAAGACATCCTCAAGGGCCTGTCCCTGGACGTCGATGCCGGCCAGGTCCACGCCATCATGGGACCGAACGGTTCCGGCAAGAGCACGCTCGCGCGCGCGCTGTCCGGGCATCCCGCGTACGAAGTCACCGGCGGCACGGTGACCTATGACGGCCAGGATCTGCTGGCGATGGCGCCGGAAGAACGCGCGCAGTCCGGCGTGTTCATGGCGTTCCAGTATCCGGTGGAGATCGCGGGCATCAACAACGCGTACTTCCTGAAGGCCGCGCTGAACGCCGTGCGGAAGCACCGCGGGCAGCAGGAGCTGGACGCCGTCGAGTTCATGCAGCTCATCCGCGAAAAGGCCAAGCTGCTGGAAATGAACCAGGAAATGCTGCACCGCTCGGTGAACGAAGGTTTCTCGGGCGGCGAGAAGAAGCGCAACGAGATCTTCCAGATGGCCGTCCTCGAGCCGCGCCTCGCGATTCTCGATGAGACCGACTCCGGCCTCGACATCGACGCGCTCCGCATCGTCTCGCACGGCGTCAACGCCCAGCGCGACGCCAATCGCGCCATCATCGTCGTCACCCACTACCAGCGGCTGCTGGAGTACATCGTGCCGGACTTCGTGCACGTGCTGTCGGCCGGACGCATCGTTCGATCGGGCGGCAAGGAACTCGCACTCGAACTCGAAGCCAAGGGCTATGGCTGGATCGATTCAGCGACACCGCGAGGCCCCGAGCGCAGTGAGGGCGCCGAGCGCCGTGACAAGCGCGTGGGGGTGGGACCCCACGCGAACTGAAAAAAGAAGACGACGTCATGACCCCAGTCGCAGAGCAATCCACGCTCGCTGCCGCCTTCGAAGCCTTCAAGGCCCAGCCGGCCTTTCGCGCCGGCGGCCTCGCCTCGGCGCGTGAAGCGGCGTTCAACCGGTTCGTTGACGCCGGCTTCCCGACGATGCGCCAGGAAGAATGGCGGCACACGAATATCCAGCCGATCGCGAACACGGTGTTCGGCCTGCCGGCGTCATTCGAGGCGGAGGCGGCGCTCGTCGAGCCGTTCCTGTTTGCGGAGCATCTGCCGCACCGCGTCGTGCTGGTCAATGGCCGCTGGTCCACGGCACTCTCGTCGCTGGCCGCGTTGCCGTCCGGCGTGACGGTCCGGGGCATGCGCGACGCCGTCGAAACGGTCGCGCCAAAGACCGCGCCGGACTGGCTGGTGAAGGCTTCGGCCGGCATGCCGTTCGTGGATCTCAACACCGCGTTCGCCGAAGACGGCATCGTGATTGAGATTGCGGCCAGGGCGATTGTCGCCGAGCCGATTCACGTCGTGTGCCTGAACACGAAGGCCGCGTCGCCGGTCATGGTCACGCCCCGCGTCCAGATCCGCGCGGGCGAGCAGGCGCAGGCGTTTGTCGTCGAGAGCTACGCGAGCGTGTCCGGGGAGGCCACGTTCACGAACGCGCTGACGATTGTGGACGTGGCGGCCGGCGCGATGGTGGATCACGTCAAGCTGCAGCGCGAGGCGCCGACGGCGTTTCATCTGGCCGCGATGTTCGCGCGTGTGGATCGCGCGGGCGTGTTCCGATCGCACGCCGTGACGCTGGGAGGCCGCATCGCGCGCAACGACATTTCGGCCACGCTCGCCGGCGATGGCGCCGAGTGCACGCTGGATGGCCTGTATGTGGCCGACGGCGAGGCGCTGGTCGATACGCACACGACGATCGATCACGCCATGCCCAACTGCCCGAGCCACGAGCTGTACAAGGGCATTCTGGCGGGGCAGGCGCGCGCGGTTTTCAACGGCAAGATCATCGTGCGGCAGGACGCGCAGAAGACGAACGCGAAGCAGACGAACAAGGCGCTGCTGCTGTCCGACCACGCGCAGGTCAATACCAAGCCACAGCTCGAGATTTTCGCCGACGACGTGAAGTGCACGCATGGGGCGGCGATCGGGCAGCTCGACGAGGATGCGATGTTCTACATGCAGGCGCGCGGGATCGACTTCGCCGACGCGCGCAACCTGCTGATTCACGCGTTCGCGGGCGAAGTGCTGGATGGCGTCAAGGAAGACGTCGTGCGCGAGCAGGCGATGCGCCTGCTCGAGCAGAAGCTGGCTCTATGGAAAGTGTAGCGTCCGCGACATCCTTCGACGTCGCCGCGATTCGCGCGGACTTCCCGGCGCTGGCCCAGACGGTGCACGGCCGATCGCTCGTCTATCTGGACAACGCCGCCACCACGCAGAAGCCGCGGCAGGTGATCGACGCGATCGCGCAGTATTACGCGCACGACAACGCCAACGTGCATCGGGGCGTCCATGCCCTGAGCGAACGCGCGACTGAAGCCTACGAGGGCGCCCGGCACATCGTTCGCGCGTTCATCAACGCGAACGCGATCTCGGAAATCGTCTTCACGCGCAATGCCACCGAAAGCATCAACCTGGTCGCGCGGGCGTGGGGCGACGCCCACGTGCAGGCCGGCGACGAGGTGCTCATCACCGCGATGGAGCACCACTCCAACATCGTGCCGTGGCAACTGCTCTGCGAGCGCCGCGGCGCCACTCTCAAGGTGGTGCCGATCGACGATGCCGGCGATCTGGTGATGGACGAATTCGATCGCCTGCTGTCGGCGAAAACGAAAATGGTGGCGGTCACGCACCTGTCGAATGCGCTCGGCACGGTGAATCCGGTCGCGGAGATTACGGCCAGGGCCAAGGCCGCCGGCGCGACCGTGCTGATCGACGGATCGCAGGCCGCGTACCACATGACGGTCGATGTGCGGGCGATTGGCGCCGACTTCTACGTGTTCACGGGCCACAAAGTCTACGGTCCCACCGGCACGGGCGTGCTCTACGGACGAGAGGCCGTGCTGGACGCGATGCCGCCGTTTCTCGGCGGCGGCGACATGATTCGCACGGTCACGCTCGAGCGGAGCACCTGGAACGATCTGCCGTACAAGTTCGAGGCCGGCACGCCGCACATTGCGGGCGCCATCGGGTTGGGCGCCGCGATCAACTACGTCCGCGCGATTGGTTTCGACGCGATCGGCGCGCACGAATCGCGCTTGCTCGCGCGCGCCACGGAGGCCGTCGCCAGCGTGCCCGGCACACGCATCGTCGGCACCGCGCGCCACAAGGCGAGCGTCGTGTCGTTTGTGATGAGCGGCATCCATCCGCACGACATCGGGACGATCGTGGATCGCGAGGGCGTGGCGATCCGCACCGGCCATCACTGCGCGCAGCCGGTGATGGATCGCTACGGCATTCCCGCGACGGCGCGCGCGTCGTTCGCGATGTACAACACGATGGAAGACATCGACACGCTCGTCGCCGCGCTCAATCGCGCGCGGGCATTGATGGGATGATGGGGCCGGGTGTCGACTCCTCAGGATTTGCACAGGCACAGGGAGTGTGCGAATCCTGTGGGCGAGAGACCCGACCCCGTACCTGAAGAGGTTCACAGTCGTGGGCTTGTTTTCTTTTCTGACCGGTAAGGATGACTCGGCCGCCTCCGCCGAGAAGACGACCGGCCCGGCTTCGGCGGGCCAGGCTTCGCCTGCCGCAACCGGCGCGCCCAATCCACCCGCGCCGTCGAGCCAGGCCGATGGAACCGCCGCGCCGGCGCCTGACACGCCGTTCATGCCGCCGCCCGCATGGAACGTGGACGCGCTGACGGCTCCGCATCCCGTGCAGGCCGGAGAGGCCGTGCAGGTTGGCCCGGCCGACCCCGCGCAGACCGCCGAGTTCCAGCAGCGCATTATCGACGTCATCAAGACCGTCTACGACCCGGAAATTCCGGTCGATATTTACGAACTGGGTCTCGTCTACGAGATCATCGTAGACGCCGATCGCAAGGCGCTGATCAGGATGACGCTGACGAGCCCGGCCTGTCCATCGGCGCAGCAGATTCCGCAGGAAGTGCGCTACAAGGTCAAAGCGATTCCGGGCATCGCGGACGCGTGGGTGGAGATCGTGTGGGAACCGCCGTGGGACAAAGAGCGGATGAGCGAAGCCGCGAAGTTGACGTTGGGATTTTTTTGATCAGGTTGCAGGTAACAGGTAACAGATCCACGCTGCAGGCTGCCATCAGAGTGCCCGCTACACGGCCCCACATGGCGCTACAAGGTAAAACGCAGGTAACAGGTTGCAGGACGGCGGCGCATGAGTGAACTTTCCGATCTCTACCAGGAGGTCATCCTCGACCATAACCGGCGCCCACGGAATTGGGGCGCGCTGCCGGACGAAACCGGTCACGCCGAGGGGTACAACCCGCTGTGCGGCGATCGACTGACGCTGCACGTGAAGATCGACGGCGACCGCGTGGCCGGGATTTCCTTCCAAGGCTCCGGCTGCGCCATCTCGAAGGCATCGGCGTCGCTCATGACCGATGCCGTCAAAGGCAAGAGCATCGGCGAGGCGATGGACCTCTTCGATCGCGTGCACGACATGCTGACGACGCCAATCGATCAGCCGGTCGATGAAGCCGCCGTCGGCAAGCTGGCGGTCCTCGCCGGGGTGCGCGAGTTCCCGACGCGCGTCAAATGCGCATCGCTGGCGTGGCACACGCTCAAGTCGGCGCTGACGCACTCGCACGAAGTGGCGAAAACTGAATAAAGATGGGGTCGGCCGTCTCGTCCACAGGATTGGCACCAGCGGAGAGAGTGTGCGAATCCTGTGGGCGAGAGCCCCGACCCCGTACCTCGCTGGCCCATTGCCGGTGAACCGGCACACCGATTGAGCCGTGAAGATTCACCTCATCGACGGCACCTACGAGCTTTTCCGCCATTTCTACGCCTTGCCTTCTTCACGAGACGCCGACGGCCGCGAAGTGGCGGCTGTGCGCGGCGTACTGCAGTCGATCCTCGGCATGATCCGCTCCGGTACCGCGACGCACGTAGGTGTCGCCACCGACCACGTCATCGAATCATTTCGTAACCGGCTATGGCGCGGCTACAAGACCAGCGAAGGCGTGCCGCGCGTGCTGCTGGATCAATTCCAGTTGCTCGAGGATGCGCTGCGTGCGATGGGCGTTGTGGTCTGGCCGATGGTCGAGTTCGAGGCCGACGATGCGCTGGCGGCAGCGGCGGCGAAGGCGGCGGATTCGCGCGTCGAACAGGTGGTCATCTGCACGCCTGACAAAGATCTGGCGCAATGCGTCCGGGGCACGAGGGTCGTTCAGCTCAATCGCCGCACGCGAGAGCAGTTTGACGAGGCGGGCATTATCAGGAAGTTCGGCGTGAAGCCGGAATCGATTCCCGACTATCTTGCGCTCGTCGGCGACAGCTCGGACGGATACCCGGGACTGCCAGGCTGGGGCGCGAAGTCCAGCGCGGCCGTGCTCGCGAAGTTTGTGCATCTGGAACACATCCCGCCGGACTGGCGCGACTGGCACGCCAACGCCACGAATGCGGCGAAGCTGGCGGAAACCTTGTCGCGCGACCGCGACAAAGCGATGCTCTTCCGGACGCTCGCGACATTACGGACGGATGTGCCGACCTTCACGCATGTCGACGAATTGCGATGGACGGGACCGAGGCCGGAGTTTGAGCCGCTGGTGGCGCGACTGGAGAACGGGAAACGTTAGTCACCCTGGAGGGCCGTGCGGGGCCGTGTAGGCCGGCGCGGTTGCCCGGCAACGCCGGGCCGGCTTACCTGCACGGTCCTACATGCGCTACAAGGTGAAATTGTCCCTGCCGTGTCACACTACCGCTCGTGCGCTTCCATGATCTGACCGAGGCCCAGATCCTCGCCGTCGCCATTACCGCCGAAGAGGAAGACGGCCACATCTACCGTGACTTTGCGAATCAGCTCCGCGCGGATTTTCCGGCCACCGCGGATCTGTTCGTCAGGATGGCCGAAGAGGAAGACGGCCATCGCCATCGGCTCATCGAGCTCTATCGCGCGCGATTTGGCGAACACATCCCGCTGATCCGGCGCGAGGACGTCAGGGGATTCCTGTCGCGCAGGTCCTCATGGCTTCGCACCACGATTCGGCCGGAGAAAGCGCGCGCCGAGGCGGCATTGATGGAAGTCCAGGCCGCGCGCTTCTATGAGGCGGCGGCGCAACGCACGACCGATGCCGGCATCCGCCAGTTGCTCGGCGATCTCGCCGCCGAAGAGCGTCGGCACGAAACGACCGCGGAAGAAGTGACGGCCGCCGATGAAGCCGCCGGCCGCGTCGCCGTTGAACACGAAGCCGCCAATCGTCTGTTCGTGCTCCGCTTCGTACAGCCCGGCTTGGCCGGACTCATGGACGGGTCCGTGTCCACGTTGGCGCCGCTCTTTGCCGCGGCCTTCGCGACGGGCAGCACCATCGACAGTTTCAAAGTCGGATTCGCCGCCTCCGTCGGCGCCGGCATCAGCATGGGCTTTGCCGAAGCGCTGTCCGATGACGGCAAGCTGAGCGGCCGAGGCGCGCCGTGGCTGCGCGGCGCGGTCTGCGGCGCGATGACGATGATCGGCGGGCTGGGACACACGCTGCCGTACCTGATTTCCGATTTTCATACCGCCACGACGATCGCCATCATGGTGGTGATGGTGGAGCTGGCGGCGATCGCGTGGATCCGGAAGCGCTACATGGACACGGCGCTGGTCTCGGCCGTCTTCCAGGTTGTCGTCGGGGGCATGCTGGTGTTTCTGGCGGGTTGGTTGATCGGGAGCGGGTAACGGGGACGGGCGGGAGGCCCGTCCCCTTACTTCACTACTTCAGTAACTCCAACACCGACAGCGGATCGATTCTCGCGCCGTTCAGCCGAATCGCCCAATGCAAATGCGGCCCGGTGACCCGCCCCGTCGCGCCCACGGCGCCGAGCAGCTGGCCGGTCTTCACCGAATCGCCTTCGTGCACGTTGATGGCGGAGAAGTGCGCGAACAGCGAGAAGAGGCCGAGGCCGTGGTCGATGATCACGGTGTTCCCCGTGAAATAGAGATCGCGCGCGAGCACCACCTTGCCGGCGTTTGGCGCATGGACGGGCGTGCCGGCCGGGCTTTTGAAATCGGCGCCGCTGTGCGGACTGCGGGGCTCGCCGTTGAAGACACTGCGCGACCCGAACGCACTGTTGGCTTCTTCCTTCACCGGCCGCTCGAAACTCCCCGACCACAATCGCGTCGGCGCCGGCGCTGCCCAAATCGCGTTCAGGTCTTTCTGTTCCTGCGCGATGCGTTCCATCGTGGCCTCGGGCGGGTTGACGTACTGCTCGTCTACCGTCAGCTGGCGCGTCGGAAATTCATGCGGAGAGACCACTAGTTCTTTCGTCGCACGCTGGGATTCGGGACTGGCTCCCTGAGCTTCGGCGCTGATGCTGTAGGTGCCCGGCTTGAGATCAAGATCGATTCCGACCAGCGCGCGCCACGTCAACGCGTCCTCTTTGAAGGCCGGAGCGTCACGGTCGAAGGCCCGGACCCGGACGATGGCCGCCGGCGCCTCGGTTTTGACGGTCACGATCAGCAGTTCGCCCGGCTCGGTGGCGCGTGCGCGAACGGTGAGATCGACGCCCGCGCGGCCGTCCAGCCGGGTCCCGGCAATCAAGTACAGCGTCGCGGCCGCGGCCATCAGCCCGGCTCGGCATGCCATGTGTCGCATCTGGCTGGTTTTAGTATCACTCACAATACAGACTAAAATTGACTCCCGAAAATGCACGCGCCTGTCTACCTGGACTACCACGCCACCACACCCGTCGATCGTCGCGTCCTCGAGCGGATGCTGCCGTATTTCACGGATACCTTCGGCAATCCCGCGTCTTCGACGCATCAGTGGGGCTGGCGCGCGCAGGAGGCGGTGGAGCAGGCCCGCCGCGAAGTCGCTACGCTCATCGGCGCCTCGCCGCGCGAAATCTACTTCACCAGCGGCGCCACGGAATCGAACAATCTGGCGCTCCAGGGCGTCTGGGCGGCGATGGATCCCTCGCGCCGGCACGTGGTGGTCTCGGCGATTGAACACAAGTCGGTGCTGGAGGGTGCCGGCCGCCTCGGCGCGCATGGCGGCCGCGTCACGGTCGTGCCGATTGGCCGCGACGGCGTGATCGATCTCGAGGCGCTCGCGCGGAGCGTGGATGGGAAGACCGCGCTGGTCAGTGTCATGGCCGCGAACAACGAGATCGGCGTGATCCAGCCGCTGGCTGAGATTGGCGCCATCACCCGCGCCGCCGGCGCGCTGCTTCACGTGGATGCGGCACAGGCCGCCGGCAAGATTCCGATCGACGTGGCGGCCATGCAGGTCGATCTGCTGTCGCTGACCGGCCACAAGATGTACGGCCCGAAAGGGTGCGGCGCAATCTACGTGCGCAAGCAGACGAAGATCGATCCGTTGATCGTCGGCGGCGGCCAGGAACGCGGCATGCGATCCGGCACGTTGAACGTCCCCGGTATCGTCGGTCTGGGTGCGGCATGTGCGCTGTGCAGGGCTGACATGGAGGAAGAGGCCCATCGGCTGTCGCGCCTCCGCGACAAGTTGCTCGCGGGACTGACGCAACAGCTCGACGGCGTGGTCGTCAACGGATCGATGGAGCGCCGGCTGCCGCACAACCTGCACGTGACGTTCAACGGCGTGGACGGCGAGTCGCTGCTCGTGGCGATTGGCGACATCGCTGTGTCATCGGGATCGGCGTGCGCGTCCGCCACAGGAACCGGATCGCATGTCATGCGCGCGCTGCTTCGATCCGACGCCGTACCGCCCGCGTCGATCCGCTTCGGCTTGGGCCGCCCGACCACCGACGAGGAAATCGACTACACGATCGAGAAGTTCGTGACGGTCGTCCGTCACTTGCGGAAGGATGCCGTAGGGATTGAGTAAGTCCACCTTCGATGAACGCTCGCTTCGCTCGCAGCTTCGCTGGACGGGCTCGTCGTTACCAATATGAAAATCACTGTTGCCCACTCGCCCGATTCCGATGACGCGTTCATGTTTTACGGCCTGGCGAGCGGCGCCATTCAGGTGCCGGGGATCGAAGTCGATCAGGTGCTCGCCGATATCCAGACGCTGAACCAGGCCGCGTTCGAGGGCCGCTACGAAGTGACCGCCGTGTCGTTTCACGCTTATGCGTATCTGGCGGATCGGTACGCGCTCCTGCCGCATGGCGCGAGCATGGGCGACAAGTACGGGCCGATTCTCGTGGCCAAACGGCCCATCGTCGCGGCTGAGGGCGGCGGCGCGTTGCGCGGGCTTCGCATCGGAATTCCGGGGAAGCTGACGTCCGCGTACCTGACGATGCAGATGTTCGATCCGGAATTTGACCCGGTGATGCTCCCGTTCGACGAGATCCAGCATGCTGTCCTGGACGGCCGCGTGGACGCCGGCCTGCTCATTCACGAAGGGCAGCTCACCTACGCCGCCGAGGGATTGCAGAAGGTTGTCGATCTTGGCGAGTGGTGGTTCGAGCGGACCGGCGGGTTACCGCTGCCGCTCGGGGGCAATATCATCCGCCGGGATCTGGGTCCGGCGGTGATGAAGCAGGTCTCCACGATGCTGCATGGCAGCATCGCGCACGCGCTGAATCATCGGGGCGCCGCGGTGGAGTACGCGCAGACATTCGGCCGCGGCCTGAATCGCGCCGACACGGACACGTTTGTCGGGATGTACGTGAATCAGCTCACGCTCGACTACGGCCCGCGCGGCCGCGCCGGCCTCGAACGATTCTTCGACGAGGCGTATCAGAAGCGCCTGATCCCGTCGAAGGTCGCGGTGGAGTTCGTGTAGGACCTCGGGAGTCGTATTCGCTCAAAATGACAACTGCAGTTGTCACTGAAGATGCCGGGAAAAACCCCAGATCCTTGAAAAACCCACGGGACAACACCGCACCTGCGCGGAAACACCGGTTGTCATTTTGAGCGAATACGACTCCCGAGGTCCTTATGCAGCGCTGCCGCCAGCAATCTCACCGCCTCCGCGACGCGCGGTCCCGGAATCGATAATCGATCGTCCACCAGCTCGTAAATCCGGCCCGTCCGCACGGCCGGTACCGTGGAGAGCGTGCTCCACACGCGCCGCGCGTCGTCGATCTTCGACTGCGGCCACGGATCCCCCGGGTGCACTTCGATGATCACCTCCGGTGCGCGCGTGAGCAGCATCTCCGTCGTCGCCTGCAGATTCTGTCGTTTGATGTCGGCGAAGATGTCGATGCCGCCGGCGATCTCGAGCATGTCGTGCATGAACCCGACGCCGCCGCTGGCGTAAATGCCGCGAAGCGATCCCGGCTCCCGCCCGAAGATCAGCACAGTCTTCGGCCGCGGCTTGCCCGCGACAGTTCGTTTGATCTCCGCGAGATCGCGATCGATGCGCCCCGCCAGCGCCGACGCTTCGGCGGCGCGGCCGAGCCGGTCGCCAAGCTGGCGGATCGTCGCCGTGATTTCGGCCAGGCCGAAATTCTCATACGTGAACGCCGGGATCCGCGCGCGGTCCAGCCGCGCGATGAGATCGGTCTGCGTGCCGTAGACCACGACCAGATCAGGCCGCAGCGACAGAATGCGCTCAAAGTCCGGATCGACCAGCGCCCCGACCTTCGGCTTGCTGAGCGCCTCCGGCGGAAATCGATCGTAGCTCGACACGCCGACGACGTCCGCGCCGGCGCCGATCGCAAAAAGCATTTCAGTGACCGCCGGTACTAGCGACACGATCCTTGTTGGTCCAAGGGTCCACGGTCCAAGGGTCCAAAGGTTCGGTCCTAAAGGTCCAAAGGTCCGGTCCAAGGGGCCGGCGGCGAAGGTGACCCACGAGAGACTGGCGGCCAGCACGCAGCTCAATGCGAGGACCAAAGGACCTTTGGACCGGACCCTTGGCCCTTTAGGACCGAACCCTTGGACCCTTGGACCATGGACCCTTGGACCAACTACCGACGTGTAATGAGTAGCCACAAGAAAAACGGTCCCCCAATGACCGCCGTGACGATTCCCACCGGCAATTCCACCGGCGCCAGTACCGTGCGCGCAATCGCATCGCACGCGACGAGAAACGCGGCACCAAAAAACGTCGATGCCGGCAGCACGAGCCGATGGTCGGCGCCCACCATCAATCGTACGAGATGCGGCACGATGATGCCGACGAAACCGATCGGTCCGCCGACGGACACCGCCGCGCCCGTCGCCAGCGACGCCGAGAAAAACGCCAGCCGCTGGGCGCCGATCACATGGACGCCGCGCGTGCTGGCGGCATCGGCGCCGATGCTCAACAGGTTGAGCGGCCGCGCCAGCCACGCGAACGCCAGGAAGGAAAGGCCGACGAGGGGCAGCGCAGCCAGGATCGGCGTGTACGACGCGACATCCAGATCCCCCATCAGCCACCGCAGCGCGCGAAACGTCTGCGCGAAATCGCTCAGATACTGGACGAACAGAATCAAGGCGGAAAAGAACGCGTTCAGCGTGACGCCGGCGAGCAGAAGAACCGTGGTTGAGAGGCCGCGATGCCGTGCCGTCGCCAGCGCATAGACGATGGCCACGGCGAAAAACGCGCCGGCCAGGCTCGCCGTGGCCACGCCGCCGATCGCCCACGTCGCGCCGAAGGTGATCGCAACCATCGCGCCGAGCGACGCGCCCGCGGACACCCCGAGCGTGTAAGGCGTCGCCAGCGGATTCCGCAGCAGGCCCTGAAAGACGACGCCGGCGGCTGCGAGCGTGCCGCCGACGAGCGCCGCCGCAAGCGCGCGCGGCAGCCGCGCGATAAAGAAAATCTGCGCGTCCGGATTGTCGGCAAACGGCACCGACGCACCGAACACGCGGCCGAAATTGATCGGCGTCGATCCGACGAACGGCGCCGCCAACACAGCCACGGCCATCGCCAGGAAGCAGATGACAATCGCCGGCAGGCCGCGGCGGAGCGGGGCAGTCATGGCCGGTGCGCCGACGCCAGAATCGGCGCCGCCAGTTCCGGCGGCACCTCGAACAGCCGCCCAACGAGCGCGGGCGTGAGCACGTCAGCCGGCGTTCCCTGCGCAAGAATCCGGCCGGACGAGAGCAGCACGATCCGCGTGCACAGCGACGCCGCAAACCGGAGATCGTGCGTGGACAGCACGATCGTGATGTTCGACGAGTCGTGCAATCGCCGCAGCACCGAGGCCACCTCGAACTGGTAGCGCAGGTCCAGCGACGCCGTCGGCTCGTCCAGCAGCAGCAGCGATCCGCTGGCGTGATGCGACGCGGATTCGCCGCGATCGAGCTGCGCCAGCGCCGAGGCAATGACGACCCGCTGCTTTTCGCCGCCGCTCAGCGTCCGAAAACCGCGGTCCCGCAGATCCTGCGTGCCCGTCGCCTCGATCGCGCGCGTGGCGGCCGAGAGATCGCCGGGGCCTTCGATCTCGAACGCACCCAGATGCGGGTACCGGCCCATCAACACGATCTCGAGCGCCGTGTAATCGAACGCGAGCGACGTCTCCTGAGGTACCACCGCGATCCGCGTCGCGAGATCGCGGCGAGGGACGCGAGCGATCTCCTGTCCGTCGAGTGCGACCGTTCCGTCCAGCGGCGTCAGCGCCCCCGCCAGCAACCTCAACAGCGTCGTCTTGCCCGATCCGTTCGGTCCGAGGATCCCGACGATGTCGCCCGCGGCGATGTTAAGCGAGACCTGATCGACGACCAGGCCTCGCCCCGAGGGATACGCGAAGCGGAGATTACCGGCTGATAGCAACACGGACGCCCACCGATGCGGATCTCGCCTGGGCAGGGTACCCGAACGCGTCCTCGTATGCGCGATCGAAAAGATTCGTCACGCGGGCGTAGGCCTCGAGCGACCGGGTGATCTTGAATGAGCCGCCGATGGAGGACACGGCATAGCCGGGGTTCGTCAGGATCGAGGAAACGAAGTTGGGCTCGAGGTCGGTCATCTCGCCCCGCCCATTGACGATGAAAAAGACGAGCAGCCGATCGCGGGTGTAGCGAATGTCCACGGAGCCGGCGTGCTTCGGCCGGCGCACGAGCGGGTCCCCGACTTCATAGGGCGGTGCGGCTTCGTTGGGGAAGTCGTCCACGCCGAGCACCTCGGTGTCCAGAAACGTATAGGCGCCGCGCACCGAAAGTCCGACACGCGACTCCCAGCGGAGGCCGGCCTCCACGCCCCGGGCGCTTGCGTTCGCGATGTTGTCCGAGCGAAACCGGCTGGCGCCCGAGAACGAACTGCCGACGGTCACGATCAGATCGTCGTACCGGTTGGCGAAATACGTGACGTCAGCCAGGACGCGCGCGCCGGGGAAGGCGTGTTCGAGCCCGACGTCCACGCTCCGGCTGCGTTCCGGCTTGAGCGACGGATTGTCGGTGAACGCGATGTCAAACACGTTCGGCGGTTTGATGCCCGTGCCGGCGCCGCCGCGAATCTTCGTCCAGCCGTGCGTGCCGTCACTGTTGCGATCGCCGCGCAGGTACCACAGCGCGGACACTTTCGGATTCGTGGACCAGACGACGTCGGTGTCGAAGGCCGGCCGCGGGCTGAAAAAGTCCGGATGGGCCTCCATCGCGTCGCGCGAAATGTATTCCACGCGCACGCCGGCGGTCACCGCGGCGCGCGCGCCAAGGTCCCAACGAGTTTCCGCAAACAGGCCGGCAATCGTCCGGGCCACGGGGATCGGATCGCAGATCGGCCCGAATATGCCGACGCCATCGCACGTCTCGCCGGTAACGACCGAGTTGTCATCGCGCTCGCGGACGACCTCGGCGCCGACGGACAGGCCCAAGGGACCGCGTTCGAGATCCGCCTGGTACCGGCCGGTCACGCGCCGCGTGCGGTCCGTGGATGTGGCCGGATCTCCCGTGAAGAAATCGGGAAAGACAAACTCGCTCGGCACGTCGGACCATCCGACCTGCATGCTGTGGCGCCAGGTCCTGGGATCGCCGAACATCGCCGATCCGATCACGCCGCGTGGGTGGTTCGTGCCGCGCGACACCGTGTCCAGGCCGGCGTACAAACCGAATGGATCGGACCCATACGGTCCGGGGTTGCCGCGCTCATCGCGCCCGAACCGCGCGTCCACGCGCACGCGACGCGTGGCCCGATCCGACCACGTCAGACTGCCGGTGCCGATCAGGCGCTCGTAGTCGTCATTGGACACGGGCCCGCCGATGCTTTCACGGACCGTCGTGTCACCGTCTGACGCGAAGCGCTCGAACGATGCGCCCCAGCTCCACGCGCGATGGCTGCCGCTGGTGGCCAGATCCAGCCGCGTCGTGCCCTGCTGGCCGCCTTCGAATGACACGTATTGCCTGATCGGCCCGCCCTGCTGCGAGATCAGGTTGACGACGCCGCCGATGGCGCCGCTGCCGTACACCGCGCTTTGCGGACCACGCACGACTTCGATGCGATCGATGGACGGCGTGGCCAGGTGCGCCGCATCGAACCCGCCACCAAATGCAGTGAGCGGCAGACCGTCCATGAGCACGAGGGCGTAGTCCGATTCGCCGCCTCTCGCGAAGATCGATGTCACCGCGCCGCGGCCACCGTTGGATACGAGATTGAAGCCTGGCACCAGACGCAGCGCCTCGCTCGCGGTTTCGGTCTGACGCGCGTCCAGATCTGACTTGTCGATGATCGTCACGCTATCCGTGACGCGCGATATCGGTTGACCGACTTGTCCCGCCGACACCACGGCCGTGGCCGTCACAGGACTGAGCGCGAGCGTCAGCGTCATGGTGGTGACATTAGCGACGATGACCGGACGCGACGGCGCCTGGAGTGACGGCGCGGCGGCCGAGACGTCGTACGGCCCTTCAGGAATCTCGATCGGCCCGAATGTGCCGTCCTTGCGCGTCACGGCGGTGGCAATGACGGCGGTGCCGCTCGCGATCGTGACGCGCGCGTCTGGGACTGGACGGCCCTGAGGATCGACGACCGTGCCTTGCAACGAGCCGGTTTGAGCCGATGCGACGGAAGCGATGGCGCAGAAAAGCAGAGCCAGGAAAATGGAGAGAGATCGGACCACGGAGCCTCCTTCAGCGTGTTGCGCGCTGAGAAAAGACGAGGCCCGGTGGCGAGGTTTCCTGACTTGCGGGTTCGGGAACGTCGAAGTTCCAGCGCCGGCGTCCTCGTCTTCCCATCGGCCACGCGCCCGAAGCGACTCGCTCCGAGATGAGGCTGACAGTGACGGCCGTTCACATGCTTGCGAACGGCTCGGCCGCGGACAATGCCGCGACCGCATGACGCCGACTCCCCGCTGACAGTGGCGGCACCGTGTGGGATTCACACCCACTTCCCGTGACCGCCGGGCAGACGTCGGTTGTCGAAGTGACTATAGCATGTAGGATCAGAACACCGCGAAGCCCCGAGCGTGGCGAGGGCGCTGAGCGTCCGGCGAGCGGCGGGGAGCCGCGAGCAACTGATAAATGCTGACTCGTCTCTCATCTCTCGGCCTCGCCGACATCGCCGGCAAAGTCGACGCCCGCGAGCGCCTCTCGCTCGACGACGGCGTGCGCCTGTTCGCGTGTCCCGATCTGCACGCCGTCGGCTGGCTGGCGAACCGCGAGCGCGAGCGCCGGCATGGGGCGCTGACGTACTACAACTTCAACCTGCGGCTGGAGGCGACGAACGTGTGCGTGGCGAGCTGCCTGTTCTGCTCGTTCGCGCGTCTCAAGCCCGGGGACGCCGATGCGTACACGCTCCAGCTCGATCGGGTGCTGGACAAGCTGCGCCAGCGCGCCGATCAGCCGCTGACCGAAGTCCACGTGGTCAATGGCCTGCATCCCGATCTGCCGTTCTCGTACTACACGGACATGCTGGCCGGGATGAAGGCCATTCGGCCTGGCATTCACCTGAAGTGTTTCACGGCCGTCGAGATCGCGTTTTTCGCCGACACCTATGGCATGACGGACGAGCAGGTCCTGCGCGAGCTCATGGCGGCGGGGCTCAACTCACTGCCCGGCGGCGGCGCGGAGATCTTTGCCGAACGCGTGCGAAAGAAGATTTGCCACGACAAAGCGGACGCCGATCGCTATCTCTCCATTCACCGCATCGCGCATCGCCTGGGCATGCGCTCGAACGTGACGATGCTGTACGGGCATATCGAGACGATGGAGGAGCGCGTCGATCACATGATGCGGGCGCGCGCGCTGCAGGACGAGACCGGCGGCTTCCAGGCGTTCATTCCGCTCGCGTTCCATCCGGACAACAACCAGATGCGCAAACTGCCGGCGCCGTCGGCCAGCGATACCTTGCGCGTGCACGCCGTTGCGCGCCTGATGCTGGACAACATTCCGCACGTCAAGGCGTTCTGGATCGCGACGGGCGTCGAGATCGCGCAGATGGCGCTGTGGTTCGGCGCCGACGATCTCGACGGGACGGTGCAGGAAGAAAAGATTTACCACATGGCCGGATCGCGGACGCCGGAGACATTGGGCACGAGCGACATCCGCCGCCTGATCCGCCGCGCCGGCCGCCTGCCCGTCGAGCGCGACACGCTCTACAACGTCATCACGCCCCACACGTCGCCGGACGCGCCTTTACTCGAAGCGCGATGAGGGTCCGGTCCCGGACCCTATCGTTCGTCGCGAATGGCCTCAATCGGATCAAGATTGGAGGCGATGTGAGCGGGGAAGTAGCCGAAGAGAATCCCCGCCCCGCAGGCTGACGCGGTTGCGATCGTGACGGCCTCGCGAGTCACGACCGTCGGCCAGGAAAAGATCGCGGACATCGCGTGCGCCGCCACCCAGCCGAGGAGCACGCCGCCGGCGCCGCCGAGCAAGCCCAGCACGGCGGCCTCCAGCAGAAACTGCATGCGAATGTTCGACGGGCGCGCGCCGATGGCCATGCGCACGCCGATCTCGCGGCTGCGTTCGGCCACCGACACCAGCATGATGTTCATGATGCCGACGCCGGCGATGACCAGCGACACGGCGCCAATCGACGTGAGCAGCATCGCCATCGTGCGCGACGTCTGCGCCCGCATCTCGATGACCT
Organism: Vicinamibacterales bacterium; assembly: GCA_036274235.1. Taxonomy (GTDB): domain Bacteria; phylum Acidobacteriota; class Vicinamibacteria; order Vicinamibacterales; family SCN-69-37; genus DASUGC01. Next base: position 33,026 of record DASUGC010000029.1, read on the forward strand.
GTACCGGCTTCTGGATCGTAAAGTCGTCGCTTCCTTCCGACGGGAGGTCGTGACGGGCGCGCAACAGATCTGAGACGCCGGCTTCGACCACGTCCATGCGGGCGGGATCGCTCACCGCGCACATCACGTCGGTGACCCATTCCACGCGATTGAGATTTTCATACGCCGCCGAGAACGGCACGAACACCACGTCGTCTCGATCGACGCTGCTCTGGTCGGCTCCGAGCGGCCCGAGCACGCCGATGATGCGCCAGGGAAAGCCGTTCATGCGCACGAGCTTGCCGATCGGATCCTCCGTGTCAAAGAGCCGCTGGGCGGTGGCGGCGCCCATGACGATGACGCGCGATGAGGCGGCCTCATCCGCGTCGGCAAAGAGCGTGCCGGATGCGGCGGCGCGCCGGCGGATTGTAAAGAAAGATGGCAGGACCGCCTGATATCGCGTGTTCCAGTTGTTGCCCGGGACGACGATTTGTTCCCGGCCTTGGGCCACCGGCGAACACATCGTGATGCCCGGAACCTCGGCCGCGATCGCGGCGGCGTCCTCGTCGGTGAGCGTCTGCGCCGTTCCCCAGCCGCTGCGCGCCCCGCCGACCGTCTGGCTGCCGGCGCGCACCCAGAGAAAATCTTCGCCGAGGCTGTCGATCTGCGCCTGAACGCGCGCGGAACTGGCCTCGCCGAGCGCAGCCGTGCATACGACCGCCGCCACGCCAATCGCGATGCCGAGCATCGTGAGCCCCGCGCGCAGGCCATGGCGGAACACGGACGTCCACGCCGTTTGAACAAGCGTGAATCGCATGAGGGTCTCTAGATCGTTACGACTCGCGGGACCATATGTTTCGATCGATGGAGGGCCGAGCTTCTTGTTTTTCCGACCGCGCTCACTATTACCGGCCGCTTACAGCCGCCGCCAGGCCCAGCGCGACATGGCCTGCACGGCGCTACGAGGTGAAAATCTCTGGCGGTGCCGCGTGCTAGACTGAATCGATAGGCGTGTCACAAATACAGTTGCTGACAGAGTTCGAGCGCACGCGATTGGCCGAGCGCCAGCCGTTGCCGGATGCCTATCTGCGTCTGACCGACGCAGAAATGGAAGCGCGCATTGCGGCGGCCAAGGCCAGCCTCGGCTCGCGTCTGATCATCCTTGGCCACCACTACCAGCGCGACGAAGTCATCAAATTCGCGGATGTCATCGGCGACTCGCTGAAGCTCGCGCAGTACGCCGCCACGCACAACGATGCCGACTTCGTCGCCTTCTGCGGCGTCCATTTCATGGCCGAGGCGGCGAACATCCTGGGCGCGCCGCATCAGCAGGTGCTGCTGCCGGATCTCGCGGCCGGGTGTTCCATGGCCGACATGGCCGCGATCGATCAGCTCGACATCGCGTGGGAAGAGATGCGCCGGCTGGGCGCCGCCAGCGTCGTGCCCGTCACGTACATCAACTCGTCAGCCGACATCAAAGGTTTCTGCGGCGAGCACGGCGGCATCGTCTGTACGTCGAGCAATGCGTCGAAGGTCATGGCGTGGGCGTGGGATCAGGCCGAGAAGGTGCTGATGTTGCCCGACCAGCACCTGGGGCGGAACACGGCCTACAAGATGGGCGTGCCGCTCGATGAGATGGTGCTGTGGGATCCGGATCTGCCGAACGGCGGCGTGCCTCCGGACGCGTTCCGCCGCGCGCGGCTCGTGCTGTGGAAGGGCCACTGCAGCGTCCACACGCGCTTCTCCGTGAAGCAGATCGAACACTTCCGCGCGACGCATCCCGGCGGCAAGGTGATCGTGCATCCGGAATGCACCTTCGACGTCGTGCAAGCCGCAGACGAGTCCGGTTCCACCGAGACGATCGTCCGGACCGTCAAGGCCAGCCCGCCCGGATCCGTCTGGGCGGTCGGGACCGAGATTCATCTGGTCAATCGCCTGGCGCACGACGTGGCGCCCGATCGAACCGTCATGACGCTCGACGCCGTCGGGTGCCTGTGCTCGACGATGTTCCGGATTTCGCCCAACCATTTGCTGTGGGCGCTCGAGGGTCTTGTTGCCGGCGAGGTCCGCAATCGCATCGTCGTGCCCGAGCCGACGAAGACATTTGCGCGCGTCGCTTTGGATAGAATGCTGGAAGCGGTCTGATTCCCGCAGCTGGCGGGCTTCAGCCCGCGGGATCGCCGGATCGCCGCATCGCCCGATTACAGGAGCTTACATGTCTCACGCCCTTCCGTCTCTTCCCTATGACTTCGCCGCGCTCGAGCCGCACATTGATGCCCAGACGATGCAGATCCATCATGGGAAGCATCACGCGGCGTATGTGAACAACCTGAACGCGGCGTTGGAGAAGCATCCCGACCTGCAGGGGAAGAGCGCCGAGGAGTTGATCAAACAGCTCGGGGCCGTGCCGGAAGCGATTCGTACCGCGGTCCGCAACAACGGCGGCGGGCACGTCAATCACACGATGTTCTGGCAGATCATGGGCCCCGGCAAAGGCGGCGCGCCGACGGGACAAATCGCGCAGGCGATCACCAATGGTTTTGGCGGGTTCGACAGTTTCAAGGAGCAGATGAACAAGGCCGGCGCCGGCCGGTTCGGCAGCGGCTGGGTGTGGCTCGTCGAGGCCGCCGGCAAGCTGGCGATCGAGAGCACCGCCAACCAGGACAATCCGATGATGGACGGCAAGAAAGCCATCTTCGGCATCGACGTGTGGGAACACGCCTACTACCTGAAGTACCAGAACCGCCGGCCGGATTATCTGGCGGCCTGGTGGAACGTGATCAACTGGGATGCGGTCAACGCGCGTCTAAAGTAAGTCCCGCGCGGAGGCGGCTCTCACTGATCTTTTCGCGCGATCCGTCCGACGTACCTGACCCATCCAATCGTGCCGTCCGCCTTGCGCACGAACTCGATCGGATTGCCCTTCGAGTTCCCTGACGTGACGATCGCGCGATCAGGGCCGTAAAACGCGATCGCATTCCGATCCAGCGTGAGCTGGCCGTTCTGCACGCTGACGGTGTTCGAGCCCGAGGGCGGGCGCCGGTACATGCCGAGGTAGGGCGCGGGATCGGGCTGCGAGGCGAGCAGCGGCACGTCCGGCATGGTCTCGTTGACGCCGCGGTGCGCGAGCGCCTGCGTGGGCGTGACCGATAGTCCTTCCATCGTCTGCAACGTGGCGCGCTCGATGTCCTGGACGAGCTTCCAGCCGTCGCTGTGATTGGTGAGAATCGCAAACGCCAGATGGCGCGACGGTACCAGTTCGAGCAGCAAACAGTGTCCGAGCGTCCCGCCGTGCGCCGCGGTGACTACACCGCCCACCGTGCGCAAGTGCCAGCCCAACCCCATGTCGTCGTCTGTGCCGGCCTTGTGCACGCGAGGGGTGCGCATCAGTTCAAGCGAGGCTTTGGACAGCACGGGCTTGCCGTCCGCGCCGGTGCCGTCGCCCAGATGGAACGAGCCGTACGTGAGCACGTCGCGCAGGCTCATCGACACGCCGCCGGCCGTCACGGAACTCGATTTCATCAGCGGCCGCGTCACGACGGTGGCGCCGCCGCGCTGCTGGTGCGCGACCGAAAATGGAAATGACGCGACGTCTTCCAGGCGCGTGAATGCGCGCGTGAGACCGATCGGCTGGAACACGAGCGTCCGCAGCGCGTCATTGATGTTCTGGCCGGTGACGACCTCGATGACGCGGCCGGCGACGCTGAAGCCGGCATTGTTGTAGCTCCACACGGTGCCGGGCGGCGCCAGCTGCGGCAGGTTCTTCATCGTGTCCACGAACGCGGCGAGCGTGTCCACGCCCTTGTCCGCCGGCGTCAACTGTCCTTCCCAGCCCGGCGTGTGCGTCAACAGGTGCCAGATCGTCACGCTGGAGGCCGCGCTCTCATCCTGAAGCGTGAAGCCGGGCAGATACTTGCGCACCGGCGCGTTCAGATCGATCTTGCCTTGCTCGACCAGCCGCAGTATCGCCGTCGTCGTCAGGGTCTTGGAGATCGATGCGAGCGCAAAGATCGTGTCGGGCGTGATCGGCTGCGGATTGTCAATGTTTGTCACGCCGAATCCCCGCACGGTCACCGCGCCGTCCTTGACCATGCCGAAGGCGACGCCCGGGATGTTGTACTCGGTCATCTTCTGCGATACGAGGGCGGCGAGCTGATCGAACTTCGGATTCGATTGCGGTGCGGCGGTGAGCGCGGCGACAAGCAGGGCGCCCGTCACGCATGAAGGAATGAAGAAATGAAGGACGCGCTTCATGACGATCAGCCTCCGGATTTCACCTTGTCGGCCCGTGCATCCGTGTACTCAGTCAAACAACGTGATCGTGACTTGTGTTCCCGCCTCAACAGCGTCGACGTCCGAATCGATCTCGAAGTACCCGTCCGCGTTCGCCATGCTCGTGATGTCGCCCGAGGCCTTGAACGCGGGTTCGGCGATGCCCTTCACGAGCCGCACCGTATAGAACTGATGCCGCCCGCTGGCGGACGTCACGCGGCGGGCCAGCGGCGCGTCGATCGTTCGTGGCGTCCACGGTGGCAGGCGCGCGACACGGCGGAGGAATGGGACCAGCAGCATGTACCCGTTCGACAGACAGGACGTGGGGTAGCCGGGCATGCCGAAGACTGGTGTCGTGCCGATCGATCCGAAAGCCGTCGGTTTACCTGGCTTGACCGCGACGCCGTGGAAGCGAATGGTCCCGCGCTGACGCAACACGTCCAGAATGAGATCCCGTTCGCCCACCGAACTGCCGCCGGAGAAGACGATGACGTCGTGGCCGAGCGCCCGATCGAGGCCTTGCGACAGGTCGTCAACCGTATCGCCCGCGATGGGCAGAGACGAGGCGATGCCGCCGTGGCGCTCCACGATTGCGCCGAGCGTGAACCGGTTGATGTCGTAGATGTGCCCCGGCGCGAGTGGCTGCCCGGGCTCGACGATCTCATTGCCGGTGGAGAGCAAAGCCACGGATGGGCGCGCGAACACGTCCACGCCTGTCGCGCCGGTCGCCGCGATCGCGCCAACCCGCGCCGGACTGATGACGTCGCCCGCGCGCACGACGACGTCGCCGGATTTCAGATCCGCGCCGCGGCGGCCGATGTGCAGGCCTGCAGACACGGCGGCCCGAATGCCGATCTGCTCGCCGGATTGATCCGTGTCCTCGACCATCACCACGGCATCAGCTCCGTCGGGCATCGGCGCGCCGGTGGCGACTTCGATGCAGGTGCCGGGCGTCACGGCCATCCTGGGCGCCTGGCCGGTGAACACGCGGTCGATCCGGCGGAGCACCCGTGGACTCGACGCCGACGAACCAGCGGTATCTGCCGCGATGACGGCATACCCGTCCATCGCCGCGCGATTGAACGGCGGCACGTCCGTGGCGGCGACCAGGTCATGGGCGAGCACGCGGCCACCGGCCTCCGTCAGCGCGACCCGTTCAGTCCTTGACATCGGCACGGCGGCTTCTACGACGAGGCGAAGCGCTTCGCTGAAAGGAATCGTCGACGTGAACGGCCGCATCGCCATGCTATTTCGTCAGCTCGCGGAGGATGTGACCGAGCTCCGGCAGGATGAGGCGTGTGACAGCGAGCCGGACGGCGGCTTCTGACCCGGGAAGCATGAACACGACGCAGCCCGACGCGATGCCGGCTGTCGCGCGCGATAACATCGCCGCGGAGCCGATCTCTTCATAGCTCAGCATCCGGAACAGCTCGCCAAATCC
>DASUGC010000030.1:0-4321 GCA_036274235.1 Vicinamibacterales bacterium
CGGGCCGATCTTTCATCCAGGTTCGCCCACGCTCGCCCAGGCGGGTGTCATCACAATCGCCGCCGGTGAGGAGCGACGCGGGATCGATGTGAATCTCATGCTCGTGCCGACGCGCGCCATCGAAGGCCGCGTGCTTGATCCATCCGGCCAACCCGCGACGCAGATTCAGTTGTTCATCAGCGGCAACGGCACACCCAGTCCGATGTTCGATGCGGCGCCGATCATGACGGGACGATCGACGACGTTGGGCCCTGGTCGTTTCCGGTACACGAACGTCACGGCGGGACGCTACACCGTCACCGCGAAGCGCCCCGGCGACCCGCCGCTCTGGGCGCAGGCGCAGGTGGATGTCAGCGGCGCCGATGTTACGGGTCTTGAACTCCATCTGCAGCCGGGGCTCTCGCTTCGCGGACGCCTCGTCTTCGACGGCCAGACGCTGGCGCCGCCCGCAAATCTCGCGTCAGTGCGCATCACCATCGCCCCGCCGACCGGCGGAGGCGGCGGCATGGCCAATCTGACGAACTACGGTCTCGGGACCTCGATGGCGGTCAACGCCGATGACGACGGTTTCTTTCAGATTGGCGGCGTCATTCCCGGTGACTACGTTGTCGGTTCGTTCATTCCGGGAAATCCGGCAACCGGCTGGTGGCTCCGCTCGGCGATGGTCAACGGCGTCGATGCCGTCGACCTGCCGGCGGCGATCGACGGCGCGGTGAATGGTGACATCGTGTTGACGTTTTCCGACCGCCACAGCGAGTTGTCAGGCACGCTGTCCACGCCAGCCGGTCTTCCGACCACCGACTATTACGTCGTCGTGATTCCTGCCGACCCCACGCTGTGGCGAGGTGCGGCGCGCCGAATGAAGATCGCGCGGCCCTCGACGGCCGGGCGGTACGTGTTCACGGATGTGCCTCCGGGCGAGTATCTCGTGTCGGCTGTGACGGACTTCGCCGCTTCTGATTTCAAAGACCGGACGATCCTCGAGCAACTGGCTGGCGCGGCTGTGAAAGTGCGGATCGCGGACGGCGAGCGGGTTGTGCAGGATCTGCGGATCGGAGGTAAAGACCCTCGTCCAGGACCTGCGGATCAAGTAGAGCTGCTGACGCTCAGCGTCCAGCGCCACCACCTCGCCCTGGCCGCGACCCGCAGCTGCCCCCCTTGCTCGTTCTGAATCGTCAGCGTCGGCGGCGCCGACACGGTGGGCCAGGTGACCGGCGCGTTCGCGACGCCAGAAGCTGTACACTCAGCGTCATGTCCCTCGTGGAAACGGTTACCGGTCAAATCGCCGACGCGATGCGGCAGAAAGATCAGGCGTCGCTGGCCCCGCTCCGCATGCTCAAAGCGGCGCTGATGAACAAGGAAGTCGAAAAGGGCCGCGCGCTGGACGACGCGGAGTCACTGCAGGTGGTGAGTTCGCTCGTCAAGCAACGGCGGGATTCGATCGAACAGTTCATCGCCGGCGGACGGCAGGAACTGGCTGACAAGGAACAGGCCGAAATCAAATTTCTGGAACGGTTCCTCCCGCCGGCGGCGGATCCCGCGGCCGTAGACGCGGCGATCGAAGCCGCCGTCGCCGAAACCGGCGCAGCCGGCCCCAAAGACATGGGCAAGGTCATGAAGGCCGTCATGGCGCGCCTGGCGGGCCAATCCGTGGACGGCAAAGTTGTCAGCGAAGCTGTTAAGAAACGGTTAACAAACTAGCGGAGGCGGAGCCTGCCCGCCGAAGCTGCGAGCGCAGTGAGCGCCTGGCGAAGGCGGGCGAAGGCGGCCAAACTTTTCCAGAGAACCTTCCGTCTAAGCTGAGTGAGAGGCATCCCACGGTGCTTCTCATCCATCCTCCGGGCAGGGGCCTCAACTCAGGGGTTGAGGCCCCTTCTTATTTGATCCGGGGGCTTTGCCCCCGGACCCCCGGCTCGCTCGCTCGGCGCGACTCGCCTCCTCGGTCGAGCACTCAGGCAAGTCGCGCCTCGGTCGCGAGAGCGGCTTCGCTTCGCTCGCCGCTTCATTGCCGTCGCTTCGCTCGGCAGGTTCTGACACGGGCGTCGCTTCGCTCGGCCGTGGTACCCTCAATCCACTCTGCCAGCGCACGAATCCACTCCCGCAGAAGCCGCCACGGTCCGGCCCGCCACGAGCGAGCGGCTGGCTCGATCGGCCGGGTTAATCGGGGCGGCGACGTTTACCAGCCGGGTCCTTGGGCTGGTGCGGGATCAAGCGACCGCGCATTACTTCGGCACCTCGTGGGCGGCGGATGCCTTTGTCGTGGCCACGCGGATTCCCACCCTCCTGCGCGACCTGTTTGCCGAAGGCGCGATGAGCGCGGCGTTTGTGCCGACGTTGACGCGGACGCTCGAGAAAGAAGGCCGGCCGGCCGCCTGGCGCCTGGGATCTCAGGTGATCAACGGCTTGCTGATCGTCACCGGCATCCTGGTGCTGCTCGGGATCGTGTTCGCGGACCAGTTGACGTCCAGCTACGCCGCCAAGTTCGCCAGCATCCCGGGCAAGCTGGAGCTGACGGTTGAACTCACGCGCATCAACATGCCGTTCCTGATGTTGATCGCGCTGGCGGCCGCGTGCATGGGCATGTTGAACGCGCTGCGGCGGTTCACGATTCCGGCCGTCGCGCCCGCCACCTACAACGTCGTGTTCATTCTTTCGATTATCACGCTGGTGCCCGTGTTCACGGGGCTTGGCTGGCAGCCGGTCACCGCCCTGTCCGTCGGGATGCTCGGCGGCGGTCTGGCGCAACTCCTGATTCAACTGCCGGCACTTCGAAAAGAAGGCTATCGGCATCAGTGGATCCTCAATCCGCGTGACTCCACGCTGCACGAAGTGCTCGTGCTGATGGGGCCCGGCACGCTCGGCGTGGCGGCGGCGCAAGTGAATCTCTTCGTCAACACCGCGCTCGCAACCGGCGTCGATGGCGCGGCGACGGCGCTCCGCTACGCATTTCAGTTGATGTATCTGCCGATCGGCATCTTCGGCGTCTCCGTCGCCACGGCCGCCATTCCGGAACTGGCCCGGCAAGCCGCCGCCAATTCGCACGAGGACATGCGCCGCACGGTGTCGTGGGGCATCCGGCTGATGCTGGTGCTGTCGATCCCCGCCATCGTGGGCCTGATGGTGCTGGCGCGGCCGATCATCGAGCTGATCTTCCAGCACGGCAAGTTCGATGCGGCGTCCACGACGATGACGGCCGGCGCGCTGATGTTCTATGCGTCCGGGATCCTCGGCTACTCCATCGTCAAAATCGTGTCGCCGAGCTTCTATTCGCTGCGGGAAGCACGGACGCCGGTCGTCGTGAGCCTCATCACGATCGCCGTCAACCTGGCACTGAATCTCTGGCTGAATTCGATTTACAGCTTCCGCGGCCTCGCGTTGGGGACGGCAATCGCGGCAAATTTCAACGCCGGGATTCTCATGCTGCTGCTGTCGCGGCGCATCGGCGGCGGGGACTTTGCGCGGATCGGCCGCACGTTCGCCAAGATCAGCGTCGCCGCGGCGGTCATGGGCCTGGCGGCGTACTACACGGAAGCATGGCTCCACGGACTTTTCCCCGCGCCGCATTTCATGCCGCGCCTGATTCGCGTGGGCGGGGCCATTGGCGTGGCGCTCGCCGTGCTGGCCGGCACCGCGCACCTGCTGCGCCTCGAGGAATTCAGCGTGGCCATGGGTCGCATTCTCGGCCGGCTCCGCCGCTGATTTTTCCCGCGTCGTCGTTTCCGTGTAGCATCGCGAGGTGAGCCGTTACATGCCGGCGGGCGGCGGTGTGGTCATCGGGCCGGGCCCGATGACACCGGCGGTCCGCGCGCTCGTCTATCTGAACGCCGGGGTCTTCTTTGTCTCGTTCGTCCTCGCCATGTCGGGAAACGAGACGATCCTGACGTTCCTCGGCCTCAAGCCGCAGCTCATTTTTGAGCAGTTCTACATCTGGACGCCCGTCACGTACCTCTTCCTGCACGACCCGACGGGCTTCGGGCACATTCTGTTCAACATGCTGGCGCTGTGGATGTTCGGCGTCGATCTGGAGCGGCGCTGGGGCACGCGCGCGTTCCTGCGGTACTACTTCGTGACGGGCATCGGGGCCGGCGTGGGCACCGTGCTCGTGTCGCTGCTGCCGTTCGAAGCCACGCGCGGCACCTACTACGCCACCACGGTCGGCGCCTCGGGCGCGATCTACGGCCTGCTGCTCGCGTGGGCCCTGCTCTTCCCCGCGCGGCAGATCCTGTTCATGTTCATCTTCCCGCTGCCGGCGCGCGTGGCGGCCTTGCTCATGGCCGGCATGGCCTTCCTGTCCGCGGCCTCAGGCCGCAACGGATCGGTC
>DASUGC010000031.1:0-14980 GCA_036274235.1 Vicinamibacterales bacterium
CTCGCGCGCTGACCGCGCGCTCGCTAGACCAGCGCCTTCACGGCTTCCGCCACTTCCTCGGCGTGACCCTCCACCTTCACCTTGTCCCAGCGTCGCGCGACCTTCCCGTCCGGATCAATGAGATACGTCGTCCGCACGATCCCCATGTATCTGCGGCCGTAGCGCATTTTTTCCTGCCAGACGCCATATTTCTCAGCCACCGCATGGTCGGCGTCGGCGAGCAACGGGAAAGTCAGGCCGTGTTTGGCCGCGAATTTGGCCTTTGATTTCTCGTCCAGGATGCTCACGCCAAACACGTCGGCTTTCATCTTCTTGAATTGGGGGAGCAGCGACTGAAATTCGCAGGACTCGGTCGTGCAGCCTGGGGTGTCGTCTTTTGGGTAGAAGTAGAGGACCACGGGCTGCCCGGTGTAATCCGATAGCGAGTGCGACTGGCCAGCCTGGTCTTTCAGGGTGAATGAGGGAGCTCTCTTGCCTGGATCAATCAGAGACATCGGGACAGTCTATCGAAGCCCATCGCCCCTGAACCCTGAGGACCCTTGGACCGGCCCCGTGGAACCCTTGGACCGGCCCCGTGGAACCCTTGGACCGGCCCCGTGGAACCCTTGGACCGAACCCGTGGAACCCTTGGACCGGCCCCGTGGAACCCTTGGACCGAACCCGTGGAACCCTTGGACCGAACCCGCGGAACCCTTGGACCGAACCCTTGCACCTTTGGACCTTGGACCCTTGGACCGACAGGATCTAAGATTCCCCTTGGAGCCCTTATGAAAATCGACCTGAACGTGAACGGCAAAGCCGCATCCGTCGATGTGCCCGCGGACATGCCGCTGCTGTGGGTCCTGCGCGACGTGCTGAATTTGTCCGGCACCAAGTTTGGCTGCGGAGAAGGCCAGTGCGGCGCGTGCACCGTGCATCTGCGCGGCCGCGCCGTGAAATCCTGCCAGGTTCCCGTGTCCAACGCCGCGGGGGCGCCCGTGGTCACCATTGAAGGGCTGTCGCCGAACGGCACGCATCCGCTCCAGCAAGCCTGGGTGGAACTCGACGTGCCGCAATGCGGCTACTGCCAGGCCGGTCAGTTGATGACGGCGGCCGCGCTCCTTTCGACCACTCCGAATCCGAGCGACGCGGAAATCGACGCCGCGATGAATGGCAACATCTGCCGCTGCGGCACCTATCTGCGTATCCGCGAAGGCATTCGCCGCGCCGCGGCCAACAACGCCGGCGCCAACAAGATCAGATAGGAGCGCATCATGAGCCCAGTCAACCTCGATCGCCGCTCCTTCCTTCGCATCTCGGCACTGGCCGGCGGCGGCCTGATGATTGCCGCCTACGTCGATCCCGTCACGGGCCTGTTCGCGCAGGGCCGGCAGGGCGGGCCGCCGCCCGTACCGAACTCGTTCATCAAGATCGCGCCGGACGGTCGCGTCACCATCATCGGCAAGAATCCGGAAATCGGTCAGGGCATCAAGACGACGCTGCCGATGCTGATCGCCGAAGAACTGGACGTGCCGTGGGACACCGTCACGGTGGAGCAGGGTGATCTCGACGCGAAGTACGGCCAGCAGTCAGCCGGCGGCAGCACGGCCGTGCCGAACAACTACACGGCCATGCGCCAGATCGGCGCCGGCGCCCGGCAGCTGCTCATTTCCACCGCGGCCGCCCAGTGGAACGTTCCCGAATCGGAACTGACGACGGATGCGGGCAAGGTCCTGCACGCCGCATCGAAGCGGTCCGTCGGGTACGGCGCGCTCGCTGCAAAGGCCTTGACGATGCCGCCGCCGGATCCGGCGTCGGTGAAGCTCAAGGATCCGAAAGACTTCAAGATCATCGGCAAGAACACCAGGAACGTGGACAACGCCGCCATCGTCACGGGCAAGCCCATCTTCGGCATCGACGCGAAGCTGCCCGGCATGTTGTACGGCGTGATCCATCGCTGCCCGGCGTACGGCGGCAAGGCGACCAGCGCGAATCTCGATGAGTTGAAGGCGCTCCCGGGCGTCAAGCAGGCCTTCCTGCTGGATCCTGTCGTGCCGTCGCTGTCGGGTGGCGTCGTCATCCTGGCGGACAACTGGTGGACCGCGCAGTCGGCGCGCGCCAGGGTCAAGGCGGTGTGGGATTCCGGCGCGGCCGTCGCCAACAGCAGCGAAGGTTTTGCCGCGAAAGCGGCCGAGCTGGCGCCGAAGTTTCCGGCGAATGCGACGCGCAAGGACGGTGACGCGGAAGCGGCGTTCGGCACCGCAGCCAAAGTGGTTGAGGCTGCGTACTTTTATCCGTTTCTGAGTCACGCCGGCCTCGAGCCGTTGAATGCGACCGTGAGCGTCAAAGACGGCAAGTGCGAGATCTGGGCCGGGACGCAGCAGCCGAGTGGCATTCCCAGGAACGTCGCCCAAGCGACCGGTCTGCAGGCCGCGGACGTCACGGTGCACATGATGCGCATGGGCGGCAGCTTCGGCCGGCGTCTCAACAACGACTTCATCACGGAAGCCGCGAAAATCGCGCAGACGGCGGGTGTCCCGGTTCACATCCAGTGGACCCGCGAAGACGACATGACGCACGACAACTACCGTGGTGCGGGGTTTCATTTCCTCAAGGGTGGCGTCGATGCCTCCGGCAAAGTGGTTGCGTGGCGCAATCACTACATCGCGCCGACGGGCACCAATCTCAACCAGGCCGAATTCCCGGCGCGGTTCATCCAGAACTATCTGCTGTACAACTCGGTGATTGACTCGAAGGTGCCGACGGGGCCGATGCGCGCGCCCGGCAGCAACGGGGTGGCGTTCGCGATTCAGTCGTTCATCGACGAGCTTGCGCTGGCGGCCGGCAAAGATCCGCTGCAGTTCCGCATCGACATGCTTTCGCAGCCGCTCGTGCTGCCGCCTCCGCCGGATCCCAATGCCCCCGCGGCTGGCGGCCGGGCGGGCGGACCGGGCGGCGGTGCGCCGAATCCGTTCGGTGGATGGGATCCGGCCCGCATGAAGGCCACGCTCGAGCTTGTGCGGGAGAAATCAGGCTGGGGCAAAACGAAGCTGCCGGCCGGGACGGCCATGGGCGTCGCATTCCACATGAGCCACCAGGGCTTCTTCTCAGAAGTCGCCGAAGTGTCCGTTGACGCGCAGAAGCGCGTGAAGGTCAATCACGTCTGGGTCGCCGGCGACATCGGCCGTCAGATCATCAATCCGATCAATGCTCAAGCACAGATCCAGGGCTCGGTCATCGAGGGTCTCAGCTCGCTGATGTCGTGGGAAATCACGATCAAGGACGGCGCCGCGGTCCAGCAGAACTTCGACGAGTACCAGCCGGTCCGCCTGCGACAGGCGCCAAAAGCCATCGAAGGGTTCTTCGTTGCATCAGACTACAACCCCACAGGACTGGGCGAGCCGGTCCTGCCGCCGATTCTTCCGGCGGTGGCGAATGCAATTGCCACGGCGACGGGCGTTCGCGTGCGGACGCTTCCGCTGTCGAAGGCTGGATATAAATGGGCGTAGGGAACTGACCCAGCCACGGATGCAAAAGGCGTGAAGACACTGAAGCGACTCAGCAAGCCGGCCCGCGTGCTCATTGCGGCGTGCCTCGTCTTCACGGCCATCGCCTTCTTCACGTCCTGGCAGGCGTCAGCTGCGCGCGCCGGCGGAGCGGTCAATGTTCAGACTCCCGCGAAGACCACGCGCGATAAGGTCTATTCCAAGGATCAGGCGACTCGCGGCGCCGCCGTCTACAGCGCGCACTGTGACAAGTGCCACGACCCCGCCAAGCTGCCGGAAGGCAAGAAACCGCCGCCGCCGATTGTGGGCGCCAAATTCAAAGAGACGTGGCAGGACAAAACGCTCGGCGAGCTGTACACGCTGGTGCTGACGACAATGCCGTCAGATGGATCGGCCGTGCTGACCCCGGACGAGACGCTGGATGTGCTGGCGCACCTGCTCAAACTCAACGAATATCCGGATGGAACGGCGCCGTTGAAGAATGACGACGCCATGAAGGGCATCGTCATCGTGAAAGTCCCGGGTCCATAGTCCTGAGTCCTGGGTTCAGGTTCGTTGAACTCTGGACTCTGGACTCAGGACCCAGGACCCTGGACAATCTGTGTCATGTCTACCCGTGACCCCCGCATCGACGCCTACATCGCCAATGCCCGCGCCGACGCCCAGCCGCTGTTGAAGGAAATTCGCGCGGCGGTGCACGCGGGCTGCCCCGACGTATCCGAAACCTTGAAGTGGCGGACGCCGACGTTCGAGCACAAGGGCATCATGCTGGGCATGGCGGCGTTCAAGAGCTACACCACGATGGGCTTCTGGAAGTCCAAGTTGATGCGCCAGCGATTGTCGGCTTCCGACCAGAAGGCGCTGGAGCAGGCCGGTCAGGTGAAAGTTGGTGAGGCGCTCCCGCCGCGTCCCGCGCTCGTGCGGCTTGTGAAGGTGGCCGCGGCCCTCAACGAAGAGGGCGTCGTGCAGCCGCGCGTGATGCGCAAGAAGGCGCCGCTGAAAACGCCGGCGTACCTCACGGCCGCTCTCAGGAAGAATCCTGTCGCGCTCGCGCGCTTCACCGCATTCCCGCCCAGCCATCGTCGTGAGTACATCGAATGGATCGTGGACGCCAAGCAGGAGGCGACCCGGGAACGGCGGATGGCGCAGGCGATCGAATGGATCGCGGACGGGAAGGCGCGGAACTGGAAGTACGAGCGATGATGAGGCCGGGGCTCATTTTTCGCGGGCAGTGGGGCCGAAAAATGAGCCCCGGCCTCGTTTTTCTGTTGCTGGCCGCGGCCTGCGGCCCGAGTGCACCGCCTGTGGACTCAAGAAAAATCGCGCGCGACGTTTCCGGGCTGGCTGACGCGTACGTCACCAGCTTTCTCGACGCGTTCCCGTACCAGGCTGTCGTGATCGGCGCCCGCGAGCGGCATCCGAGTGTCCTGGCCGATCACAGCCTGCCGGCCCTCAAGAAATGGCAGGACAAGGAAGACGAGCTGCTGGCGTCGCTCAAGGCCATCAACGTCAAGGACATCGAGGGCCTGCCCGAGGAAAACACCTACAAGTTCCTTCAGGAACTGCTCCAGTCGTCGATCGGCTATCGCGTCTGCCGCATGGAACTCTGGAATGTCAGTCCCACGTACACCGGCTGGCAGGCAGATTTGCCGGTCGCCGCCGGTATGCAGAACACCGACACGCCCGCCGATCAGCAGAACGCCATCGCGCGCTGGTCGCAGGTGCCGCAGTACCTGGACGATGAGATCGCCAATTTGAAGGAAGGCCTCCGGCTGGGCTACACGGCGCCGAAGGGCAACGTGCAGTCGGTGATCAACCAGGTCAATGCCATGATCGCCGCGCCGATCGACGACTCGCCATTTGTGCAGATGGCGAAGGCCGGATCGGCGCCGTCGTTCAGGAAGGCGCTGGCGGATGCCGAGCGCGCGTCCGTTCGGCCGGCCATCACCCGATATCGCGACTTCCTGGTCAGCACGTATCTGCCGGCCGCGCGCGAAGCGATTGGCGTCAAGGCGAATCCCGACGGCGCGGCCTGCTATGCGGCCGCCGTGAAGTACCACGCGACCGTCGACATGCCCGCGCAGCAGATTCACGATCTCGGCCGGGCGCAGATGGACAAGATTCTGGCCGAAATGAAAGAGATCGGTCAGCGCAGTTTCGGTGTGGAGGATCCGGCGGCCCTGCTCAAGCTCGTCAAGACGGATCCAAAGTATCGCTTCAAGAGCCGCGACGAGCTGATCAAGACCGCCGAGTCCGCCGTCGCGCGCGCGAAGGACGCGCTGCCGAAGTGGTTCGGCATGCTGCCGATGGCGCCCGTCATCGTGGAGCCGTACCCGGCCTTTCTCGAGAAAACCGCGCCGGGCGGTCAGGCCGTGCCGCCGCCAGGCGGAGGGAAACCGGGCAAGTACCTGATCAACGCGTACAAGGCGACCGACCAGAGCCGGGCCGGGCTGGAAGCGACCGCGTTCCACGAGGCCTACCCCGGTCATCATCTTCAGATTGCGCTCGCGCTCGAAAGCGAGAACCTGCATCCCATTTCGCGATATTTCTACGTGTCCGGCTACACCGAAGGCTGGGGCTTGTACTCCGAGCGCCTCGCTGACGAGATGGGGCTGTACTCGGGCGATCTCGATCGGCTCGGTCTGCTGTCGAACGAGGCCCTGCGTGCGGCGCGGCTCGTCGTGGATTCCGGCATGCACATGCTCGGATGGACGCGCCAGCAGGCGATCGACTACGTGCTGGCGCATACGACGGAAACGCAGGCCGGTGCCGAGGCTGAGATCGATCGCTACATCGGCGTGCCCGGCCAGGCGACCGCGTACATGATCGGCAATCTCGAAATCCGGAAGCTGCGCGATGAGGCCAGGCAGAAGCTGGGCGCGAAATTCGATATCCGCCAATTCCACGACATCGTCCTGGAAGGCGGATCCGTGCCGCTGTGGGTTCTCCGCGACAACGTCGAACGCTGGATTGCCGATACGCTCGCGCCCAAGAAATAGATCGTGCCGTCCCTCGCCATCGTGCCCGCCGCCGGGAAGGCCGAGCGGTTCGGCGGCGGCAAACTCATCGCCCTGATCGGCGAGGACACCGTCCTGGATCGAACGCTTGCGTCGCTGCTCGAAGGCGGCGTCGATCGGATCGTCGTCGTGATCGCGCCGGCCGCCGACCTCGCGCCGGTGCGCCGGCTCACGGATCCGCGGGTCAGCACGGTGACAAATGCCGATCCGTCGCGGGGCATGTTCTCATCGATTCAGGCTGGGCTCGCCGCCGCGGCCGGCGATCCGATTCTCGTGTTGCCCGCCGACATGCCGTTCGTCAGGAGCAGCACGGTGCGGGAGGTCCTGCAGGCCTGCTCCGAGCGCCGACGCATCGTGATTCCGACGCACGGCGGCAAGGGCGGCCATCCGCTCGCATTTCCCGAGGCACTCCGCGAACGCGTGCTTCGGGCCCGTCCAACCCTCACGCTCAAAGACGCGTTTGGTGGAACGCTGGCGCTGCGTGACGACCGGCCGGTTGGCGACGCCGGCATCCTGCGCGACGTCGATGTCCCGGCGGATCTCGAGCGTCGCGATTATCTGGCCTGAGCGACCATCTTCAGGCTGTCCACCAGGTCGGTCGTCTGCGTGGAGTCGAACTTCTCCACGCTCCAGGCCCCAGGCGGCGTGGCCATTTTCCTGCTCTTGTCGAAGACCGAGACCCTGACCGTCGAGTGGCCGGCGCTGGATGTCACTTTCACCACAATCCGGCTCTCGTGTTCCGTGGTCTCGTCTCTGTAGGTCCTGACGGCCGTGATCTGTCCCAGCACGGCGTCGGCCTGCCGAACGGTGGTGCCGGACGCTTTTTCCAGGTGAGCGCGAATCTTGTCGAACACCGTTTTCATCGGCGGGGTTGCCGTGAATGTCACCGCCTGGCTGGCGTCGGCCGCCGCGGGCCTGGCTGGCGTGGCTGCCGGAGTCGTGGCAGGCGCCGCTGCGCCCCTGCCCGGCGCCGTCGTGCCACGGCTGGCCGCCGGCGCGGCTCCGCGTGATGGTGCGGGCGCTGGCGCGGGCGGTGGTGGCGGCGGCTCTTCAATCGGGGCGACCTCGACGTTGAGCATCGCCTTCACGATGTCCTGCGGAACCTTGTTCTGCGTGAGCGTCACCAGGCCGGCGGCTGTCAGATCGAACCGGCATTTCGTGGAGTGGATCTTGAACAACGTGACGTCCTTGTTGACGCCGCCACTGACCATGGCGATGACCGCCTCATTGTTGAGCACTTCCCTGGTGTCGGCCTTGGCCGCGATCATCGCGTTGATGATCTGCTTGTCGAGCTTGCTCTTGGTCAGGCCGATGAGTCCGTTGGGCGTGACGTCGAAGCTGTTGGCGGTCGAATGGATCTTGGCGAGGATGACGTCTTTCGGGACCTTGCCGGCGACCATCTGCACCACCGAGTCATTGGAAATGACCTCCGGGGCTTGAGCGCGCGCCGGACGGGCGAGGACCAACGTAGCCAGCAGTGACAGACCGACAGCGCCACGCAATGCAATCATGGGGGCCTTTCCTTCGCGGCGGATTCTACACCAGGGGCCGGGGAGCCTCCGCGGCTATGATCGGGCTGTGAGTTCGATCTATTCCCGGATGGCCGAATTATCCGCCGCCGGCCGCCGCTACGCCGTCGCGACGGTCGTCCGGACGCAGGGAAGCACCCCCCAGGTGGTCGGCGCTCGCTTGCTGGTGACCGACGACGAGCACGAGCGACCGATGGGGACGCTGGGCGGTGGCTGTGTCGAGGCCGACGCCATTCTGACGTCGCGCGAAGTCTTGAAACATGGCGGCCGCCCCGTTCGCGCGCACGCGCTGACCGAGGAGCTCGCCTGGAACACTGGGCTGGTTTGCGGCGGCACCATGTGGATTCTGGCCGAGCCTGGTGAGCACGCGCTGCCGGGCCCCGATCGCGAAGGCCTGCGCGACTGCCTGCACGCCATGAGTGATGGGCCGCCCACTGTGATCGCGACGTTGTTCGAACGCGTGGGCCGCGAGCTCCAGTTTGCCGGGCGCGTTATGGTTGCCGGCGACGGCCAGTTGCGAGGATCGCTCGGCTCGGGCGATCTGGATGCCCGCGTGGCCGCGGCCGCGCTCGAGCAACTGCCGCACGGCACGCCGCGCCTGATCCCGATGGGCGAGACGCACGATCTGCTGATCGAGCCGGTCGCCGGCAAGCCCAGACTCGTCGTCGCGGGTGGGGGACACGTGTCGCAGGCGATCGCGCGACAGGCGCTGTTGCTCGACTTCGAGGTGACCATTCTGGAGGATCGGCCTGAGTTCGCGAGTCCCGAACGTTTCGGAGGCGCGCACGTGCGGACCGGACATGTGCCGGATACGCTCGCCAGTCTCACCTATGGCTGGAACAGCTACATTGTCGTCGCCACGCGCGGGCACAAGCTGGACGGGGACTGCGTGCTGGCCGCGGTCCGCACGAACGCGCGATACATTGGTCTGCTCGGCAGCCGGCGCAAGGCCGTGCTGATCGAGGACATGTTGCGCGAGGCGGGCGTGCCTCAGGCGCGCATTGACGCGATCCACACGCCGGTGGGGCTGGATCTGGGCGGACGGACTCCGGCCGAGATCGCGTTATCGATCATGGCGGAAATCACGCGCGAGCGGTACGGCGCGAACGCAGGCAGGTGAGCCGGCGGGCCTCAGCCCGCCGTTTTCTGTCAGGCGCGCTCGTCCGCCGGTCCAAAGCCCGGCGGCTACTTTTTCACGTTCAGTTTGTACCCTGCCGGCGGCGCGAACATTTCCGCGGGCAGCGTGCCGGCCTCGACTGACTGCACGCTTGTGGTCATCTGCATGTGCATGGCTTTCGCCATGAGTCCCGCCATTCCGTCGCCAGATCCTTTCATTTCGATCTCGGTCTCGTAGGGAATACCGCCGAGGCTGGCGAACTGTTCGTACATCTTGGCGTTGGCTTTGGCCTGGCCGGGCGAGGCTTTTGCGGATTTCGGGTCCTGGAAGATCCAGCCTCTCTCCGCCGCGCCCTTGTAGAACGCGGCGTAGTCCGCGGTGCCCGGCGCGCCTTTGACCACCCAGGTCTTTCCCGTCATGGTCATCGTCATGGCCATGCCCTTGTCGCCGCCCATCATGAATGGGACCACCACTTCGATGTCATAGCCATTGGCCGTCTTGCCGCCAATCTGCTTCGTCTGGCCGTTGGGCCTGACCGACGACTTGATCTCGCCGGTGGACACCACCTTCGCCATGTCGTCCGCGACGGTGGCCATATCCCAGACGTCGGCTTCCTTCTTCTTGTTGTCGAACGAGAACATCTTCTGGTTGTCGAGATCGAAGATCACGGACTTGATTTTGTCGCCGTCTCCGTTGTCGACGCGCATCTTCATGTCCTTGACGTACGTCGTTGACGTCATGTCCGGTGACATCCCAAGCACCTTACCGGTCCCGGTGGACTTGATCGTCACGTCGGCGGACAGGGAAGCGACCATCGTCAGCGTGCAGGCGAGTGTCAGCAGTGTGCGCGTCATGGGTGTCTACCTCCACTGAGTCCCGAACAGCGGGCTGAAGCCCGCCGGCTACCTTCCGGCAGCGGCTTTTCGTGTTTCCTGCTGGCGCGTGACCATGGCGGCCACGTCGTCGAGCAGCTTCTTCGCATCGTAGACGATTCCGTCCTTGATTGTGTACTTGATGCCGCCGACGCGCTCAGGCCTTCCGGTCCTGTCGTTCAGGCGAATCGCGCCGGTGCCGTACAGCACCTTGAAATTCTGCAGTGGATTCTGATCGACGATGACCATGTCGGCGAGCATGCCGGGCTTGACCATCCCCCGATCGACCGGCGTCTTTGAAGCCTCCGCCAGCGTCAGCGCGCCGTTCATCGTCGCCGCCTGGATCACCTCGAGCGGGTGAAAGCCCGCTTCCTGCAGCATCTCGAACTCGTTGATGTAGCCGAATCCGTAGGTCTGATAGATGAAGCCGGAGTCCGAGCCGGTCGTGACGCGGCCGCCCATCTTCTTGTAGTCGTTCACGAGCTTGAACCACACCTGATAGAAGTTGCGCCATTCCACTTCGTCTTCGGTCGTCCAGTCGTACCAGTAGGCGCCATGGCTCGCGCGGCTCGGCGTGTAGAAATCCATCAGCGACGGCAAGGTGTACCTGGCGTGCCAATCCGCGTTGCGGAACCGCATGACGTCGCGGCCCGCGGAGTAAATCGTGAACGTCGGATCGAAGACGGTGCCGAGCTTCAGGTGCTCGGCGAGGTACGCCTTCCATTCGGGCGAGCCGGGTTCGTAGATCTTGTTCCAGAGGCGGGCAACCTGGCCGAACCGCATGGACTCGTCGTTCGCGTTCATGTCGAGGGGCCACGGCTGGACGACGTAGTCCTTGAGCAGCGATTCGAAATGCCCGTAGAAGTGCGTCACGGTCTGGAGGCCCAGCCGGGCGGCTTTGATCGCATTCATCTGCGCCACGCCGCCCTGTTGCAGATGTGCGGTGGAGCCCATATTCAGGGCTTTGGCCTCGGCCAGTAGCGCGGCCATGATTGCGGGCTGTTCGGCGCCGAGTTTCAGGCCGTCGATGCCATTCTGCGATCCCCAGCGCACCCATTCGCGCGCCTTGTCGGGGGTATCGACGATGCCGGCGCTCCAACCCTGGCCCGGCCGCTGATAGTTGATGATTCGCGGCGCGACGATTTCATTGCGGGCGCTGCGTGCCTTCTCGCTGACGGTGAAGGCATGCGCCGCCATCGGCACGCCGCGCACGGTCGTCACGCCGTGCGCGAGCCAGAGCTTGTACGCGTACTCGGCTTCCGCATTCTTGGGGGGCTCGCCGGCGTGCACGTGCATGTCGATGAAGCCGGGCAGCAGATACATGCCCTGTGCGTCGATGACCTGATCGACGCCGGCCGGTGGCGCCGGGGTCGCGATGGGCAGGCCGGCGGTGCCGGCGCTGGTGATCCTGGTGATGCGATTGTTTTCGACGAACACGTTCATCGGCCCGTACGGCGGAGCGCCCGTGCCGTCCACGATCATCACGCCGCGAATCACCATCGAGCGAAAGGGACCAAGCCCTTCGCCGGGTCTGCGCGGCGGCGCGGGGACAAAGCCGGCCGCCTGCATCGGGACGGCGCCGGCGGCGGGATCCGGGCCGGTCGCCTGTGCGCCGCCCGCGCGCGAATCCACGCGCGTGCCGGCGCCGGTGAGAGCGAGGGAAACAGAAAAGAGAAAGGCGGTGATGCGGCGTGCGCGCACGTGACCTCCAGCGGCGCGATTATACAAATGAAGCCGGAACGAGTCCGGCGTCATGACAGCGCCGCGGGCATGGCCTGATCGATCGTGGGATAGAGAAACTGGAAACCCAGCTCGGTCGCCCGGCGCGGCAGCACGCGCTGGCCTCGCAGCAGGGTGTCCGTTGCCATCTCGCCGAACACCGTCTTCATCACGATCCCGGGCACCGGAAAAACAGACGGCCGATGAACAGCGCGGCCGATCGCTCGCGCCATCTCGGCGTTCGGGACAGGATTGGGCGCGGTGACGTTCAGCGGGCCGCTCACGGCGGGATTGGTGATGGCCCACACGGTCATCCCGACCCAGTCGTCGAGATGGATCCACGACATCACCTGTCGTCCCGAACCGATGCGACCGCCGACGAACAGCCGGAAAGGCAGCAACATCCTCTTGAGTGCGCCGCCGGAATGGGACAGTACGATGCCGGTACGCAGGACGACCAGCCGCGATCCCGATCCGGCGGCAGGTTGCGCTTCGGCTTCCCAGGCCACGCAGATCCGGGCCAGGAAATCGGTTCCCGGCGCGGAACGTTCGTCACAGTCAGGCCCGTTGTCGAACGACCCGTAAAATCCGACGGCTGATTGCTGCACGAACACGGCCGGCTTGGCGCGGGCAGCGCGCAAAGCCGCGATGAGGCTTCTGGTGCTGTTGACGCGGCTGTCGAGCAGAAGCTGCTTCCGTGCTGCCGTCCATCGCCTGTCAGCGATGCCGGCGCCGGCCAGGTTCACAATCGCGTCGGCGCCATCGACCGCGTCGGCCCACCGGCCCGATTTCCCATCGGGGGTCCAGTGCACGGCGCGGACCTGCGACTGGCTGGATGCCGAGCCGGCACCACGGCCGAGCACGATAATCTCGTGTCCGCCGGCCGACAGGTACGTCGTCAGCGCCTGTCCCAGGAAACCCGAGCCGCCGGCAATGACGATGCGCATGCGTGGTAGCGTATCTGACCTGTCGCAACCATGCCTGGTGTAATTGAAGCGGCCAAAACGGGCCGCGCGAAATGTCGCGGCTGTGGACAGGCGATCGCCGCGGGGACGCTTCGCCTGGGCGAGCGCGTCCCTAATCCATTCTCGGACGATGGCGGCGAGACGACGCTCTGGTATCACGTGGCATGCGCCGCGTTTCTGCGGCCGGAGGCCTTTCTCGAGGTACTCGCGGCGCCTGAGACTGCGGGAGTTGCCGCCGGTATTGACGGGCGTGAGAGGCTCGCGCAGGAAGCCGCGCTGGGCGCGGCCCATCGGCGCCTGCCGCGCGCGACGGCCGCCGAGCGTGCCTCCACCGGGCGCGCGACCTGCCGGCACTGCAAGACGCTGATCGAAAAAGGCGCGTGGCGCCTGGCCCTGACGTACTACGACGAGGGCCGCTTTGCGCCCTCAGGGTTCATCCACCTGGGCTGCGCGCGCGAGTATCTGGAGACCGTCGAAATTTTCGGACGGCTCAGGCACTTCTCGCCGGCGCTGACGGCGCCGGAGCTTGAAGAGATACGGCAGCTGCTTGGCTGACGGCGTCGCTTGGCTAGATCACGTCGAGCATCTGGCCTAGCCTGCATTATTCATGACTGACGGCGTGCAGTGACGAAAAACGCCTCCGACCGTCGAGGGAGACGGATTCGGGGACATGGCGGCCGTCGCAGGAGGCGTGCGAATCTGTCTGAGTGGGAACGCGCAGCCGGCGGTGGCGACGCCAACGACACCTTCGGCGCGATGACGCGGCGGCGGCAGACGAGCGAGTGACCTACCCTGGCCTGTGGAAAACAGGCCCGTCCCCCTTTGTGGAAATCTCACCGGGTCAGCCAGCCGCGCAGGCGCTCCAGCGTCTGTTGCCGCCGCGGGCCGCGCAGGTCCTCCTCCATGATCGACAGCGCCGTCGAGACGATGTCGCGATGGTGAATGCCGGCGCCGACGACCTTGACGGCTTCCACCCACAGCGCGTGAATGCGTTCGACGTCGGCGGACGAGAGATCCGGCGCATGCGCGCCCAGCGAGAATCGCTTCACGGTGCCGTCTTTGCACAGCACGGCGAATCGCGTGCTCAGCTCCACGTCCTGGCGCGTACGATCCCACGCCTCGCCGACAAGTAACGCCTGTCGTTCCGGTGCCATGATCTCGGACTCGCCAACGACGATGAGGCCGGATCGAAGCTGGACGGCGGCCTGCGCGAGGGCGTCGAAGACATTGGTGCCCGGCGCCACGAGCAGGATGACCTTGCGGCCGTGCCGCTCGGCAATCGCCACGACGCGCGTGAACAAACGCTGCTCGTAGTCGGAGAACATGTGATCGTCTTCGATTGCCGCGCCGCCAGGGCCGAGGAGCCTGACCGTCAGCACCACGACGTCCCGATCCTCCGACTCCGGCTGCCCAAGCACCCAGTCGAGTTGCTTCAGGGTGTTGTAGTCGCGCACCGGCACCAGCACGCCGCCGGGCCGGCAGCCGATGGAGTCCACGGCGATGTCGCGGCCCGTGTCCAGCTGGAAGTGATCGAGCAGCCCAGTGCCGGCGGCGCGTTTTCTGGCCATGATGCGCTCGGACACCGCGAACACCACGAAGAAGGCCGCCGTGAACCCGACTCCGGCGATGGTTGCGACCTGTTTCGTGAAGAGATTGACCACCGCGCACGTGAACAGCACGGCGGCGATGAGCAGGAGACCGATCGGGATCTCCCGGCCGGCAATCCGCGGGTTGATCGGAACCCGCCACGGCCGCGAAGCGTCAGGCTGCTTGTACCGAAGAATCAGCACGGAGATCGCGTTGAACGCGAAGCTCCAGATGACGCCGAACGCATACGCCTCGCCCAGCACGTACACGTCACCCTGGCTGAGCAGAATCGTGGCGATCTGCAGGATGACGATCAGATTGATCAGGCGGTAGCTCGTGCCGAATCGATGGTGCGGCTTCCTGAACCAGTCGGTCAGGACGCCGTCCTCCGACACGCGATTGAGCACGCCGTTGGATCCGACGATGGCCGTGTTGGCAGCGCCGGCCAGGATGAGAAAGCCGACGACCACGACGAAGGCCTGGAAGAGCAGCCGCAGCGGCAGCGGCCCAGCCAGATGCATGGCAAGACCGGAGATCAAATTGTCGTAGAACTGCGGCCGAATCGAATCGGGAATGATGGCGGTGGCGAAGAAGCTCACGAGCGCGGTGAACACCAGGCTGTAGACAAAAATGATGAAACCGGCGCGCTGCAGGTTGCGGACCTTTGGCTTTTCGATCTCTCGATAGAC
>DASUGC010000032.1:0-16820 GCA_036274235.1 Vicinamibacterales bacterium
CCCTCGAGCCGCGCCGGCGCCAGGCCCACATCGGCGGCGTCGCGCGCGGCGCGGTCGCGCGTTTCAGCCGCCATCGGCTCAATCGACAGCGTCAACGGCAGCGCCAGATTCGCCGCGACACTGAGCGTCTCGATCAGGACAGCCCGTCGCGTAACAATCCCGAATTGATCGAGCGACGTCAGCCACTCGGTGTCGGTACTGATGTCGCGTGTATCGCGCCCGGAAATCGAGACGACGCCCTCGTCTGGCACCGCGGCGCCGGTCACGAGGTGGACGAACACCTCCGCCGCGGCCTCATCGAAGCCCCCCAGCACGAGGCGATCGGATGCGGCTGCGGAAAAGTCCGTAATCCGCAGTGGTTGTGCCGCCGGGTACGCCTTGACCAGGCCGGCGATGCGAATCAGCGGATCCGATGTCACGAACGCGCCTCGATTCGCTTCCGCAATTCGGCGAAGTGCGCCTCGGGCAGCGTCACGGTCCCAAGCGCCTCAGCGCGTCCGCTTCCCGGGCCGTGATAATCCGACCCGCCGGAGACGCCGACATCCAGCGTGCGCGCGAGATCCGTGTATCGCTGGACGGCCTCCGCGTCGTGATCCGGATGAAAGGCCTCAATCGCGCCCAGGCCCGCCGAGGCGAGCGCAGGCAGCAAATCATCGCGGCCCATCTTGCCGGGATGGGCGAACGACACCAATCCACCGGCGCGGCCAATGAGCGCAATGACGTCGGCCGGCGCGACACCGCGCCGGGACACAAAGGCCGGACGGCCCGCGCCCAGGTACCGGTCAAACGCGTCCGCGATCGATCGCGCGTGACCGTGGGAGACGAGCAGCTTGGCCACAGCCGGCCGTCCGACGGCGCGGCCCGACAGCTTCTTCGCGCGCTTGAGGATCGGCTCGCGGCTGAGGACCACCCCGAGCGATTCGAGCCGGTCGAAGATCTCGAGCACGCGACGCAGGCGATCGGCGCGCTGCGCCGCCAGAAACGCGGTCAGTTCCGGATGGTCCGGATGGAAGGCGTAGCCGAGCATATGCACGTCCACGCCCCCGTGGACGGCTGTGATTTCGATGCCGGCGAGAATCGCGAGCGGCGTGCCCCGCGCCGCGGCCCGCGCGCGGTCGAGGCCCGCGATCGTGTCGTGGTCCGTGATGGCGCACGTGCGAATGCCGGCGGCGATCAGGCGCCGCACCAGTTGCTCAGGCGTGGACCGGCCGTCGGACGCGGTCGTATGCAGGTGGAGATCGATCACCCTTCGATGTCGCTCAGGGCAGGGCCTATCGGCGTCGCTCCACGCGAGGCTTCCGCGACGAGGCACGCGCATTCTGGACCAGCGCGCGATATTCGCGAATCAACAGATCGAGATGTTCGCGTTCCTCGTCGGCGAACTCCAGAAACACGCGCTTACCTTCTGATTCCTCGAAGCGCTCGCCGTATTTCTTGAAAAACCTGTGCGACCCGCGCTCGCAGCGGATCCCAATCAGCAGCGCCTGCCGCTCATCGACGCCCTTCTTCAGTTCTTCGGTGCCTTCCGCGAACAGGCCGTTGGCCGCGCCCTTGAAGAAGAGAAACGTCGGCTGGGTTTCGAGCGCGGGATTGTCCGCCAGCAGTTGGCGGTAGCGCGCCTCGAGTCGGCCGAAGTGATCCTGTTCTTCCGTCGCGAGTTTCTCGAAGATGCGGCGCCCGCGGCCGGGCCTGGTCATGCGCGCCGCCCGCGTATAGAACTCGCGGCCGCTGCGTTCCGTGGCGATCGCCATCTTCAGCGCGTCACGCGCGAAGACCGCGTCGGTCGGCACGGCCGCGGGCTGAGTCTTATGGCCCGTTCGGCACGCCTCGCAGGTGCCGTAGATCTGCACCACGCTCTGTCGCGCCAGGAAGTTGCGCGCGGCGGCCACTTCTTCGATGAGTGTTTCGACGTCCGAGCTCAGGAACTCGAACGATTGATCGCAGGACTTGCAGATGAGGTGGAAATGCCGCGGATGCCGGTAGGAGTGCTCAAAGCGGAATTTGCCGTCGCCAAAATCAACGCGGCGGGCCATGCCGGCGTCCACCATCCACTGCAGCGTCCGGTAGATGGTGGCGCGGCTGATGCGGGCGTCCTCGCGCCGCACGGCGTCCACCAGGTGATCGGCGGAAATGTGTCCCTCCTGGCGGAGGAACACGTTCACGATGATGTCGCGTTTGGAGGATCGCCGGCCGCCCGCCGGCCGCAGCCGTTCGACGAACTCGGTTGCGGACGGAACCGGCACCGGGCTAAGCCGAGAACGACGACCCGCAGCCGCACGTACTCTTGGCGTTGGGGTTCTTGATCGTAAAGCCGCCGCCCATGTTGTTGTCCACAAAATCGACTTCGGCGCCCTTGAGGTAGCGCAGGCTGATCGGATCGACGTACAGCCGGACGCCGTTGACCACGAAGGTCTGGTCGGACTCCGGGTCGCCCTCGCCCTCGTCGATCATCAAGCCGTACTGGAATCCCGAGCACCCGCCGCCCTGGACGAAGACGCGCAGGCCGGAATCCTGTTTGTTCTCTTCGGCCAGCAGCTCGGTAATCTTCTCTGCCGCCGCTTCGGTGACGTGAATCATGTACTAATTATAGCAACCCTGTGACCCAGCCCCTGACACCTCCCCCATCCAGCCCCAATCTCGGCAACATCGTCGCCGGCATCTGGCGGCGCGATCCGACGGCCGTAGCCGGTCCCGACGCGCCGGCCGTGGAGCTGGCGGAGATCAGCGACCGGTTCGGCTGGCTTGATGCGCCGGCCGCTGTGGCGGGTCACATCGACGAGGCCGCCGGATTCGCGGCGGGCGTCCGCGGTGACGGCATTACGGACGTCTTTCTGCTCGGCATGGGCGGCAGCAGTTTGTGTTCCGAAGTCCTTCGGGAAGTGCCGCCCAAATCGCCGGGCGGCTGCAGGTTCGTCGTGCTGGACACGACGGACGAGCGCGCGATCCGCGCGATCACGGAGTCGCTCGACCCGGCCCGGACGCTGTTCATCGTCGCCAGCAAGAGCGGGACCACGCTGGAGGTCACATCGCTCGAAGCGCACTTCTGGTCGATCGCCGAAGACGCGTTGGGGCGGGAGGCCGGCCGGCACTTTGTCGCGATTACCGACCCCGGCACACCGCTCGTCGATCTCGCCGCTCGGAAGCGCTACCGCGCGACCTTTCTCAATCCGCCTGACATCGGCGGCCGGTACTCGGCGCTCTCGCTCTTCGGCCTGATCCCGGCGGCGTTGATGGGCGTGGACCTTCAGCAGATCCGCGCGAATGCCGTGCAGATGGCCGCGCGGTGCCAGTTGAAGGGCGAGGAGAATCCAGGCTCGGCGCTTGGGCTGTTCATGGCTTCACACGCCCTGGCCGGGCGCGACAAGCTGACGGTGCTGCTCGCACCGGCCATGAACACCCTCGGCGACTGGATCGAACAACTCATCGCCGAGAGTACGGGTAAACAAGGCCGCGGCATCCTCCCTATCGTGCGCGAGCCCATCGGTCCGGTGCGGGAATACGGGCCCGATCGGGCGTTCGTCGCCGTGATCTCGGACACCAGCGGCGCGGTGGCGAACACGGCGCGCGATCTCGAACGCGCGGGCCATCCCGTGTTTCGCATCACGACGACGGCCGCGGAATTGGGCGCTGAGTTTTTTCGGTGGGAGTTCGCCACGTGTCTCGCGGGCGCATTGCTCGGTGTCAATCCGTTCGATGAGCCGAACGTCTCACAGGCCAAGCAAAGCACGCGATCTCAGCTCGCCGCGCGCGCGGCGACCGGGACCTTCCATGTTGATCCTCCGTTTGAACGGGGCGACGGCTACTCGCGGCGCGAGTCGCGGCCTCATGCGGGAGGGGCGAAACCGCCAAGCCGGCGGTTTGTCGCGATCCTTGATTTTCTGCCGGCCGATCCGCGGCGGGCGGACCTGTTCGCCGACCTGCGTGGCGCGATGCGGCGACGACTGGGCCTGGCCACCACGCGCGGCGTCGGCCCGCGGTATCTGCATTCGACGGGACAGTTCCACAAGGGCGGCACCAACAGCGGGATTTTCGTGCTGCTGACCGCGACAGACGCCAGCGCCACGCCCATTCCCGGCACTGAATTCACCTTCAGCACCTTGAAGCAGGCCCAGGCGCTTGGCGACTTCGATGCTCTGGTCGCCAACGGACGACACGTCGTGCACTATCACCTGGAGGATCCGACCGCCGATTTTTCCGTGACGCTCGAACGGCTCCTGGGAAAGATCGATGGGTAGATCAACCGGCCACGGATCGATGGACGTATCGATGCGCGGGGGCCTCAAGGCCCGGCTGAAGCCCGGCGGCTGCGGGTTCATCATCATCCTGCTTCTCGGTGTCGCATGGCTGCCCGTGCGTGCGCAACAGACCCGGCCGGCGCCGCCGACGTTTCCGCCCGAACAGCTCGGGCTGCTGGAAGGACCCGATCGCGACGACTGGCAGCAGCCCGATCAGGTGATGGATCACCTGGGGATCTTTGAAGGCGCGCACGTGGCGGACATCGGCGCCGGCGGCGGCTGGTTCACGATCCGGCTCGCGCATCGCGTGGGACCGCGCGGCATTGTCTATGCGGAAGACATTCAGAAGCAGATGATCGAATCGATCGGCCGGCGCGTCAGGCGCGAGGGTCTGACCAATGTGAAGACCGTGCTCGGCACGGCCACCGACCCGCACCTGCCGCCCGGGCTCGACGCGGTGCTGATGGTCGGGGTCTACCGGTACATCGAGGATCCAGTCGGGCTGTTGAAGCAGATCGCGCAGGCGCTCGGACCGAAAGGTCAGTTAGGCATTGTGGATTTCAAGCCTGATGGCAGCGGCGGGCCCGGCCCCGCGCTCGATCAACGCGTCAGCCCGGACGTGGTGAAGACGCAGGCCGCGGCGGCGGGCCTGATCCTGCGGAGTCATGAGACGTTCCTTCGGTACCAATACCTACTTGTCTTTGGCAAGTAGCGTCCATGTCAGCGGCAGGATCTTCGCGGCAATCGCGGCCTTGACGATGTCCAGCGCGATGAATGGCAGGAAACCCTGCGCCAGGGCCGAGCCCGGCGTCTGGCCCGGCATCAATGACAGCCACGAGACACCGCCGGCAAAGATGACGGCGAGCCCGATCAACATGCTGGCCAGCGACGACAGATAGCGCCGATCCCAGCCTCGCTCGGCGAGCCAGCCCGTGATGAAGGCGGCCACCGGATACGCGAGCAGATAGCCACCGCTCGGTCCAACGAGCCGGGCGGCGCCAGGCGGCAGCGTAATGGACGGCGTGAAGACCGCGAGTCCGGCCGCGCCGGCGGCGAGATACAGGGCCTGCGCGACGAACCCGAGCCGCGACCCCAGCGCGGCGCCCGTGAGCATGACCGCCAGCGGGGTCAGCGTGAACGGCACGCTGGTAAATGGCAGGGGCGAACTACACTGAGCGGCGGCGGCCGTCAGTGCGACGGCGAGCAGCACGCCGGCCGCGCGGGCCAGCACGCGATAGTCGGACTGGCCGGCCGCATGCGTCAGAAGCGATCCAGCCGATGCGCCCGGAGAAGATGAAGCCTGCACGATCATGTCGAAGGATCTTAGCGGAATGCGAACGGCCCTGACAATCGCGGGATCCGACTCGAGCGGCGGCGCCGGGATTCAGGCGGATCTGAAGACCTTCGCCGCGCACGGTGTCTTCGGCATGAGCGCGATTACCGCCGTCACCGCGCAAAACACGCAAACGGTCACGCGCGTCCTGGCCCTGTCCCCCGATATGGTGACCGCGCAGATTGAGGCGGTCATCGCGGACATCACGCCCGATGCGATCAAGATTGGCATGCTGGCGAATGCCGGCATCGCCGAGGCCGTCGCGCTGGCGTTGCGGCGCTATCGATTGTCGAACGTCGTGCTCGACACCGTCATGATCGCGAAAGGCGGGGCCCGGCTGCTGGACGAAGACGAAGCGATCGACGTGCTGAAGGAACGGCTGCTCCCGCTCGCGGCGGTCGTGACGCCCAATGTGCCCGAGGCGGAAGCGCTCACGGGCATGACCATCGAGACCGTCAACGATCTCGAGCGCGCGGCTCGCTCGCTGATTGAGATGGGCGCCCGCGCGGCATTGGTCAAGGGCGGCCATCTCGAAGGACCGGCGATAGACGTCGTGCACGACGGGCGCCAGATGATACGCCTGGAATCGCCGCGAATCGGCACGCGCCACACGCACGGCACGGGATGCACGCTCTCGTCGGCGATCGCGGCCCGGCTCGCGTTGGGCGATGACCTGGAGGCAGCCTGCCGGGCCGCCAAAACCTACGTCACGGAAGCGATTCGGCGCGCGCCGGGACTGGGACGAGGGCATGGACCGTTGCGACACTGAAGGTCCAAGGGTCCGCTCGGTATACTGGCTCGATGTCTCTGCTATCGATCACCTCCCAGCCGCTCCATGCCGGCGTGCTGGCGGCGGAGCTCGAGCGTGAGGTGCAGGGGCGTGGCGAAGGGTGTGGCGCGGTGTGTACGTTTCTGGGGATCGTGCGGGCCACGCACAAGGGGCGCCGGGTGCGTTACCTGGAGTACGAGGCGTTTGAACCGCTGGCGCTGAAGACGTTCGATCGGATCGCCCGGGAGATCGCGGCAGACTGGCCCGAGGCGCGGGTCGCCATTCACCACCGCGTGGGGCGGCTGGCTGTGGGTGAAGCCAGCGTCATCATTGCGGCGGCCTCGTCGCATCGCGCGGAGTCATTTCAGGTGTGCCGCTACGCGATCGAGCGGATCAAGCAGATTGCGCCGATCTGGAAGCACGAGTTCTTTGCCGAGGGCGACGCCTGGGTGGAGGGCGCAACGGCCGATATCGAGGATGAGACAGCGCGACGCCGGGCGCGGGACATCGCCGCATGCGTGTGAGAGTCCAGTTGTTCGCGCGATTGCGGGAACTCGCGGGCCGGTCGGATGTGGAATGCGAGGTCGGCGACGGCAGTACGATCGCCGACGTCTGGCGCGAAGTGGCTGGGCGGCATCCGGGCCTCGCGCCGTACGAGGCGAGCGTCTCCTGCGCCCGCAACGAAGATTTCGCGCGCATGAGCGCGCCCGTCGCCGATGGCGACGCGATTGCCTTTCTGCCGCCGGTGTCCGGCGGCTAACCTTCGCTGACCGCTCGCCGTGCGAAAAGCTACGGTTGGCAGGCTCTGCGCTGACCGCCCGCTGCGCGAGTTACGGTAGCATGCTCGAGGACTGATGACCCCGCAAGCTCACGACAAACTGAAGGCTGTGACCGCGCGCTATGAAGAACTGACGCGGCTCGTCAGCGACTCCGCCGTCCAGGCCGATCCGCCGACGTACCGCAAACACGCGAAGGAGCTGGCCGAGATCGAGCCGCTCGTCGATCACTACCGGCGGTTCCAGCAGCTCGACTCGGAGCTGAAAGGGGCGCACGAACTGGCCGAGTCGGGTGACGCGGAGATGAAGTCGCTGGCCGGCGACGAAATCAAGCGCCTCCAGGGCGAACTCGCCTCGCTGGAAGAGGCGATCAAGGTCCTGCTGATCCCGAAGGATCCCAATGACAGCCGGAACGTCGTGCTGGAAATCCGCGCGGGCACGGGCGGCGACGAAGCGGCGCTCTTCGCGGCCGACCTCTTCCGGATGTACTCACGGTACGCCGAGCGGCGCGGATGGAAGGTTGACGTCATGTCGATGAGCGAGACGGGCGTCGGCGGCATCAAGGAAGTGATCGCGTCGCTCGAAGGCAAACTGGTCTACCGCTTCCTGAAGTACGAAAGCGGCGTGCACCGCGTCCAGCGCGTGCCGGCCACCGAGGCCAGCGGCCGCATCCACACGTCCACGGCGACCGTGGCGGTCCTGCCTGAGGCCGAGGAAGTGGACATCCAGATCGATCCGAAGGATCTGCGGATCGATACCTTCTGTTCGAGCGGTCCCGGCGGCCAGAGCATGAACACCACGTATTCCGCGGTTCGACTCACCCACCTCCCCACCGGCGTCGTCGTCTCGCAGCAGGACGAGAAGTCGCAGGTGAAGAACCGCGCCAAGGCGCTCAAGGTGCTGCGCTCCCGTCTCTACGAGATGGAGATGCGCAAGCAGCAGGATGCCTTGGCGAAGGAACGGCGCGGCCAGGTGGGGACGGGCGAACGATCCGAGAAAATCCGCACGTACAATTTCAAGGAAAACCGGATCACCGATCACCGGATCAATTTCACGATGCACCAGCTCGCCGATGCGCTCGACGGCAATCTCGACGAGCTCATTGCGCAGGTCGAAGCCCACACCGAGGCCGAGAAGCTCAAACAGGCGACGGAAACCGCCGACGTTCCCGCCCCCGAGCGCGCCGCGAAGGACTGACGCGTGACCGTCAACGACTGCGTCACGGACGCGGCCGATGTCCTGATCCGCGCGGGATTCGCGCCGGGCGAGGCGCGACGCGACGCGTCGGTGCTCGCGCGGCATCTGCTGGGCTGGAGCCTGGCCATGTGGGCCGCCGGCACGCGTGACCCGGCGCCCGCGGATCTGCAACAGCGCCTGCACGCGGCGGTCCGCCGGCGCGCGACGCACGAGCCCGTCGCGTACATCACCGGCGTGCGCGAATTCTACGGCCGCGACTTTCACGTGACGCCGGCGGTCCTGATCCCCAGACCGGAGACCGAGGCGCTGGCTGAGCTTGCCATCGAGGCGACGTCAGGGCCGCATTCGTCGATCGTCGTCGACGTCGGCACCGGCAGCGGCTGCGTGGCGGTGACGATTGCGCTGGAATGTCCCGGCGAGCGCGTGATCGCGACCGATGTGTCCCCCGCCGCGCTCGACGTGGCCAGGGAAAACGCCAAACAGCTTGGCGCACGCGTGGAGTTTGTGCAGTCATCGCTGCTGCCGCCCACCCCGCAGGTGGTGGACGTGATCGTGTCCAATCCGCCGTACGTGCCGCGGGCGGATGAGGCGGTGCTTCCGCCGGACGTGCGTGAGTTTGAGCCCGCCC
This sequence comes from Vicinamibacterales bacterium, assembly GCA_036274235.1. GTDB lineage: Bacteria > Acidobacteriota > Vicinamibacteria > Vicinamibacterales > SCN-69-37 > DASUGC01. Next base: position 8,939 of record DASUGC010000032.1, read on the forward strand.
TGGCCCTGTACGCCGAAGACGATGGGCTCGCGGTGATCCGCGCCCTGATCTGGGCGGCTCGCGCCCGGCTCAGGCCGCTCGGCTGGCTCCTGATGGAGATTGGGGAGGGACAGTCCGCCGCGGTCGATTCATTGCTTCGATCGTCCGGGCTCCGGCTCGAGCGCTTCGTGCCGGACCTCCAGGGCATTCCGCGCGTCGTCGTCGCCAGGCAGCCCCGGAGCAGCGCATAATCGCGTCATGTCGACGTGCCTGTTCTGCCGCATCGCCACTGGCGAGATTCCCGCCACGAAGGTCTACGAAGACGATCGCCTCGTGGCGTTCAACGACGTCAACCCGCAGGCGCCGATGCACGTGCTGGTCGTTCCTCGCACGCACATCGGCACGCTGAACGAGCTGGACGCGAATCATGACGCCCTGGTCGGCGAAATGATTCGCCGCGGCGCGGCCATCGCCGCCTCGCGCGGTTACGCCGAATCCGGTTATCGCACGGTGTTCAACTGCAACGCGCACGCCGGCCAGGCGGTCTTCCACATCCACCTGCACGTGCTGGGCGGCCGGCCGCTTGGGTGGCCGCCGGGATAGAACATCTCGCCGGGACTCGTTTCCACCGCGTGGCGTAATTGAACCGTCATGCCCCCAACCTGCTGGAAACGAGTTCCGGCGAGATGGCAAACAGATACGCGCCACCGCCCGTTTGCCGATCCAGAGAGAAGTCAACCGCCAGGTAGCCCCGTTGGAAGAGCGAGGTCATGACCTCGCGGGTCGCCTCGCGCCAGACCAGCGCCAACTCGGTTTCGTCCCGCTGCATCTCTGAGAACTTCGGCGGAATCGACACCCGGATTTGAGGCTCCGTCAAATCCGGCCGCACCCCCGACACCTCCGTCCACCATCCCCGAACCGTCGTCCTGATCGCATCCGGCGCCGTCAGGGCGTCCGCCGTTCGCACCACGAGTTTCGCATCGGGCGTCTGCCGGCGAGCCAGCCGGCCCAGGACGTGCGGCTCGGCGATCCGCCATTCGACGGTGATCCGATCGGTCGGCGTTCCGCGATGCAGCGGGCCCGCGAGCGGGCCGTAGGCGTTCTCCGTGTAGGTCGCGCCGATCGCCCCGAGCACGCGCAGGTTGAAGTGGGCGTTGGGCGCCTGCAGCGGATCAAACGTCCACTCGATCAATTCCACCTCCGCGGCCAGCGCGCGTGCCCGCTGCGCCCACTTCAGCCGTTCTGCCACGCCCTGGTTCCGGGATTCGGGCATCACGCCGAGCATGTGCGACCAGTGAGTCGCGACGCCCTCACGCACGCCTCGAAGCGACCAGACAAATCCCACGAGCGAGGAGCCGCGATACGCGCCGATCAGGATCCCGCCGCGTTTGGCTGACACGAACAGCACGGATGCCGGCACTGTTTCGCCGTCACGCCCCCACACGGTTTCCTGTACGCCGACCACCGCGCGGCAGTCGTCGAGCCTGGTCATGTCGCGAAGATCGATGGGTGCGTCCGTCATTCGGCGTCCCTGAGCAAGGCGGGCAGCTCCGCCAGAGATCGGATGACCGGCACATCCACGGGGGGCCGCTCCGCCATCTCACGGCGGGCGAGCAGAATGCCGCGCATGCCGGCCTGGTGAGCCCCGACGATGTCGTGCGCGAAACTGTCGCCGACCATCACCGCGTCCTCCGGGCTCACCTGCATGAGATCCAGCGCGGCCTGAAAAATGCTGGGATGCGGCTTCAGGAAACCATGATCAGACGAGGACACGGTCGCGGAAATGAGGCCATCGAGCGCGAAATGCGCGCCGAAGGAATCGAGCGGCCGATGCGAGTTGGAAACCAGGCCGAGCTTGAAACCGAGCGCCTTCAGGGCCGTGAGCGCGCCTGAGACATCGTCATACAGCTCGAAGTGCCGATGCTCGGCCCAGTCGTCATAGATCGCGCGGGCCACAATCTCGACGTCCGGCCCCGCGCCCCCCATCAGCTCGATGATTCGGCTCGTGTATCGCACGAACAGTCCGGCGTCATAGAGTTGATGCGGCGAATCGAGCAGGCCCGAAGCGCCGGCCACGGCGGCTTCGAATCGCGCCTCGTCTACGTCGATGCCATGCGCCGCGCAACTGGAGGCATAGCCCACTCCCTGGAATCGCGGACCGGGATGGATCAGGGTGAAATCGACGTCAAAGAGGACGGCTGCGGTGCGCGGCACCCGCCCAATTATAGAATGATGACTTCCTACACCGATGAGCGACTGGAAAGACACCCTTAATCTGCCGCGAACCGACTTCCCGATGAAGGCGAACCTGCCGGTCACCGAACCGGCCGCCATCGCGCGCTGGGACGAGACGGATCTGTACGCCAGGATCCGCGCCGCCCGCGCGGCCGCGCCGAAGTACGTCATGCACGACGGGCCGCCTTATGCGAACGGACAGATTCATATCGGACATGCGCTGAACAAAATCCTGAAGGATCTGGTGATCAAGTCGAAAAGCATGGCGGGCTTCGACGCGCCCTACGTGCCGGGCTGGGATTGCCATGGCCTGCCCATCGAATTGAACGTGGAAAAGGACAAGAGCGCGCCGGACAAAGATCGCGCGCCCGTCGAGTTCAGGCGCGCCTGTCGAGCGTTCGCCGAGAAGTTCGTCGATTCACAGCGCGCCGATTTCAAGCGGCTCGGGATCCTTGGCGATTGGTACAACCCGTACCTCACGATGTCGCGGGACTTTCAGGCCGCGATCGTCCGCGCGCTCGGCGTCTTCGTCAAACGCGGGCTGGTCTACAAGGGCAAGAAGCCGGTCCATTGGTGCCTGCGCGACCGCACCGCCCTGGCGGATGCCGAGGTGGAGTACGAGCAGCACTCGTCGCCCTCGATCTACGTCGAGTTCCCGCTCTCGCCGGCCGACGCGGGCGAGCTGGGCCGTCGTGTCCCGGCGCTCGCCGGCAGGAACGTCACGGTGCTGATCTGGACGACCACGCCCTGGACGATCCCGGCGAACCTGGCGGTCGCCTTCCACCCGGACTTCGAGTACGGCGCGTTCGAGTACGAGGATCGCGTCGTGATCGTGGCCAGGGCGCTGGCCGCCCGCGTCGCGGAAGCCACGGGCCGGCCGTTCGGGCCGCCGGTCGCGACATTCAAGGGACGCGCGGTCGAGCGCGTGCAGTTCCGGCATCCCTTCTACGATCGGGATTCGCTGGCTGTTCTGGGCGAGCACGTGACGCTCGAACAGGGTACGGGCATCGTGCATACCGCGCCGGGACATGGGTCGGATGACTTTGCCGTCGGATCGCGCTACGGGCTGGAGATCTACGCGCCGATTGGCACGAACGGGCGCTTCCTGCCGGATGTCGGTGTTGTTGGCGGCCTGAAGGTCTTTGAGGCCAATCCCGTCGTCGAGGCGGCCCTCGCCGAGCGCGGCCGGCTCTGGTTCCGCGGCGATCTCCAGCATTCCTATCCGCACTGCTGGCGCTGCCATTCGCCGGTGATCTTCCTCGCGACGCCGCAGTGGTTCATCGCGATGGACGGGCTGCGCGCGACGGCCGTCTCCGAAGCCGGCGCGGTCGAATGGATCCCGGAATGGGGCCGGGACCGGATGACCGCCATGTTTACGAACAGGCCGGACTGGTGCATCTCGCGCCAGCGGGCCTGGGGCGTGCCGATTCCCGCGCTGGCGTGCACGGCGTGCGGGACGTCGGCGCTCACGGCGGACGTCGTGGAACGCGCCGCGCAATTGTTCGAACAGCACAGCGCCGATGCGTGGTACGAGCAGCCGGCCGAGGCGTTCGTGCCTCACGGTCTCACGTGCGCGGACTGCGGCGGGACGACCTTCGAGCGCGAGCGCGACATTCTCGACGTCTGGTTCGACTCAGGATCGAGCCACCTGGCCGTGCTGGCGAAGCGGCCTGGCCTCGCCTGGCCGGCGGACATGTACCTGGAGGGCACGGACCAGTATCGCGGCTGGTTCCAGTCGTCCCTGCTCGTTGGCGTCGGCACGAAGGAGCACGCGCCGTATCGATCCGTCCTGACGCACGGATTCGTCGTCGATCTGCACGGCCGCAAGATGTCGAAGTCGCTGGGCAACACCATTCTGCCGCAGACGATCATCGCGGAAAGCGGAGCGGAGGTGCTGCGGCTGTGGACCGCGATGGTCGATTACAAGGACGAGGTGCGGCTCGGCAAGGAGGTGCTGTCGAGGACGGTCGAGGCGTATCGGAAGATCCGGAATACGTTCCGGTATCTGCTCTCGAACCTGTACGACTTCGATCCGTCACGCGATCGCGTGGCCAAGGCCGATTTGCTGGAGGTGGATCGGTTCGTCCTGTCGAGTTATGCCCGACTGGCGCAGCAGGTGCGGCAAGCCTACGAGGCCTTCGAGTTCCAGGCCATCTTCCATGCGATTAACGAGTTCATGACGGTGGACCTGAGCGCCGTGTATCTCGATGTCTCCAAGGATCGGCTGTACACCTTCGGCGCCGACTCGCGGGAGCGCCGATCCGCGCAGACGGCCGTGTACGTGATCGCCGATGGCCTGACGCGCCTGATGGCGCCGATCCTGTCGATCACGGCCGACGAAGTCTGGTCGCGGCTGCCGGGGGCGCGCGAAGAGTCCGTGCACCTCGCGTTGTTCCCTCCGGACGCCGGCGCCTGGCGCGACGAGCCGCTCGAAGCCGACTGGCGGCAACTGCTCGACGTGCGCGCCAAAGTCAATGCCACGCTCGAAGAAGCCCGCCAGCGCAAGGAAATCGGTAATGCGCTGTCGGCCCATGTGTCGATCACCGCGCCGGCCGAGCTGGCCGCCGTGCTCGAACGCCACCGCGACGAGCTCGCGATGTGGCTGATCACGTCAGGGATCGACGTGCAGCACGGCGACGGCGCCGAACTGACGGTGACCGTGCGCCACGCCGACGGCGACAAGTGCCCGCGCTGCTGGCGGTACGTGACGGAAACAGCGGCCGACGCGCCGTTTGCCGGTTTATGCCTGCGCTGCGTCAACGCGCTCGGAGCGGCGGCCGTCCATGGTGGATGAGCCCCGCGACGTGCCGATGACACAGACCGGCGGCCGGTTCATGGGCGGCGGCCCGCCAGCGGGCATCGCCGTGGATGCCCTGCCGCCCGCCGATCGTCCAGCCACTCCACCGCGCGCCGGCATCCTGTGGTGGCTCGCTATCGGCATCATCGTGGCCGATCAAGTCACCAAGGCGATGGTCCGCAGTTCGGTCGCACTGTTCGACTCGCGTCCGCTGGTGCCTGGCCTGGTGGATTTGGCGCACGTGCGCAACGAAGGCGTGGCGTTCGGTCTCTTCAACGCCTCTTCCCTGCCGTACAAATGGGTGCTCACGACGGCGCTCGCGCTGGCCGCGCTGCTCGGCATCACGTACTACGCGCGGCACCTGCGGGGCGGCGAGAAGACCGCCCGCATCGGGCTGTCGATGATTCTGGGCGGCGCGCTGGGCAATCTGATCGATCGGCTGTGGGCCGGTTACGTGCTCGACTTCGTGGACGTGTACTGGCGCAACTGGCACTTCTGGGCCTTCAACGTCGCCGACGCCTGCATCTCGATTGGCGCCGTGCTGGTCTTCGTCGATCTCCTTCTGGTCAAACCTCATGCATCCCATCCTGTTTCAGATCGGTAGCTGGCCCGTCTACGCGTACGGCGTGCTGCTGGCGGCCGCGTATCTGGCCGGCCTGCAACTGGCGGTCGTCCGCGCCCGCCGCGCCGGCCTGGACGCGACGAAGGTCATGGACCTCGGCATCTACCTGATCATCGCGGCGCTCGTCGGCGCCAAGCTGATGCTGATCGCCACCGACTTCCGGTACTTCATGTCGCACCCGGCCGAGCTGTTCTCGCTCATCCGCGCGGGCGGCGTCTTCTACGGCGGCTTGATCGGCGCGTTCCTTGTCGGGTTGTGGCTCGTCGGCCGGTACAAGCTCCCGGTGTGGAAGACAGCGGACGTCTATGCGCCCGGCATTGCGATCGGTCACGTCATCGGCCGCTTCGGCTGCCTGATGGCCGGCTGCTGTTACGGGCGGGCCACCAGCGGAAGCTGGGGCATCACGTTCACGAGCCCGGTGGCGGCCGAGAATGCCGGCACGCCCCTCGGCATCCCGCTGCATCCGACGCAGCTCTACGACGCGGGCGCCGAGCTGCTCATCCTGATTTTCCTGCTGGCCTTCGAGCGCCGCGGCCGCCCGTTCCCCGGCCGCACGTTCTGGCTGTACATCCTGCTCTACGCGATCTCGCGGTTCATCGTGGAAATCTACCGCGGCGATCCGCGCGGCAGCGTGATGGGACTGTCCACGTCGCAGTTCGTCTCCGTGGTGACGCTGCCGATCGCCGTCATCATGCTCATGCGTCTGCGAAAAACCGCGGCCGCCACCGCCACAGCCTGAACATGACGCCCGCGGCAACGCGGCAGGCTCATGTCGTGCTCGACGACCGCGATGCCGGCCTTCGGCTCGATCAGGTGCTGACGAAGCATGTGCCGGCGCTGTCGCGCGCCCAGGCGCAGCGTCTGATTCAGACTGGCCGCGTCACCCTGTCCGACGGCCGTCCCAAACCTGCGCTCATCGTCTGGGCCGGCCTGGAAGTCGACGTCGACATTCCGACGCCCACGCGCGCCACGCCGGCTCCCGAAGCGCTGCCGCTCCCGCTCCTCTATCAAGACGCCGACATGGCGGTGGTCGACAAGCCCGCGGGCATGGTGGTGCATCCGGCGGCGGGACACGCGACGGGGACGCTGGTGAACGCGCTGCTGCATCATCTGGACGGCCTCAGCGGCGTCGGCGGCGCCACGCGGCCGGGCATTGTCCATCGGCTCGATCGCGGGACCTCGGGCGTCATGGTCGTGGCGAAGACGGACGCGGCCCATCGCGCCTTGTCGAAGCAGTTTCACGATCGACAGGTCACCAAGGAATACGTCGCGCTCGTCTGGGGAACGATGCGCGCCGGCGAGACGCTGTCGCGGCCCATCGGCCGCGATCCGCGCGATCGCAAGAAAATGTCCACGCGCGCGCGCAAGGTCCGATCCGCGGTGACCCGCGTGCTCTCGGCCGAACCACTCGGCGGCGTGTCGTTCGTGCGGCTCGCGATTGGCACCGGCCGGACGCATCAAATACGCGTCCACCTGAGCGATGCGGGCCATCCGGTGGTCGGCGATTTGCTCTACGGCGGCGAACGCAAGAGCGTGCCGCCGCGGCTGGCCGCGCTCGCGAAGCTCAGGCGGCCGTTCCTGCACGCCGCGAAGCTCACGATCGCGCATCCGGCGGACGGACGCTCGCTGACGTTCCAGTCCGCGCTGCCGGGCGATCTCGACGGCGTGCTCGAGGCGTTGAGGCGAGCGGCGGGGGTCACCGCGCGACATAATCCCGACGTGTCCGCGTGACTGACACGATCAACAATCCAGGAGTCCCAATGCCCGCACGCCCCAAGCGACTCTCCCGCAGCACGCCTTTCCACGGCCGCGTCTTCCACGTCGATCGCGACCGCGTCCGCCTCTCGAACGGCCGGACGGCGACGCTGGATATCGTGCGGCATCGGGGATCGGTGGTGCTGATCCCGCAGCCGTCGGCGCGCGAGGTCATTCTGATCCGGCAGTTCCGGTACGCGATCGGCCAGTGGGTCTGGGAGCTGCCGGCGGGTACGCTCGATCCAGGCGAACGGCCGGCGGCCGCGGCGCGCAGGGAGTGTGCGGAGGAAATCGGACTCTGGCCGAAGCGGATCGAGAAGCTCGGTGCCTTCTATCCGACGCCGGGCTTCTGCGACGAGATCATGATCTATTACCGCTGCCGGGATCTGGTGACGCCGGCACGGCCCGTCCACCTCGATCCGGACGAGCAGATCACGCCGAAATCATTTCCGATTGCCCGCGCTCGCGCGCTCATCGCGCGCGGCGATATTGTG
>DASUGC010000033.1:0-19457 GCA_036274235.1 Vicinamibacterales bacterium
TGAACGCCGAAACGACGGCGAGGCCCAGCGCGAAGAGAACCGTGCCGAACGACAGATCGAAGTGGATCCAGAACGGCAGACCGCCGTCCGCGTCATTCAGCGTCTGGATCAGCCCGAGCGCATAGCGCGCGAGCCCCAACCCGGCGGCCGCGCCCGCTAGCGAGAGCATGAGCGATTCAACGAACAACTGCGCGAGAATCCGCCGGCGGCTCGCGCCGAGCGCGCTGCGGATGGCAATCTCACCAAGGCGCGTCACCGTGCGCGCGTACACCAGAATGGCGAGGTTAATCGCGACAACCACCGTCAGCACGCCGGCAAACAACTGACCGGCCCGCAGCATCCACAGCATGGCCGGATCCTCAATCACCTGTGAGTAAGGCGTGATGACCGGTCGAAGCGGCAGGTCGCTCCCGGGAAGCGGCGCGGCCGTTCGCAGTCCGACGGCCGCGAACTCCGCCTGCGCCTGTTCCATCGTCACGCCACGTGCGAGCCGGCCGAACATGTACAGCGAAGGTCCTTCCCAGCTCGGATACTTGGCCGGATCGACGTGCAGCGGGCTCCAGATCTGGTGGCGCGTCGGGAATTTGAAGCCTTCTGGCATGACGCCGACGATCGTCCGCGCCACGCCACCAAGGCGCACCGTCCGGCCGACGACGTTTGGATCGCCGGCGAAACGGATCTGCCATGCCTGATGGCCAATGACGACGACGGGCGGGGCGTCGTCTGCCTCGTCTGATGGCAACAAGTAGCGGCCGCGAAACGCCGGCGTCCCGGCGATCGCAAACGCAGACGCCGTGATCTCCACCACTTCGACAGGCTCGGGCGCGCGTTCCGCGCCCAACAGATTGTGCTGGACGTTGCTGTAGGCGCCGAGGTGCTCGACGGTGGTCAACGCCGTTCGGAGCGCCGCGAATTCGTGCATCACCCGCTGCTTTGGCGCGCCGGGATCGGGACCCACGAACTCGAGCGAGACGATGCGGTCGCCGCCGGGAAATGGGAGCGGCGAATCGAGGATGGCCGAAATCGTCTCAAACGCCGTGGCGCCAACGGCGATTGCCACGGCCGTCGCGAATCCGCCGACGATCGTCAGCCCCGGATATTTCGCCAACATCCGGCAACCGAGTTTCACGTCGGAGATGGCGGCATCCAGGCCCGGCAGACCGCGGCGATCGCGATGCGCTTCCCGGACGACGGTCACGCTGCCGACTCGAGCAAGCGCCTGGCGGCGCGCTTCGGCCGGTGTCATCCCGGCGCGGATGTTGTCGTCTGTGAGCAGATCGATGTGGCTCTGGAGTTCGTCGGCAAAGTCCTGATTGCCGGCGCCGGGCCGCACGAAGCCGGCGATTCTCGCCCACCATGCGCGCAGCGTTCGCAGGGTTTTCATGGCGGCGCTCTACTCTTCGCGCGGCGCCAGGAAGCGCGTCATGATGGCCGACGTTTCCGCCCACTGCCGCGTATCGCGCTCGATCTGTTTCCGGCCGGCTTTTGTGAGCTTGTAGAATTTGGCCTTGCGGTTATTCTCAGAGACGCCCCACTCCGAGCTGATGAGCCCTTCCTGTTCGAGCTTGAGCAGCGCCGGGTACAGCGTGCCGTAGTTGATCGAGAGTTTCCCGTCGCTCGTCTGCTCGATGCGACGTGCGATGCCGTAGCCGTGCTGCTCGCCCATCGTCAGCAGGGTCCGCAGCACCATGAGCGACAGGGTGCCCTGCCAGACGGCGTTCTTGTCGAGCTGGGTCATGCCTCGTCCCTATGGGAATGCCATAGGAGTAGACGCAGGTCTCCCGGCGAAGGTTCCCGCGGGCGTCACCTCATGCCCGCATCGTCAGGCCCTTGGTCCGCTTGTAGTACGCCACCCAGATAATCTGGCGCCGCGTCGCGCCCAACGCCGCGCGGATGCTGAGCTCCTGCAGACGCTGGCGCACGAAATAGCTGGTCAGGCCGTACAGGCCGACCGCGGCAATCATCAGGGTGAGCGAGGACAGGGCCACGAACAAACGCAGCAGGCCGCGGCATTCCTCGAGGCGGCTGTCGAGCGAATCGCGCAACGTGGAGACCTCGGCGACAGGCAGGCCTAGCTCGTCAGCTTGCGCAGATATCGCAACAATCCAACGTTCAGGATCAGACACAGGAGGCTGGCGCCAGCCGCCGGCCAGACCACCGCGTCGTCTCCGCCCAGGAAGGCGTTCATCGTGGCGGTGAGTAACCAGAGTTGGAGAATCACCAGAATCAGCACGAACGCCAGCATCCCGTAGATGATGGTGGACCGCTGATCTCGCGTGAAGCGGCGGCGCATCAGGCTGGACCCTCTTCAACGCCCATGGCGTAGACGTCTCGGCCCTTGAAGCTCAGCGTGATTCTCGGAAGAGGGCGAGGCGGCGGCCCGGCCATCGGCCGGCCCGTTCGCAAATCGAAGATCCCGTTGTGGCAGGGACAGTGAATGTCTCCCCGCTCTGGCCGCGGAATCACGGCGCAGGATAAGTGCGTGCATTGCTGGCTGTACGCGACAAACGCGCTTTCGTCCAGCCGCACGAGGACGCACGGGTCGTGCTCACCGGGATACTGGAAGACGATGGTGCTGCCGACGGCGATGTCGTCGATCGACGCGATCCGGCGGATTTCCGCGGCGCCGTGGCGGCGGCGGAACCAGTTCCGCGTGGCGATCCAGAACTGCCCCAGCGTCATGGCGCCGCTGATCAGCACCAGGAATTTCATGAAGTCGCGCCGCTCGACATAGTGATCCTGCGGCCAGTCGATCGGGAAATCCTGGCGCCACGCCGGCTGCGCCTCAGGCGGCTTGAAGTCCGGCGGAATCGTGATCTGCTCGCGATCGGTGCTCATCGTGGAAGCTCCACGCCGGCGAACGGATCGTCGCTGGCGGCGTCGGCCGTGGCGGCATCGCCGGCGGCGACGACTTTCAGCATGCGAGGCCGCGGATGTTCTTCCATGGCGGCGGTGACATCGACATGGGCGGCACGAGGCGCCAGCGCGCGCGGCACCATGACCTGCACTTTCGTCGTAATCGTCTGGGCGCCGAACTGGAACCGGTTGATCGGCTGCGACTGCGGCCTGAGGCGCTCGATCTCTTCACGCGTGCCGAAGAAGAGGGCCTGGCTGGGACAGACCGTCGCGCACATCGGCTTCTTGCCGACGCTCGTCCGGTCGTAGCACATGTCGCACTTCATCATGATCTTGCGATCTTCATAGACCTCGGGCACGCCGAACGGGCACGCGACCACACAGTTCCCGCAGGCGATGCATCGAGGCTTGCGCGCCGACTGCACGACACCATCGCCCGTGCGCTTGATGGCGTCGGCGGGACAGACCTCCGCGCACGTCGGCTGCTCGCAGTGCATGCAGACCACCGGAACGGTCTGCGTGCTTTCGACGCGCTCGACGAACTCCAGGTGGATCATGGACTCACCGCGATGCGTGTCGCATTCGGTACAGGCCTGCAGGCAAGCCTGGCAGCCGATACACCGGCTCGGATCGACGAAAAAGTGCAGGTTCTCCGGCTTCACTGCTGCGCCTCGAGCATGGCGGCGTACTCCGGCGGCGCCGGCGCTTTCACCACGCGGCAACCGCACACCTTGTACTGCGGGATCTTGCTGATCGGATCCTGCGCCGCCACGGTAATCCGGTTCGGGCTCTTCGGCCCGGGCCAGTGGTACGGAATGAACACCGTGTCCGGCCTGATCGTCGTGACCACCATCGCTCGCAAGGTGATGGCGCCGCGCCGCGTTTCGGCCGTGGCCCATTCGCCGTCGGCAATCCCGAGCGACGCCGCGAGCCTTGGATGCATCTCGATTCTCGGCTCGGGATACTGCTTCACGAGCGGACCGATTCGTCTTGTTTGCGTACCGGAGAGAAACTGGCTGACCACTCGGCCGGTCGTGAGAAACACGGGGTAATCGGCGCTCGCGTCGTCCACCGGCACCCGGTAGTCCGCTACGTTGAAGCGCGCGCGACCATCTGGAAAGTAAAAGGGCCCGGCGCCCTTCGCAATCGGGTTGTAGCTGTCAGGCTCGAACAGCCGCGGCGTCCCCGGATGATCCGCAAGCGTTTCGCCGGTCCGGGGATCCTCACTGTAGCAGGGCCAGAAGACACCCATCTCGCGCTCGATCTTTTCGTAGGTCACGCCGGAGTAGTCGGCCACGCCCCCCTTGCTGGCCACGCGCAGTTCCTCGAAGATCTGGCGCGGCGACTGGAACGTGAACCCATGCGGCCGTCCGAGCGCGCCCGCGAGGTCCTGAATGATCCGCCAGTCTTCGCGCGCCTCGCCGGGGCAGGACACGGCCTTGTTGATCTTGATGACGCGGCCTTCCACCTGCGTCACGGTGCCTTCGTCTTCTTCATGGAGGCTTCCCGGCAGCACGATGTCCGCGTGCCTGGCGGTGTCGTTCAGGAAGAAATCGATCGCCACGTAGAACTCGAGTTTGTCGAGCGCGCGCGTGACAAACGCGTTGTCCGGGAGCGACACCTTCGGATTGAAACAGATCGAGATCAGCCCCTTGATCTCGCCCGCGTCAATTTTCCGGAACATCTCGTACGCGTCAACGCCCGGCCCCGGCAGGTCCGATTCTTCGATGCCCCACACGCCCGCGATGTATCGTCGATGTTCGGGATTGCCGATGTCGCGCCATCCGGGAAGCTGGTCACACTTCTGACCGTGCTCGCGGCCGCCCTGGCCATTGGCCTGGCCGACGATGGTGCCGTATCCGCTGTGGGGCTTCCCGATCCGCCCGGAGGCGAGCACGAGATTGATCGTGCCGAGCGCGTTCTGTACCCCATTCGAGTGATGCTCGATCCCACGCGCGTGCAGGAGGAAGCTGGTCTTCGCCGTCCCCCACCATTCGGCCGTCTGCATAATCGAACGCGCCGGTACGCCGGTGACCTCGGCCGTCCGATCGAGCGTCCACTCGCGGCAGTAGGCGGCGACGGCGTCGAAACCGGTGGTGTGCGCGTCGATGAACCCGCGATCAATCCAGCCGCGCTCGATCATGATCTGCAGGACGCCGGCGAACAGCGCCGCATCGCGCCCCGGTTTCACCGGCAGGTACAGGTCGCACGTGCGCGCCAGCGGCGTAATGCGCGGATCCTGGACGATGACCCTGGCGCCCTGCTCGCGCGCCTGCCAGATGTAATTGGTCGTGATCGGCGAGCACTCGGCGACGTTCGAGCCGGCCACCCAGATGACATCCGTCCCGATCATGTCCGACCAGGGGCTGGTGGCGCGGTCGATGCCAAACGCCTTCTTGTTGGCGGCGCCGGCGCTGACCATGCACAGGCGGCCGTTGTAATCGATGAACGGCGTCTTCAGGCACACGCGCGCGAACTTGCCGAGCAGATACGTTTTTTCGGTGGTCAGGCTCGCGCCACCCAGAACACCGATGGAGCCCGGCCCGTGCGCCGCCTGGATCCGCGCGATCTCCGACGCGCATCGGCCGATCGCCGCGTCGTACGGCATCCCGCTGAAGCCGGTCGCGCTTGCCGTATCGCGGCGAAGCGCCGTGAGCAATCGATCGGGATGCGATCCCTGCAGATAGCGCTTGACGCCCTTCGGACAGAGCATGCCGCGATTGAACGGAAAGTCCTCCCAGGGCTCGAAGCCAATCAGTTCGTTATCGCGAACCTTCAGTTGAATCCCGCACTGCTGGCCGCAAAAGCAGCAGTGCGTCTTGACCAGCCGCTCCGGCTCGACGCTCGTTGACAGGCGCGTGCCGGTCATCGACGACAGGGTGGGCCCGTATCCTTTAATGATCGCCAGTTCGTCGGCCGGTAAGGTCGCCATGATTATCTCGTTCGCCAGAGCGCGCCTTGCGCGAGCCCGAACAACGCGCGCCGGCACTTCGGGCAGACCTGCTGATAGTGCCCGCCGTCGGCGAGCTCGTACTGGAACCCGAGGTCGCGTTCGACCGACGCCAGATCCTGAACCATCATCGCCGGCGCGAACGGCTGGCCGCATCGCCTGCAGCTCGCCTGCGCGCCCCGCTTCCCCGCGTCCTGATAGAAGCTCACGCCCAGTTGCGCCGGGCGCTGAAAGATGTGGAAGAGCTTGCCAAACGGCAGCCACAGCAGCGTGATGATCACCGTGATTGCGTGGAGGATCGCCAGGAACTCATAGCCGTAGCCCTTCATCCACGTGTAACTGGCCGTCAGCATCAGGCCCGTCACACTGATCGCGAAGAGCAACAGCAGCGGCAGGATGTCCTGGCCAAACTGCTGCGCGGCCGCGGCGCCGTGATCGATCATCCGCCGCCGGAACGCCAGCAGCACGCCGCCAATGACCAGGAACGACGACCAGACGAGCCCGTGGAAGATGAGGAACGCCTGCAGAGACTCGACGGGAAAGTCCCGCACGCCGATGCCGAACACAAACGTGCGGTACATCGTGATGTCGCCAGGCACGGTCTCGAAATGGATCCATCCCCAGACCAGGGGGAATGTGATCGCGGCCGCCAGGATGCAGCCCCACATGATCAACGCGTGCGCCAGGCCGCGGAATCGTCCGCGGCGGAAGATGAAGCGGTTGGCCGCCACGTCGACGGCGGCGCGCTGCGCCAGCGTCACCGTATTCCTGGCAAACCACCGCCTGGCAAAGAACATCTGCCAACCCCGACGCCAATAGAGACGCGTCGGCGGCCGCTCGATCCACATCGCATAGCGATAGGCGATCCCGAATGCGGCAAACAACGTCGCGAATGTATAGGCCACCAGCGCGGCGTCAAAATGCTGCAGCCGGCGGGACCCGACGACGATGGCGGCGGCCAGCGCGAGCATGACCAGGGTCGCCCAGGCCGCCGCCTTGATCCGATCGGCCTGTCCCTGAAGCGCCCGCGGCAGCGCGGCCCGCCACGCAAGGTCCGGCGGATGAAACACGCGATTGTTGATGAACCGGAGCGTGAGCGCCGTCGCCGACAGCAGCAGAAAACCAGGCCAGACGACGCCCAGAGTGTCGCGGAAGACACCAAGCAGGAGCGGTGGAAAGAACCCGCCGAGCCCGCCAAGCGCGCCGACAAGCCCGGTCACCGTTCCGGTTTCTTTGGGAAAGTGCTCCGGCACCAGCTTGAAGACCGCGCCGTTCCCGAGTCCCATCAGGACCGCGCACGCCAGCGCGCCAACCGTGAACGGCAGCATCGACTGCGAGGCCAGCAGCCAGGCAAAGACGGCGACGCCGCCGAACACCCAGGAGAGGACCTGTGAGCCGCCGATCCGATCGGAGAGCCAGCCGCCCAGCGGGCGCACGAACGTGGCGAGCGCGACGAAGCCGGCCGCGCGAAGCCCGGCGTCGGCGGGCGTGAGACCGAACTGGCTCTTGAGCAAGGTCGGCAGATAGATGGAGAAGGCGACGAATCCGCCGAAGGTCAGAAAGTAGAACGCTCCCAGCAGCCACGCGATGCGTGATGTCCGCAGCAGGCGGACCATATCCGGCATGCCCGCGGGACGAACCGCACCCGGCGGGTTGCGCGCGATGAGGAAAAAGACCGCCGCCCACGCGACGAGCAGGACCGCGATGCCTTGAAACACCCGCTGCCACCCAAACGCGGAGGCCGCGACTGGCCCCACAAAGACGGCGAGCGATTGCCCCAGTGTCCCCAGGCCGTAGATGCCGAGCGTGGTGCCTTGCGTACCGGGCCGGGACCATCTGGACACGAACGCCGCGCCGATGGAAAACGCGGCGCCGGCAAGGCCAACGAGAAAGGCGGCCGCCAGAAGCGCGCCGTAACTGGACGTGACCGGGACGACCAGCGCGGCAGCCGCCGACACGATCAACAGCCCGGTAAACATGAGCCGGCCGCCATAGCGATCCGTCAGCATGCCCATCGGCAGCCGGGCCAGCGCGCCGAGCAATACGGGGATGGCGACCAGCAGCGCCGTCTGCGACGCCGTCAGGTGGTACAGCGCCGAAAAGACGGGTGCCAGGCCGCCGATCAGACCCCACGCCGCGAACGTGATCAGGAACGACACGGTGGCCAGGACGACCGCCCGCGCCGAACTGCTGGAATCGACCTGCTCAGGCATCACCACGCCGCCACGGCCCCAATGGGCAATCTCAGCCCCGCGTCCTCAGGTTGTCAAGCGGCGTCTTTCTTGACAATGACCGGCGTCATGACACTGACATCGCCAAGCCGGGCTCCATTCCCGCCGGCTTGGCCTTGTGGCGCGTGGGGGCAAACCAACGTCTAAGGCACGAATATTCGAATTATCGAATATACTTAATTCGTGGAATCGCTGCGCCGCTTCAAAGCCGATATCTTCCAGGCCCTCGCGCACCCGACCCGGATTGCCATCGTGGAAGCCCTCCGCGACCGCGAACTGCAGACCGGCGTCCTGCTCGATCGGCTCCAGATCGAGCAGGCCAACCTGTCACAGCACCTCGCCATCCTCCGCGCCAGGCAGGTGGTCGTCGGCCGTAAGGCCGGCAACCAGGTCTACTACTCGCTGCGCGATCCGGTGCTGACCAAGGTGCTCGACCTCCTCAAACAATATTTCTACGCGCACCTGAGCCACTCGCGGACGATGCTGTCCGACCTGACGAAGGCGGATCGCGCGACAAAACGGGCGCGCGCGCGATGACCGCACGGATTCCATGGGCGCAGTGGCAGCCCAAGCTGCTGGAGATCTGGCGCACCTATGACCGCCGCGCCTTCACCGGGGATCTCGCCGCCGGGATCACCGTCGGCGTCGTCGCGCTGCCGCTCGCCATGGCGTTCGGCATCGCGTCCGGCGTGACGCCGCAGGCCGGCATTTACACGGCCATCGTCGGCGGCTTCATCGTCTCCCTGCTGGGCGGGTCGCGCGTGCAAATCGGCGGCCCCACCGGCGCGTTCGTCGTCATTGTCGCGGGCATCGTCAGCCAGCACGGGCTGTCCGGGCTGCTCATGGTGACGATGATGGCCGGCGTGATCCTGTTGATGCTCGCGGTCACCGGCCTGGGACAGGCGGTCAAATTCATCCCACGGCCCGTCGTCCTGGGGTTCACCAACGGGATCGCCCTGCTGATTGCATCCACGCAGATCAAGGACTTCCTGGGCCTGGACGTCAGCACGCCCAGTGAATTCTTTTCCAGGATGGTCGTGCTCGCGAACGCGCTGCACACGGTCAATCCGGCAGCGCTCATCCTCGCGGGCATCTCCATCGGGCTGATCGTTGCCGTGCCGCGCTGGCTGCCGAAGGTGCCGGGGTCCGTCGTGGCCCTCGTGATCGGGACCGCGGCGGTCGCGGTACTTCCCCTGCACCTCGAGACGATTGGGTCGCGATTCGGCGGCATTCCGCAGGGCTGGCCGTCAGTGCACGTGCCGGCGTTCCGCGCCGATTTGATCCTGCCCTTGCTGCCGGAGGCCTTCACCGTCGCGTTTCTCGCCGCGATCGAAAGTCTGCTGTCGGCGGTCGTGTCCGATTCGATGTCGGGCGATCGGCACAATTCGAATGCGGAACTGCTGGCCCAGGGCGTCGCGAATGTCGTCACGCCGCTCGTTGGCGGCATTCCCGTGACCGGCGCCATCGCCAGGACCGCCACGAATTTCCGGGCGGGCGGCCGAACCCCGGTGGCGGGCCTCGTGCACGCGGTCACGCTGCTGCTGATCATTCTGGTGCTGGCGCCGCTTGCGGTGTATGTGCCGCTCGCGACCCTGGCGGCCGTTCTGCTTGTGGTGGCTTACAACATCGGGGAGTGGCGCGAGATTCCCAGCATCTGGCGGCTCGAGTGGGCCGACAGGTCCGTGTGGCTCATCACGTTCGGCCTCACGGTCATGGCGGACCTTACGGTGGCCGTCGAAGTCGGCGTGGCGCTGGCGGCGCTTCTTTATATTTATCGGGTGACGGACACCACCAGCGTCTCGACGGTCACGCCCGAGTACATCGAGGATGGCCGTGCGCACATCCTTCAGGACAAGGTGGTCCCGCCGTATGTGACCATCCTCAGAATCCACGGACCATTTCTGTTCGGCACCACCGACAAGCTTACGGACGCGACAGCCGACCTGAGCAGGTTCGCGCCCATCGTGCTGTTGCGACTCCGGAACATGACGGTGATCGACGCGACCGGCCTCCATGCGCTGGAGGCGCTCAGCGACCGCCTGAAGCGGTCCGGCCGTCACCTGGTACTCTGCGGCGCGCGCGAGCAGCCTGCGCGGTTTCTGGATCAGGCAGAGTTCATCGATCATGTGGGAGCGGAAAACATCCTGCCGCACGTGGATGCCGCCCTTCGCCGCGCGCAGGAAATTCAAGCCGGCTTCTCCGGCCTGGGCGAGCACGCCGCGCGGGACCTGGCGACGGCCGCGCTCTGAGAGACTGAGACACGCCCGCTGAAATACCGCCGCGATTCGAGTACTCTGACCGCATGAGACGCCTGGCTATTGGCGCATCCTTCGCTCTCACCGCGGCGGTTTCTGTCGTGGGTTCGAGTACCCAGGTCTTGCAGGTGACCGGCGTGGCGAATCCGGCCGCGGGAATCTCCGCGCAGCCGCACCTCTCGACGTCGGCGCGCGGCGTTCTCCTGAGTTGGATCGAGCGAACCGGCCAGACGGCGGCGCTCAAATTTGCCGAGCGAACGGCGGTCGGATGGACACAACCTCGTACGGTCGCCTCCGGCGACAACTGGTTTGTGAACTGGGCGGACGTGCCATCGGTGCTGCGACTGCCGAACGGCGTCATCGTCGGGCACTGGTTGCAGAAGAGCGGCGGCGGGCCGGAGGCGTACGACGTGCGGCTGGCATACTCCAAAGACAACGGCCAGACGTTCTCGGACTCGATCCTGCCCCATCACGACGGCACGCAGACCGAACATGGCTTTGCGAGCTTGTTTCCACAGAACGGCGGCCTCGGCCTCGTCTGGCTGGATGGCCGGGCGACGTCCGGCGGCCACGATGCGGCGCAGCATCAGAGCAGCGGCGCCATGACGCTGCGATTCGCGTCCTTCGATGCTCAATGGAAACAGACGGCCGACATGCCCGTCGATCTCCGCGTCTGCGATTGCTGTCCGACGACGGCGGCCATGACGAGTGACGGACCGATTGTGGCGTTCCGGGATCGAAGCGAGGGTGAAATCCGCGATATCCACGTCTCACGCTTTGAGAGCGGCGCGTGGACGCCATCCAGACCGGTGGCGTCAGACAACTGGAACATCACGGGCTGCCCGGTCAACGGCCCGATGCTCTCAGCCCGCGGCCGCGACGTGGTCCTGACGTGGTTTACCGGTGCCGGCGGCCAGCCGCGAGTGCTCGCGGCATTCTCACGCGATGCCGGGCGGACATTCGGCGCGGCGGTTCGGATTGATGACGCCGGTACGCTTGGTCGCGTCGATGCGGAACTGCTGGCAGACGGGTCGGCCATCGTCTCCTGGGTCGAACACGTGAACCGGACGGCCGAATTCCGAATCCGCCGCGTGTCACCCGATGGGACGAAGTCGGCGCCGGTGACGGTCGCCCCCGTCTCCATCGAACGTTCCAGCGGATTTCCCCGAATTGCGGTCAGCGGCAGCGAGATCGTGCTCGCGTGGGTTGACGTGGAACCGGGTCAGAATCGTGGCGCGGCCCAGACGCGGATTCGGACGGCGGTGAGCAAAATCCCTCAGGCGCAGCGGTAACGCGTGAGGCGCCTTCGCGAATCGCCGGCGAAGTCAGGTTCTTGCACATCTTAGGCAAAGGCGTATCCACAATCAGGCTCACGCCAGGAATCGAATCGAGGCTCTGACGGGGTACGTGTCTTGCGTCCCTCCCTCGCGGAGGCCCCATGCGCGCCATTGCCATCGTCCTCGCCGCCGCGGTGTGCGCCGGCGTATCCGCCGCGCCGCGTTCTACCGTCGCCGCCCGTACCATCGACACGCATGTGCTCTGGCGGGACCGCGGGCCGATCGAAAAACTTGATCTGTTCTGGGGGCCCGGAAACGCGGAACGGGCTCCGAAGCCCCCGTTCACTTTCGTCGAAGAAGACCGCACGGGAACGAAACCGAAGATCGAGGTCACCGACGCGGCCGGCGTGAAGTGGACGATCAAGCTGGCACCCGTTGAGCCCAAAGGCAACGAGGTTCACGCTGAGATCGCCGCGAGCCGTCTGGCCTGGGCGCTGGGCTACTTCGTTGACGAACACTATTACGTTCCGGAGGGCCGCATCGCCGGCGCGACGGAACTCCGGCGTGCGCAAACGGTCGTCGGCGAGGGCGGCGCCTTCAAAGTGGCCCGATTCGAACGAAAGCCTGATGGCGCCGAGCCGGTTGGGGAATGGAACATTGAAGACAATCGCTTCAAGGGCACCCGCGAGCTCAGCGGCGCCCAGATGCTGATGGTGCTCCTCAGCAGCTGGGACATGCCGTCGCACAACACGAGCACGATCCGCGTGCCTGTTCCCGGCGGAGAGCCTGAGATCCGCTACGTCCTGTCGGATCTGGGTTCGACATTCGGGCGGATGCGCGGCGGGTACGGCGCGTCGCCATCGCGGTGGAACCTGCAGGAGTATGGTGACGAGAAAATCGTCGCCGGCATCGTTCAGGGCCGGCTCGAATTCAAGAGCACGCTCGGCGGGCCCGGGCACGTCGCGGTCCCGCTCGAGCATGCACGCTGGTTCGCGGCTCTGCTGTCGCGGTTGTCAGATGATCAGATCCGCCAGGCTTTCAAAGCCGCCGGTGCGTCTGAGGATGAGATTGAAGGCTTCACCCGTCACGTCCGAGGTCGCATCGTTGAAATTCAGTCGGCGCTCAAGCGCTGAATGAGTTGAGGGCTGATATCCGCCAGGGAATCGACCACGACGTCAGCCGTGAGCGGCCTGGATCCGCAGCTGTGCGTGACCGCTATGGTCCGGCAGCCGGCCGCACGCGCGGCGTCGAGCCCCCACGGCGAATCTTCGATGGCGACGGCTTCGCTCGCGGCGAATCCGAGCCGACGGGCGGCTTCCAGGTATGAGTCTGGCGCAGGTTTGCTGCGCGCCACATCGCCCGCGCCCACGATCACCTGAAACGAATCGACCAGTCCACCGCCTTTCAGGATCGGCTCGATTTCATCACGCAACGATCCGGACGCAATCGCCAGCGGCCAGGCGGCGCCAAGCCGGGTGACGCACGCGCGAGCTGACGGGTACAGAAGATCGCCGCGGCCGATCGATCCGGCAAATCCGCGCTGCTTCGCCTCGACCAATGCCGAGATGTCGGCGCCCGTCCATGACCGGCCGAGATCACGGCCGAGCGCGACAATCAGGTCGCGATCGGAGTACCCAAGGTACCGCTCCGCATACAGCCGTTCATCGAGGTCCACGCCAATCGGCGCAAGCACGCGTTGAAAAGCGCGCAAGTGCTCGCCCTCGGTGTCCGCAAGGACGCCGTCGAAGTCGAAGATCACGGCCCTCACGGCCACGGCAGATCCTCCAGTCGAATCGCGCCAGTATAGACGGCCATGCCGGCAACGGCGTCGATGCCGGCAGCATGGAGCGTCAGGAGTTCATCGACGCTCGACACACCGCCGGCGACGATCAGGCGGGTGGCGGTGACCGCTCGAAGCCGGCGCGCGACGGCCAGATTCACTCCACGCATCAATCCTTCGTCGTCCACAAGCGTCGCGAGAAACCCGCTGACGTGCGGCTCGAGGGCGCGCATCGCGTCCTCCACCGGGACGGCCGTCAAGGTTTGCCATCCGTCGATCACGACCCGGCCGGCGCGGCTGTCCACGGCTGCCACCAGTCGATCGCGTCCCACAGCCGAAGCAAATGCGGCTGCCTGCAAGGGACGTGCGCCCGTGACGCCGACGAGCGCCGATCCGGCGATCACGCGATGGGCGCCGTTGACCAAAGCCCGTTCGGCGTCAGCCGGCGTGCGAACGCCGCCGCCGACCTGGCACGTCAGTCGCCCGCAGACGTACCGGACGAGGGCCTCGTTCTGGCCGGTCCCCATCGCCGCGTCGAGGTCGATCACCTGGATCAACGGAAAACGCGCGAAGCGCGCGATCCAGCCGTCGATGTCGTCGCTGGCAATCGCCAGCCGCTTCCCCTGGACGAGTTGGACGACGCGGCCGCCCTGGAGATCGATCGCGGGAATCAGCACGGCGGAGCCGTCGCGCGCATCGGTATGCCGCGTCCTGCGAGATAAGCCTTCAGATCGGCGATGCCGTGCTCGGAAAAATGAAAGACGGACGCCGCCAGTGCCGCGTCGGCGCGGCCGCGCGTGAATACGTCCAGGAAATGCGACGGCTGGCCGGCGCCGCCGGAAGCAATGACGGGAATGTGAACGGCGCCGCTCACAGCGGCGGTCAGCTCGCAGTCGAAGCCGGCGCGCGTGCCGTCGCGATCCATCGACGTCAGCAGGATCTCCCCCGCGCCTCGCGCCTCGGCCTCCCGGGCCCACGCGATCGCGTCGCGCGTGTCGGCGCTGGTGCCGCTGCGACCGAACACGCGGTACCTGCCATCGATCACCCTGGCGTCAATCGCGACGATAACCGCCTGCGACCCGTAACGAGCGGCGATCCGGGTGATGAGCGCCGGCTCGCCCAGCGCCGCGCTGTTGACGCTGACCTTGTCCGCGCCCGCGTCGAACAACCCGCCGGCATGATCAATCGAGCGAACACCGCCGCCAACCGCGAGCGGAATGAACAGCTCCGAAGCGACGCGATCGACCGTCCGGCGCAGGGCTGCGCGGCCCTCCAGGGTCGCGGTGACGTCCAGCACGACGACCTCGTCGATGCCCTCCGCGTCGTAGCGAGCCGCCAGCGCGGCGGGATCGCCGGCGCCGGCCAGATTGGAAAAGCGCACGCCTTTCACAACCGTGCCGCCGCGAACATCAAGACAGGCAATCAACCGACGCGTCAGCATGACCTCTCGCGCGCCAGCGCCGCAAAGTTCGAGAGCAGGCGCAATCCGGTGCCGCCTGATTTTTCAGGATGGCCTTGCGTGCCGAACACACGCCCGCGCTCGACGACGCTGACAAATGTTGTGCCGTGGGTCGTCCGCGCGGCCGCCGCCGGCGTCGCAGGCGCCGCATACGCGTGAGTGAAGTACATCGATGCCCCGCCCGTAATGCCGGTCAGCAGCCGCGACCGCGGCGATATGTCGTTTAGCGAATTCCATCCGACATGCGGCACCTTGACGTCGCCGGTCAGCCGAAGGCAGCGACCTCGGAACCAGCCGAGGCCGCTGACGACCGAAGACTCCTCGCTGCCCTCGAACAGCCACTGCATGCCCAGGCAGATGCCGAGAATCGCGGCGCTCTCGGCGGCGCGTCGCGCAATCGCCTCCTTCCAGCCCGTTTGGAGCGGCGCGGTCGCGTCGAAGTGACCGACGCCTGGGATGACAATGCCGCCGGCGCGGCCCAGATCGGCTGGACAGGCGACATCCGTCAGCGGGGCGCCGATGGCTGCGAACGCCTTGCGCACGGACGCCAGATTCCCCGCGCCGTAATCGATCAGCGCGATGGTCACAGCAGTCCTTTCGTGCTCGGCAGTTGCCGCAACAGCCGGCGATCGCGCGCGCAGGCGACTCGCAACGCTCGAGCGAAGGCTTTGAACGCGGCCTCCACCTGGTGATGGCTGGATCGACCGTACAGGACTTTGATGTGGACGTTGGCCCGTGCAGCCGCCGCGAAGCCCTCAAAGAAGTCCTGCACGAGCTCAGCCTGAAGGTCGCCGACCCGCGCAACCCGCAGTGGAACATGGATGGCCGCCGCCGGCCGGCCGGAGAGATCGATCGCCGCCACGGCCAGCGTCTCGTCCATCGGCATGATGAAGTAGCCAGCGCGATTGATGCCCCGCTTGGTACCCAACGCGCGCGCGAACGTCTCGCCCAACGCAATTCCGACGTCTTCAACGGTGTGATGCTGATCGACATCCAGATCCCCGTTCGCGCGAACGTCCAGGTCGAAGCCGCCGTGCCGGGCGGCGATCTGGAGCATGTGGTCCAGAAACCGGATGCCCGTGCGGACGTTCGAACGGCCGCGCCCCTCGAGGGTCAGCCGGATCGCAATCTGCGTCTCCGTGGTCCGCCGATCAACGCGCGCGTGTCGTCGCAAGGTACTCCTCCAGCAAATCGAGGCAACGATCGGTGTCCGCGATCCAGCCCGTCGTGATGCGCACGCAACCCGCGCAGCCTGGCACGCGCGATCGATCCCGGATGACCACGCCTCGTGCCAGCAGCCACTCGGCAAGCGCCGTCGCCCCGGGCCCGATTCTGATCAGCATGAAGTTCGCGGCGCTGGGAACGTAGCCAAGGCCGTGAGTCGCGCAGAAGGATTCCAACCGCCTGCGCGAGGCGGCACACTCGGCGACGTATCGATCCACGAAGTCGCGGTCGTCCAGCGCGGCAGTCAGAGCCGCAAGCGCCGGGGCATTGACGCGGTACGGCAGGAGATGAGGCTGAAGCGGCGCCAGCGTGTCGGGATGGCCGGCGATCGCGCCGATCCGCAGGCCCGCAAGCCCGTAGGCCTTCGAAAACGTCCGGCCCACGATGACATTGCGGTATCGATCGAGCCCCGCGCCAATGAACGTGGTGCCGGCGAATTCCGCATAGGCCTCGTCCACGAAGACCGTTGCCTGCGGGACTGCTGTCGCGATCCGCGGGATCGTCCCGTCAGGCAGCAGCATGCCGGTCGGGTTGTTCGGATTGCACAGGAAGATCAAGCGCGTCCACGGTGTCGGCTCGGCAACCACCCGTCCCCCCATCGCCTCGGTGCAGGCGCGATACATCTCGAACGTCGGCTCGATGACGGCGACGTCGAAGTTGAGCCGCGCGCCCACCGCCACCTGCTGCGTGACCACGGCGATGGCTTCGTCCAGGCCGTTGACGAGCCGTACCCAGCCGCGCGGCACGCCGAACCAGCGCTCCACCGCGCGTACCGCCTCGTCTTCCTCCGGGTACCGGCCGATGTCTTGCGCGGAGAGCGCGCGAATCGCCGCCAGCGCGGCCGGGGAGCAGCCTGTCGTCCGCTCATTGAGATGGAGCCGCAACGCGGCGGTAACTGACGGTGTGGCCGAGCTCACGACTGCAGCCTCTTTCGAATCGACGCCGCGTGGCCAGCCAGTCCTTCGGCATCGGCAAGTGTCGCCGCAGCGGGCCCGACCGCTCGAATGCCGCGGCGCGACAGGGTCTGAATCGTGTACGACCGGACGAAATCGGCGGCACTCAGGCCGCCGCGAACGCGCGCGGCGCCGCCTGTGGGCAGCACGTGATTGGATCCGGTTGCGTAGTCGCCCGCGGCTTGAGCGCTCCACCGCCCGACGAAGATCGTTCCGGCGACGATGGTTCGCGCAATGGCCGGCGAATCGCACACCGCATGCTCCGGTGCGATGCGGTTGATCAGCGCGATCGCTTCGTCGTGCGACCTTGCCACGATCACGGTCGCCTGACGCGTGAGCCCGGCCGCGACCGCCCGAGCCAGCGCGACGCGCGTCGTCACGAAGATCGCGCGCGCGTCGGAATCATGCTCGGCTTGCGCGATCAGATCGGCAGCGATCCAGTCCGCCCGCATCGCGTCTGAGTAAATGGCGATCTCGCTGGGACCGGCGTGGAGATCGATCGCGCAGTCCGGCGCCACCAGCCGCTTCGCCGCCGCGACCCACGCGTTACCGGGACCGGCAATCTTGTCGACGCGCGGCACTGTCGCGGTGCCGTAGGCCATGGCCGCGATGGCCTGGGCGCCCCCAATCCTGAAGATGCGCGTGACACCGGCCTCCCGCGCCGCCGCGAGCACAACGGGTGACGGGTTGGGACACGTCACGATGACTTCACGCACGCCGGCGACCCGGGCGGGAATCGCGGTCATCAGCAGCGTGGAGGGCAATGGAAACCGGCCACCGGGAACGTAGCAGCCAGTGCGATCGAGTGGCACAACGCGCTGTTCGATGCGCACACCCGGCGCGGGCGTGACCACAAATCCAGGCGGTCGCTGGGCTTCGGCGACGCGCGCGATATGACGGGCCGCCCGACGGATCGCGCGGCGGACTTCGGCCGCGGTCGCACGCCAACCGGCTTCAATGGCCGTCGCATCCACGATGAGTGGCGATCGGTCGCCATCCAGCCGGCGCCGCCAGTCGAGCACGGCCCGGTCGCCGCCCGCCCGGACATCGGCGACGATTCGAGCGGCCTGCCGGGCGACAGCCTGGTTCCGCGAGGGATCGCGCGTGATGCAGCGCTCAATGGCCGCGCGGTCGCGCGGACGTCGAGTCTCGAGCACGCGCATCACAGCACGATCTTGTTCAAGGGATATTCGACAATCCCCTGGGCGTTCGCCGCCTTGAGTTGTGGAATCAGATCGCGGACGGCGCGTTCCTCGATCACCGTATTCACCGCCACCCAGGCGTCGTCGCTGAGCGGCGCGATTGTCGGCCGCTGCAACGCGGGCAGGAGCGCCAGAATCCCGTTCAGGTTCCGGCGCTCGGCATTCAGCATCAGGCCCACGCGGCCGTGCGCTTCGATCGCGGCCTGGAGCAGCAGCGCGAGATTCGCGAGCTTGGTCTGTTTCCAGCCATTCCCGTGCGCGGCCGGATTCACGATGAGCTGCGTGTTGGACGCCATCACGGTATCGACGATGCGCAGGCGATTGGCCCTGAGCGAAGACCCTGTTTCCGTGACTTCGACTATCGCATCGGCGAGGACCGGCGGCTTGACTTCTGTCGCGCCCCACGAGAACTCGACGTTCGCGGGAATCTGCCGCCGGCGGAAGTACGCCTCGGTCACGCGAACGAGTTCAGTGGCAATGGTGCGCCCGCGCAGGTCTTCGGCGGCTTGAACCGCTGAGTCGTCAGGCACGGCCAGCACCCAACGGACCTTGCCAAAGCTCTGCTTGGCGTAGATGAGATCGGCCAGAGGCGTCACCGGCGCGCCGCCGCCCGCGAGATGCTCGGCGACCCAGTCCTGGCCGGTCAGGCCCGCGTCCAGCACGCCGTCCGCGACGTACCGCGCCATCTCCTGAGCGCGCACGAGCAGGCACTCGATCTCCGGATCGTCGATCGACGGCACGTACGATCGGCTGCCGGCGTAGACATTGAAGCCCGCACGGGCGAACAACTGAATCGTCGCGTCCTGCAGCGATCCCTTGGGCAGGCCGAGCTTGAGCGTCATCGCCGCACCATCGCCGGGCGCTCGAACGTCAGCGTCGTCGTGAAGCACGTGCGCGTGCCGGTGTGACACACGATGCCCGCGCCCTCACAGGCCACGCGCACGAGCACCGTATCCGCGTCGCAGTCGCTTGAAAGCGAGATCACGCGCAGCCGATTGCCGGAGGTGTCACCTTTCGTCCAGAGCCGCTGACGCGTGCGGGAGAAGAACGTCACGTAGCCGCTCGCCCGCGTGCGCGAGAGCGCTTCGTCGTTCATGAAGCCGACCATCAGGATGTCGTTCGTCGCGGCATCCTGGATGACGGCGGGAATCAGGCCGTCGAGCTTGGAAAAGTCCATGCCGATCCTCGTGGCAGCCGCGCGGATCGGGAGAGGCCGGAAACACAAAAGCCCCGCCGGATCCGGCGGGGCTGCAAGTCATGTCGCTGTGTC
>DASUGC010000034.1:0-9634 GCA_036274235.1 Vicinamibacterales bacterium
ACCCCCACCGTGGATCAAACCGGTCGATCGCCAGAAACCTGACATCTCGCGGTTCACCTGGCGCGCGAAAACCCGCGCAACGGGGCTGCTTTCGGGATTAGTACAAAATGTGGCGTCCCCACCGGGAATCGAACCCGGGTCTCGGCCTTGAAAGGGCCGCGTCCTGACCGCTGGACGATGGGGACACATCTTCTGAGGACACCCCCCAGAACCAAGCGAGCGACCGGCAAGGTCGCGAGCCTCGCGAACGCAGCGCGACTGGCCTGACCGCCTTTCAGGGGGCGAGCCGCACGAGTGAGCGAGTCCGGAGTCTGAGGGCGAAGCCCTCAGCCCAAATGCGAACAGATAAAGATAACATGACGTCCCATGGACGCACGGCATCGGCTCATGACCCGCGGCCCTTCGACCTCCCTGCTCACCTTCGCCCTTCTACTTACCTTTGCCCTGTGCCCTCTGCCCTTTGCCCTTGAAGCGCCCGCGCACGCCGCGCCCAAGTTCGACGTCGTCGAAACGACCATCGCTCAAGTGCATGCGGCGTTCAAGGCCAAGACGCTGACCTGCAGCCAGCTCGTGGACATGTACCTGGCGCGCATCGCGGCGTACGACAAGAAAGGCCCGGCCCTCAATGCGATCGTCCAGGTCAATCCGAAGGCGAAGAAAGAGGCCGAGGAAAAAGACAAACAATTCAAACAGAAGGGCCTGACGCAGCCGCTGCAGTGCATCCCGATCGTCGTGAAAGACAACTTCGAAACCATCGGCCTCCAGAGCGCGGATGGTTCCAAATCGCTCGAAGGGTTTGTGTCTGACAAGGACGCGTTTCTGGTGGCGCGCGTCAAGGCCGCCGGCGCGATCGTCATCGCCAAGACGAACATGGCGGAATTCGCCTTCAGCCCGAATGAGACGCTGAGCTCGCTGCAGGGTCACACGAAGAATCCGTACGCGCTCGATCGCGTGCCGGCCGGGTCGAGCGGGGGCACGGCCGCCGCGGTCGCAGCGAGTTTCGCGACCGTCGGCCTTGGCAGCGACACGGGCAATTCGATCCGCGGGCCGTCGTCGCACACCTCGCTCGTCGGCATCCGCTCGACGATGGGACTGACGAGCCGGGCCGGCGTAATCCCGCTGAGCTACCTCGCGGACATCGCGGGCCCGATGGCGCGCACGATCGCCGATGCCGTCGCGGTGTTCCAGGTCATCGTTGGCGAAGATCCCGAAGATCCGATGACGGCACGCAGCCGCGGGCACGCGATTCCGAATTACAAGTTGTCGCTGCAGGCCAACGGGCTCAAAGGCGCGCGCATCGGCATCCTGCATCCAGCCTACGAGCGCCAGACGACGGACGAGGAAATCGTCAAGATCTTCATGCAGGCGCTGGAGGACATGCGAAAGGCGGGCGCCCTGATTGTCGATGGCGTCGTCCCGGAGCAGGTGCGGCGCCCGCAAGGCGCCGGCACGTGCCGGGGATTCCGGTACGACATCAACGAGTACCTCGCGACGCGCGGCCAGAAGGCACCCGTCCATTCGCTGGACGAAATCATCGCGTCCGGCAAGTTCGATCCGTCCGTCAAGAGCCGCCTCGGCTCGCCAAACGCGGCCGCGGGACAGGGCCCGGACAGCGACGCCTGCAAGGCCGACCAGGCCTATCGCGAAGCGTTCGGCACGGCCCTGACAAGAGCGATGGACGGCGACAAGCTCGACGCATTCGTCTACCCCACGTGGAGCAATCCCCCGCGCGCCATCGGCGACCTGACCTCACCGGGCGGCGACAACAGCCAGATCTATTCGCCGACGTCGGGCTTCCCCGCCATCAATGTCCCAATGGGCTACTCGCGCGACAACCAGTTGCCCATTGGAGTGACGTTCCTGGGACGCGCGTGGGACGAAGCGCGGCTGATTCGATTGGGCTACGCCTACGAGCAGGCGACAAAGCATCGACGGGCGCCCGCCTCGACTCCTCCAATCAAGTAGGGCGAAACCATGAAGTCCATGAAGGCATGAATTCGGTCTTGATTGGGTTCTACCCACATTACTTCTTGTTCTTCATGCGCTTCATGGTTGGCTTTTGCGGCCGATGCGAATAGCTGTCCTGACATCCCTGACGATGGTGGCGTTTGCGAGCAACAGCCTGCTGACCCGAGGGGCGCTTGGCCGGGGGCTGATTGACGCGCCATCGTTTACGCTGATCCGGCTGATTACCGGCGCCGCGATGCTGGCGTTGCTGTTGCGCCTGCGAACGGCGGACACCTCAGGTGACCCCTCATCGGCGTCTCACGGATCGTGGAACTCAGGGTTCTGGCTCGCCGGTTACGCCGTCGCATTCACAATCGCGTACACGATGATCGGCGCGGGGGTCGGCGCGCTTCTGCTCTTTGGCGCGGTGCAAGCCACGATGATCATCGCCGGGCTGACGAGCGGCGAGCGGCCGCGCGTGACCGACTGGATCGGCCTCGCGCTGGCGATGACCGGCCTGTCCTGGCTCACACTGTATGGCGCCAACAGGCCTGATGGGCTCGGCGCCTTCCTGATGGTGCTGGCGGGCGTCTGCTGGGGCGGATATTCCCTCGCGGGCCGCCGCAGCCGGGATCCGATGGCGTCAACGGCGGGCAATTTCTGGCGCGCCGCGCTGCTGTCGTTCGCGGCCCTCGTTTATGCGGCCGCGCGCGGCCATCTCACGCCGGCTGGCATGGTGCTCGCCACGGTGTCCGGTGCGGTTGCCTCCGGCGTGGGCTACACACTGTGGTACTCGGTGCTGCCGGAACTGGGCGCCTGGCGCGCGGCCCTGGTCCAGCTCACCGTACCGGTGATCACGGGCCTGGGCGCGGCGCTGGTCCTTGGCGAGTCCATCACCACGCGGCTGATCGTGGCCGCGCTCCTGGTCGGCGGCGGCGTGGGCCTGAGTTTGAGTCGGAAATAGCAACGGGACAACGGATTAACGGAATAACGGGCCAACCCGTTGCCCGTTATCCCGTTGCCCCGTTGACTAATGCAGTACCCTATCCTCCGATGTCCGAGAAGACCGCGGCCGCTCTGGCCAGACTCGACGAACTGCTCCCGCTGCTCAAAGCCCTGCCGGTGGGACCCGACACCAGCGAACTGCTCGACGCGGCCGATGCCCTGCGCCGTGCCGTCGCCGCTTTTCACATGGAGGCGATCCGGTTCCGGATGTACACG
Source organism: Vicinamibacterales bacterium (assembly GCA_036274235.1). Lineage (GTDB taxonomy): Bacteria > Acidobacteriota > Vicinamibacteria > Vicinamibacterales > SCN-69-37 > DASUGC01. The sequence goes on from DASUGC010000034.1 coordinate 3,169, forward strand.
GTCGATCGCCTGCTCAAGAAGCGCGGCGACGCGGCCTGCCAGCGCGCGTTTGACGACGTCCGGCATGAGCTCGAGACGGCCGGATTCCACACGCGATCGCACGCGGCGCCCTAGTGGCCGATTAGCCTTATGACGTCGCCGAGCGGCTCAAAGGTCCTGAACTCCGGAACCGCGGAATCCGGCGACTCCAGCCCCCGCCAGTTGAACCAGATCGGCCGCAGGCCCGCGTTCCGTGCGCCGACGATGTCCGTGGCCCAGGCGTCGCCGACCATCACGCACTCCGAGGCCGGTCGATCCATCGCGTCCAGCGCGGCCTGAAAGATCGCCGGCTCCGGCTTCTGCACGCCGATCTCCTCGGACGTGATGAGCGCGCCGACCAGCGACTCCATCCCGCAGCGGCGCATTTTCTGCCGCTGCTCGTCGGCGATGTTGTTCGTCACGATGCCCACGGCAATGCCCCGCTCCCGAAGCGCCGTCAGGAGCGCGATGGCGCCGGGGACCGCGCGCCATGCGGCTTCATAGGCCTCGCGATAGAACGCGGAGAGCGCGGTTGGCCGCTCGCCGGCGACCGGCGCGTTCGTCGCATCCGACAGCAGCCGGCGAAAGCGCTCGTACCGCGCTTCGGGAATCGTCCGGCGGCCGGAGAGCACGTCCACGTGCAGTTCCTCGAGCAGCGCGCTATATCGCGTCCGCAGCTCCGCGACCGGCCAGCAGGTGAACGCCGGCTCCTCCACGCACAGTCGTTCCAGCGCCGTGATGGTCGCAAAGTTGTGGTCGAACAGCGTGTCGTCCATGTCGAACAGGACGCCGCGTACCGGCCGATCGAAGTCGGGCATATAATGATCCTATGCCGTATCCCGAATATCTCGTGGCGCCGATGCGACAGGAACTCGTTCAAGTGGGCGCCCGCGAATGCCGTACTGCCGCTGATGTGGACGACGTGCTCAAGAAGCCCGGCGTCACGATGATGGTCGTGAACTCCGTGTGTGGTTGCGCCGCGGGCAAGGCCCGCCCGGGCATCGCGATGGCCCTCCGGCACGAACACAAACCGGACACGATCGCCACCGTCTTTGCCGGCGCGGATATCGACGCCACGGATCGCGCGCGCCAGGCCATGACCGGCTTCCCGCCGTCATCTCCGTCCATTGCGCTCTTCCGGGACGGCAAACTGGTCTACATGGTGGAGCGCCGCGACATCGAGCAGCGCACGGCCGAGGGCATCTCGGACCTGCTGACGCTCGCCTTCGACAAGTACTGCACGGAAGAAAAGACGGTCGGTTAGTCCGCGGCGGGCGAAAGCCCGCCGGCTGCATGTAGAATCCTCTTTCGGAGGATTCTGGCATGACGTCCCGCCTCGTTTCTCGGATAACCCCGGTCCGCCTGGCCCTGCTCGTGGGAGCGGGCGCGCTGGCATTTTCCGCGCTGCCGCTGACCGCTCAGCAGGGCCCCGACCTGTTTCGTTCCATTTCGTTCCGCGAGATCGGGCCGACGCACCGGGGCGGCCGATTCGTGGACTTTGCCGTCGTGGAATCGACGCCGCGGATCTTCTACGCCGTCGCCGCGACCGGCGGCGTCTGGAAGACGGAAAACGGCGGCGGCAGCTATACACAGATCTTCGACAGCCCGACCGCCGGCTCGTACGGCGCGATTGCCGTGTCCCAAAGCAATCCGGACATCCTCTACCTGGGCACCGGCGAAGCGAACAACTCGCGCAGCTCGTACTGGGGCGACGGCGTCTACAAGTCCACCGACGCCGGACGGACGTGGACGAATGTCGGCCTGAAGGACTCGCAGCACATTGGCCGCATCGTCATTCATCCGACCGATCCGAACACCGTCTACGTGGCGGCGCTTGGACATCTGTACTCGGAGAATGCCGAACGCGGACTGTACAAGACGACTGACGGCGGCAAGACCTGGACGAAGTCGCTCGGACCGAACGTCGGCGGCAAGGACATCGGCGCGATCGACGTGGCGATGGATCCGAAAAACCCTCTCGTGCTGTACGCGGCCACCTACGACAAAGTCCGCAGGCCGTGGACGTTCGCGGAAGGCGGTCCAGGCTCGGCGCTCCACAAGACGACCGATGGCGGCAAGACGTGGACAAAACTCAGCGGCGGGCTGCCGATCGGGTATCTCGGACGCATCGGCGTCTCGATCTCGCGTCAGGATCCCAACGTCGTCTACACCGTCATGGAAAACGTCGGCGTGCTCAACGAGGAGCAGCAGAAGCGGTACGCCGAGGGCTTCGGCGCCAACAGCGGATCGCCGTCGCAACTGTATCGATCGAATGACGCGGGGAAGACGTGGCGCCAGGTGGCGCCGAATGCTGACCCTGGCGCGGCTGCCGCCTCCGCGGCTGGCGCCGCTGCGGCGGGCCAGGGCCGCGGCGCGGCGGGTGCCGGTGCGGCCGGCGCAGGCGCCGCGGGCCGGCAAGGCGGCGGTGGCGGCCGCGGCAATTTCGACGGCGGCAACCCCGGCTACTACTACGCGCAGGTGCGCGTCGATCCCAATGACAAGGAAACGGTGTACGTGCTGAGCGTCGGCTGGTCCCGCAGCCGCGACGGCGGCCTGACGTGGCAAGGCATGGGATTTGGCGGCGACAATCACGCGCTCTGGATCGATCCGAAGAACAGCGATCACATGCTGCTCGGCTACGACCACGGACTCGGCCAGTCGGTGGATGGCGGCCAGACCTGGTCGCGTCCGGACAACCTTCCGGTGGCGCAGACGTATGCGGTCGGCATCGATACCAAGGTGCCGTACAACGTTTACACCGGGCTGCAGGACAACGGCTGCGTCATGGGCCCGAGCACGCGCAGAGGCGGCGGCAACATTCCGCTCGAAGAATGGGCCAACGTGGGCTGCGCCGACGGCTTCTACAACGAAGTGGACATCGAGAATCACTATCTCTACAACTCGAGCCAGTTCGGTGACATCTCCCGGCGGGACCTGAACACCGGCCAGACGTTCAATCCGCAGTCCGGCCGCCCGCAGCCGCCGGCTCCCTATCGCTGGAACTGGAGCGCGCCAATCGTGACGTCGCACCATGACGCGCACACGGTTTTCCAGGGCGCGCAGTACCTGTTGCGCTCGACGACCGACGGCGAGCGGTGGGACATCATCAGCCCGGATCTCACGGTCAACGATCCCGCCAAGCGCGGCGGGGGCGGCAACGTGACCTGGGCCACCATCACCACGATCGACGAATCCCCCATCGTCCCCGGACTGCTCTGGGTGGGCACCGACGACGGCAACGTCCAGGTGACGCGCGACGGCGGCGCCACATGGACCAACGTGAGGGACAAGATTCCGGGACACCCGGGCTACTGGGTCAGCCGCGTGGCCGCATCGAATCTCTCGCCGGGCACGGCGTATGTGTCGATGACCGGCTACCGCAACGACGACTTCAAGCCGTTCGTGTGGAAGACGACGGACTTTGGCGCCACGTGGACATCGATGGCCGGCAATCTGCCGAATCAGGCGATTAACGTCATCCGCGAGAGCCCGCGGAACGCCGATGTGCTGTTCGTCGGCACGGATCTCGGCGTGTTCGCGTCACTCAACGGCGGCAAGTCGTGGTCGCAGCTCAAAGGCAATGCGATTGCCGCGGCTGGTGGCGGCGGCCGCGGCGCGGGCGGGGGTCGCGGAGGCGGCGCGGCCGCGATGCCGCGCGGCATTCTGCCGACGGTGGCCGTGCACGATCTGAAAATCCATCCGCGCGATCGCGAACTGGTCGTCGCGACGCATGGACGCGGCATCTGGATCGCGGACATCTCCAACCTGGAGGAGATGACACCCGCCGTGCTCGCGTCCGACGCTCACCTCTTCGAGATCGATCCCGTCATCGATTGGGATGCCAGCGGCCGCTTCACTCCAAGCGCGCAGAATTTCGCGGGCGTCAGCCGGCCGACGGACATGGGCATCGAGTACTACCTGAAGTCCGACGCGAGCGGAGACGTGAAAGTGCGCGTCTACAACGGGGCCCGCGTGATCGCTGAAATCGACGGCCCCAAGACAGCCGGGGTCAACACCGTGCGGTGGAATCTTCAGATGCGCCGCGAACAGATCGCGGGCGAAGCCGCCCCAGCCGGCGGACGCGGCGGTCGTGGCGGCGGTGGCGCCGGCCGCGGCGGCGGTGCACCTCCAGCCGCGGCTCCGCCAGCAGGCGGTGGGCCAACCTACGCGAACGTCGGCGAAGCGCCGATTGGAACCTATCGCGTAGTGCTGACGGTGGGCGGCAAGGAGTACGCGCAGCAGGCGTGGATCGTGGCGGACCCTGGAAAGTAAGGTTCAGAGTCCAGAGTTCAGGGTTCAGAGTTCAGAGTTCAGCGTTCGAGGGTTCCGCGTTCGCATTCGAACACGGAACATCCGGGCGCTGAACGCTGAACCCGGAACGCGAAACCCGGCCTACCTGTTCGTTGTGAGTTGCAAGTTGTGCGTTTGCAAGAGATCTTCCCGCACGATCGTGTGTTCCCTGTCCGATCCCGTCGAGACAATCGCGGCTTTGACGCCGCTCGCTTCTTCCAGGCGGCGGATGTACTCCCTGGCGGCGGATGGCAGCCTGGCGAAGTCCGTGATCCCGCGTGTGGGTTCGGACCAGCCGGGCAGCGTTTCGTACACGGGTTTGCAGGCCGCAAGCTGAGCCACGTCGCTGGGCATTTCCGTCAGCGTTTCTGAACCGCATCGATACGCCGTGCAGAGTTCCAGCCTGTCCAGGCCGTCGAGCACGTCCAGCTTGGTGATCGCCAGCGCGCTCAGGCCGTTGACGCGGGCCGCATACCTGACCGCGACGGCGTCGTACCACCCGCAACGTCTGGGCCGCCCCGTCGAGGCGCCGTACTCCTGTCCCGTCTCCCGCAGGCGCTCGCCGGCGTCGCCAAACAGCTCGGTCGGCAGCGGGCCGCCGCCCACGCGGGTCGTGTAGGCCTTGGCCACGCCCAGGACAGATCCAATCGAGGATGGTCCCACCCCCAGGCCCGTCGCGGCCCCGCCGGCGGTCGAATTCGACGACGTCACGAACGGATACGTCCCGTGGTCGATGTCGAGCAGCGTGCCCTGCGCGCCCTCGAACATCACGCGATCGCCGCGCGCCATGGCGCGCGACAGGTGGAGCGAGGCGTCCGTCACCAGAGGCTTGAGCCTCGGCCACGCCCGCCGGAGCGAAGCCAGGACATCCTCCCAGTTCATTTCCATGTTGCCGACGAGCCGGTTGCGCGCGGCGACGTTTTCGCGAACCGCACTCACCAGCGCCCCGTCCCGGGACTGATCCGCCAGATCGCCGACGCGGATGCCGCGCCGCGCGATCTTGTCCTCATAGGCCGGGCCGATGCCGCGCGACGTGGTGCCGATCTTCTGCTCGCCGCGCCGCGCTTCCGCCAGGATGTCCAGTTCGCGGTGGTACGGCAGGATCAGGTGCGCCTTGTCGCTGACGAACAGCCGGCCGGCCACGTCGATGCCCATGCCCGCGAGCTCATCGAGCTCCGCGAACAACGCGACCGGATCAACCACCACGCCATTGCCGATGATGCACACGACGCCGGGATGCAGGATTCCGGATGGAATCAGGTGCAGCACGAACTTGCGGCCCTTCACGTAGACCGTATGGCCGGCGTTATGCCCGCCCTGGTAACGCGCGACGATGGAAAAATGCGGAGTCAGGAGGTCGACGATCTTCCCTTTGCCTTCATCGCCCCATTGGGCGCCGAGCACGCACAGATTCATGCAGGTAGAATGATACCCTTCGACTCGGCCGAAGCGAAGGGATCCATCGGCCTCACTCAGGGCAGGCCCTTCGATTCGGTCGAATCGCCCTGAGCGCAGTCGAAGGGCGACGAGCCCGAATGCCCATGATTCTCTTAGACGGATCCTCCCTCACACTCGACGCGCTCGCGCGCGTCGCGCATGACGCCGAGCCCGTCGGCCTGTCGGCCGACGCGCGTGCCCGCGTCAGCGCGTCGCGGCGGGTCGTGGACGGGCACGCCGCGCGCGGCGTGCCCGTCTACGGCGTCAACACCGGGTTCGGCGCGCTCGCGGACGTGGCGATCCCGTCCGATCAGTTGTCCGCGCTGCAATTGAATCTGATCCGCAGCCACGCGGCCGGCACCGGTGAGCCGCTGCCGGTGCCCGCGGTTCGCGCCCTGATGGCCTTGCGCGCGAATGTGCTGGCCAAAGGATTCTCAGGGATCCGGCCCGAGACACTGGACGCGCTGATCGCCTTGCTCAATGCCGGCGTCCATCCCGTGGTGCCGTCGCGCGGATCGGTCGGCGCCAGCGGCGATCTGGCGCCGCTGGCGCACCTGGCGCTCGTGCTCATCGGCGAAGGCGAAGCCGCCGTCAACGGCGAGGGCATTGGCAGCGGCGCGGACGCGCTGCAACGGGCAGGTCTCGAGCCGATCCGACTTGCGGCAAAGGAGGGCCTGGCACTCATCAATGGCACGCAGCCCTCAACCGCGCTGCTCGGTCT
>DASUGC010000035.1:0-45061 GCA_036274235.1 Vicinamibacterales bacterium
TCTGTGCCCGGTCGGCCGGCGCCGCCCGGTGGCGCGCCACGGCCAGCTTCATGCGCGCCCGATGAACCTTGACCTTGGCGGCCGCCTCCGAGATCCCCAGCGCCCGCGCAATCTCGTCGTACGGCAACCCGGCGTCGGCGCGCATCAGGACCGCGGCTCGATCGACTTCGGGGAGCATCTGCAGCGCGCCGAGCACCGCCTGCCACTCCTCGCGCGCGTGCGCGCGCTCGTGCGGTCCGGGCGCCGGATCGCGCGGCTCGGCGCCCAGCTCCGAGAAACGGCGGTCCCGCCGCCGGTGGTGCAGGTACAGGTTGCGCGCAATCGCGAACAAATAGGCCTTCACCGTCGTCAGGTCGACACGCGCCCGGGCCTTCCACATCCGGATGAAGGTTTCCGAGACGAGGTCGTCGGCGAGCGACGGATCGCCCGATAGAAACAGCGCAAAGCGCCGCACGTCCCCGGCGTAGGTTCGATAGAGGGCCGAGAATTCGTTCCGGGCCTCTGCATCGGCCTCCGCGCCGGGGCGGTCCATCGCGTGATCTATGCACAGAGGGCCCGGAAGTTACAGGTCCTCGGTCGCGATGCCCCTGGTCGACTGGTTCCGGCCGCCCCGACAGGCTGTGATGCTGTTCTTCGTGGCGGCCGCCGCCTCGACGGGCACGTTGGGATATTTGACTCGACGACGGGCACCCCGTCAGACCTCCTGAGGAAACGGATTTGCTCGAGCTTCATCAGATCGCGCCACGACGCACCGCCGCAGACTTGCCTGCGTCTGCAAGATGATGCAAAGTGATGACATGCCGAACGATGCCGTCGTCACGGTCCGGATCCCGTCGGCGCTGAAACGACGGATCGAGCAGCGAGCCAGACGCGGGCATCGCTCGCTGTCGGCGCAGGTCCTGCATGATCTGGAGCAGAGCAGCCAGGCCGCGCCGCACGCGGAGTCGCCGCGCGCGGGCCGGTTCCTCGGCTTGTTCGCGGGCATGCCACTCCCGTCCGACGCGGACATCCACGAGGTGCGCACGGCACTTTGGGGACGGCTCGGCGAGCTTGCCGGTGGCAGACGTCGTTCTTGACACCCACGCGTGCGTATACGCACTGATCGCGCCCGCCCGGCTCGGGAAAGCCGCGCGCCGCGCCATGGCCGGCGCGGAAGCCGGGCGGCTCGTGGCCTGGGTGCCGGCCGCTGTCGCCGCGGAGATCGTGTTGCTGCGAGAGCTCGGCCGGATCAAGGTCGGCCTTCCTGAGCTCCGGACCGCCATGGATGCGTCGTCCTGCCTGCGATTCCTGGCGCTCGATCTTCGACAGTTGGATGACTTCGCCGCCCACCGTGGAATCGCCGATCCGTTCGATCGCCTGATCGTCAGCGCCTGCCGGGCGGTCGACGCGAGACTTGTCAGCCGTGACACCGCGTTGGCACAGTCGGGCCTCGTTCGCGTCGTCTGGGACTGACGGGCAGGCCGTTCAGTTTTCGCGATCGCGGGTCATCGACCGGGAGCGCAACGGCGCCCACGCGGCCTAATCGGCGTCCTTCAACCGCAACGTCGCCCGTAAGCCGCCGAGCGGCGACTGGCCCAACACCACCGATCCGCCGTAGACCTCCGCCAGGTCTCGCACGATTGCGAGGCCCAGTCCGGAGCCTGGCGCGGCTTCGTCGGCCCGGACGCCGCGTTGCAGGACCGCGTCGCGCATCGCCGGCTCCAATCCGGCGCCGTCGTCGTCAATCGTGATGATGATCTCGCCGGCGCCGGCGGCCGCGCGCACGGCAACGCGCGTGCGGGCCCATTTGCACGCGTTGTCCAGCAGATTACCCAGCATCTCTTCCAGATCCTGATCGTGGGCGCGGACGGCGTGGGCCGGATTGACGTCGCAGTCGATGCGGAGGCCGCGGTCCGCGTGCAGCCGATTCATCGCGCGGACGAGCCCCTCAATGGCCGCGGCCACCTGCGCGCGGGCGCCGGCGGTGGCGCCCGATGCCGACGCGCGCGCGTGCGCGAGGTGGTAGTCAATCTGGCGTTGCATGCGCGCGATCTCCAGGCGGATGGCCGCGGCGACGTCGGCAAGCCCCGCCGCGCCGGCGCGATCCGCCTCCTGCGTCAGAATCGCGAGCGGCGTCTTGAGTCCGTGCGCCAGATCGGCGGCTTTGGCCTGCGCCCGCGCCACACTGGCATCGCGCGCCGCCAGCAGGGCATTCAGGTCGGACACGAGCGGCTGCATCTCGCCCGGGTACTTGCCCTGCAGACGGGACTCGCGCCCGGCGTGCACATCCGCCAGCCGCTCGCGAACCTGCGCGACGGCCGACAGCCCGCGTCGGACCTGCAGGAGCCCGACCGCCATGCAAAGCGTCGCGAGGCTGACCGCCAGGGGCGTGTGCGTAAACGGCGCATGGAAGGTGCGTGGCGCATTCGGATAGTGATAAACCAGATGCGTCACGATCACGCCGGCGATGCCAAACAGCCCAATCGTCCAGAGAAACGCGCCGATGAGCAGCCGCGCCCGCAGGGTGAGCGGAGCCATCAGCGGGCGTCCCCGGCAGCGCCCGGTTCCTGCATGCGATAGCCCAGGCCCCGAACGGTTTCAATGAATCCGGCGCCCAGCTTCCGGCGCAGCCGCGCGATGAAGACTTCCACCGTGTTCGATTCCCGATCCGCATCGCGCGCGTAGATGTGTTCGATCAGCTCGGACTGTGACACCACGCGGCCGTGGTGATGCATCAGGTAGGACAGCACCCTGAATTCATGGCTGGTCAGCTTGACGGGCGTGCCGCGGACAGTCACGCGCGCGCCGCGCGGATCGATCGCCAGCGCGCCGCAGCGCAGCTCCCGTGACGCGTGCCCGCTCGATCGCCTGATCAGTCCCCGCACGCGCGCGATCACCTCTTCGATCTGAAACGGCTTGGAGACGTAATCGTCGGCGCCGGTGTCGATGCCCTGGACCCGCTCGTGCCAGCTGCCGCGAGCCGTCAGCACCAGGACGGGTACGTCGAGGCCTGCGCCGCGCCACCCGCGCAGCACGGTCAGGCCGTCAACCCGGGGCAGCCCGAGATCGAGCACGACCGCGTCGTAGCTTTCCGTGCGCGCCAGAAAATCCGCCCGTGCGCCGTCTCCGGCCGTGTCCACGACGTACCCGGCGCGCTGCAGCGCCTCCGCCAGTTGCTGGGCCAGGCGCGCTTCGTCTTCGACGATGAGGACCCGCACGGGCTGGTTATAGCGCAGAGAACGCTGAACGGTGACTGAATGACCTGTCAGGCCCCCTGAAGTCCTCGTTCATGATCCGTTCAGCCACGCCTCTGTACCCTCCCAGGCATGGCTCAAGGCAACCGTACCGGACTCATCGTCGCGCTCGTGATCTTTGTGGCGGTTGCCGCCGTCATTCGCCTGTTCGGCGCACCGATTTACCAGGCCTTGCTGGCGATGCACGGGAAGCACTGAGGTGCTGGTTGTCCGCTCACTTCGCAGGAGCCCGCTGGCGGCGGCCGTCATCGTCGGATCGATCGCGATTGGCATCGGCGTCAATACCGTGGTCTTTTCGTGGATCCAGTCACGCGTCGGCAATCCCATTCCCGGATCGACCCGCGGCGGTGACTTCAAACTGATCGAGTTCCGCGGAGACGCCGGGTCATCTCCCGCCAGCTCCTGGCAGGAATACCGCGACCTTCAGGCGCGCGTGCCGGCTCTTGACGAGCTGATCGCGTTCCGGATGGCGCCGCTGAACGTGGGTCACGCCGACCGCCTCGAGCGCACCTACGGCCTGCTGGTGTCCGGGAATTATTTCCAGGGGCTTGGTCTTTCTGCCGAGACCGGCCGGTTGATCGACGCGAACGATACGGCGGCACCCGGCGCCACGCCGGTCGTCGTCATTTCGCGCCGGTTCTGGGAGGCGCGACTGGCGCGGGCGCCAGGCGTGATTGGCGCCGTCCTGCGAATCAACGATCGCCCTTTTACGGTCATCGGCGTCGCGCCCGCGCCTTTTCAAGGCACGGTGATGGGGCTCACGTTTGATCTCTGGATTCCCGCCACCGCCGCGCCGCTCGTCTTTGAGGGCACGCGCGAGCTCGACGCGCGAACCGCCCGCGACTACGAACTTCTGGGGCATGTGCGCGCCGGCGTGAACGCCGCCGATGCGGGCCGGCAACTTGATGACGCGCTGCGGGCCATGGCGGCCGATTACCCGGGCACGAACGCGAGCGTTCGCGCCGACCTTCTACCGCAATGGCGGTCTCCGCACGGGCCGCAGCAGTCGCTGATGCTGGCCCTTGGCCTGCTGCAAGGGGTCATGCTCCTCGTGCTGGCGGCGGTCGCCGGCAACATGGCGAACCTGGTGCTCGCGCGCACCACCGCGCGGCGCAAGGAGGCCGCCATCATGCTCGCGCTGGGCGCGGGGCGGTGGCGAATCGCGAGGCTCGTGCTGATCGAGAATGTCGTACTCGCGCTCGCCGGCGCCGCCGTTGGGGCGGTCCTGGCCGTGTGGGGCGCGAACGCGCTCCGCGCGGTACCACTTCCGACACCCGCTGGACTCGCGCTCACGTTCTTCACGCCCGTTGATTGGGTAAGTGTCGCGTTTGCCTGCGGTCTCGGTGTGCTCTCCGGGCTGCTCATCGGACTGCCGCCGGCGTGGCAACTGGCCCGAACCGATCCGGCCGGCTCCCTCCGCGCTACCGGCGCGTCGGCGGCGCGGCGGCCGATGCGCGACATCCTGCTCGGCCTCGAAGCGGCACTCGCGATTGTCGTACTGGTCGTCGCGGCGCTGTTCCTGAAGAGCTTCCGTGACACGCAGACCATCGATCCCGGATTCCGGGGCGACGGCGTGCTGCTCGCCAGCTACGATCTCCGCGGACGCGTGCGCGCCATCGATCCCCTCAGGTCCCTCGATTTTGCGGCGCGACTGCTCGACCGGCTCCGGCAGACCCCGGCGGTCCAGGACGCGGCGCTCGCCTTGTCCGTCCCTCTCGACATTCACGGCATGCCGTCGCGCGCGTATCGCTTCGAGGGCCAGGCACGAGCGGACGGCAGCACCGATGAAGCGCTGACGAACACGGTGAGCCCGGGCTATTTCGCCACCATGGCGATCCCGATCATCGCGGGCGGTGACTTTGCCGACCTGCGTGACCAGGCCGCGCCGCCGCAGGCGATTGTGAACGAGGCGTTCGCGCGTCAGTTCGGCAAGGATTCCCAGGCCGTAGTCGGCCGCCGCATCGTGACTGACGACTCGATTTTCACGATCGCGGGGGTCGTCAGGGATTCCGTCGCCGTGTCTTTTGGAGAGGTCACGCAGCCGCTGATCTATTTGTCCTGGCGCGATCGGCCGTCGCCGGCGGCGGAAATTCACGTTCGAACACGCGGCGATCTCGAAACAGCGATTGCGCCGGCGGTCCGCGCCGCGGTCGCGCAGCTCGATGCGACGCTGCCGCTCTACAACGTGCGCACGTTGACGGCGCACGTGGATGCGAACCAGGTCTTCCGGCGCGTGCCCGCCCGGATGTTCGTCGTACTCGGGCCGCTCGTGCTGCTGCTCATGGCGGCTGGTATCTACGCCGTGGTCGCCCATGCCGTCGCGCAACGACGCCGCGAGATCGCCACGCGGGCTGCGCTGGGCGCCACCGCGCGGCAGATCCGCCAGGAGTTGACGGCAGAGACAATGCGCGCCGTGTTGATGGGGATGGCCGCCGGGGGCGTCGTGGCCTTGATGATCGATCCCCTGGCCGTCGGCGGGCGAGTGGACGACACGCTGCTTCTGGCCGGTGTAGCCGTTGTATTCGTCGGGACCGCGTGGATCGCGAGCTGGTGGCCCGCCCGTGCCGCCTCAGCCGTCGATCCCATTTCCGCGCTAAAAGACTAGGGTTTTGTGCTTCCCGCGCGGGCACCGCCGGGTTTCGGCCGGCCCGAGCCATGCGTGGCTGGTTTGATCCTGGGTAAACTTCCCGCGATCCAAAGCCGCGTATGATCGCTCCCCTGTGTCGGTAACTGTCGATCCCCCCGTTCCGTCCTTCGCGCGATCGCGCGTCGAACGGCTCATCGCCAGCGTCAGGATTGCGCTGGCCGCCGCCGGACTCTTCGGCGTCCTGCTCGAGCCGGAGGCGACACGGTTTCCACTCGTGACCGACTGGCTGTATGCCGGCTACCTGCTGTACGCGCTGGTCCTGGCCGCGATCATGTGGCGCCGTGACAGCACGGGACGGCTTCCGCTGATCCTCCACGCCACCGACATCGTCATCGCGTCGGTCCTGACGTGCCTGACGACCGGGACTTCCAGCCCCTTCTACGTGTATTTTGTCTTCGCGCTCTTCAGCGCGGCGTTGCGATGGAACTGGCAGGCGACGCTTCGCACCGCGGCGGTCGTTTTCCCCCTGTTCCTGGTTCTGGGCGCCTACCTCAACACCACGCAAGGCGCGGCCGGGTTCGACGCGAACAAGTTCGTGAGCCGTTCGGCCTACCTGCTGGTGGTCACGGTCGTCCTCGTGTTTCTTGGCCAGCACGAAGCGAGGCTTCGCGAAGAGATTCGGCGTCTTGCGCGATGGCCGCTTCCCGCCGGCCAGGACTGGACGGACAACGTGCGCTGCATTCTTCAATACGCCGCCGGCATCGTCGGCGCGCGCGACGCCGCCGTGATCTGGAGCGAAGACGATGAGCCATGGCGGTACCTGGTGTTCGCGCAGCCGGACGCGGCCAGAATCGAGCGCCATCCACCGGCCACGTTCGATCCGATCGTCCCGGCCGATTTGACCGACGATACGTTCCTCTGGCCCACGCCCGGCGAACCCGCTTCCGTCATTCGCGTCAGCCGCGCGGGCCGCATGGCCGTGCGTGGGGGATCGCCGGTTCACCGGGATCTGCTGCCGCGCCTCGGGACCGATCCGATCGCGTCGGCGGCGTTCCGCGCGGGTCAATTGTCCGGCCGCGTGTTCTTCCTCGGCCTGCCGGAACCGACCGCCGATCTCCTGCCGCTGGTGGAGCTGGTGGGCCGCGAAATCGGCGCGTCGCTCGATCGCTTGCAGACGGATCGCCGATCGCGCGACCTGGCCATCGTTGAGGAGAGGATTCGCGTTGCCCGCGATCTGCACGACGGCATCCTTCAGGCGCTCACGGGCATCCGGCTGGAGCTTCAGCACGTGGCCGCCAACGATCGCCGCGGCTCGCCGGCGCTGCCCGCCGCCGATTCACGGCTGGTCGATCTCGAAACCGCGATCGCCACCGAGCAGCGCGAGCTCAGGCGCCTGATCGACGATCTCCGCCCGTCGCCGGTGGTGCGGGAAGAGTCGCCGCTGACCGAACGCCTTCAGGCCCTGCGTTCCCGCATCGCTCTGGAATGGCGCATTCCGGTTTCGATCACCGTATCGCCGCCGGACCTGACCGTGCCGTCCAGTTGCGAACGCAATCTGCCGTTCATGGTCCACGAAGGCATCGTCAACGCGCTGAAACATGGCCAGCCGTCGCGCGTGGTCGTCACGATTTCCGCCGAGGGCGACGAACTGCGCGTGACGGTGGAAGACGACGGCCGCGGATTCGCGTTCACCGGGATCCGCAACCATGCGGCCCTGGCGGAATCCAACGCCGGGCCGCGAAGCCTGCGCGAGCGCGTCACGTCGCTCGGCGGCCGCATCGACATCGAATCGACCGCTCTGGGCTCCCGCGTTGAGCTCCTTATCCCGCTCCGGACCGTCCATGCCTGATGCGCCTATTCGTATCGTCCTCGCCGACGACCATCCGATTGTTCTGCAGGGCCTCGAGCATCTGTTCCAGCGCCACCGGGATTTCTCCGTCGTGGCGTCCTGTGCCAGCGGCGACGAGGCGCTCGCCGCCGTCAGGCGCGGCGGGGTGGACGTGCTGGTTCTCGATCTTCGGATGCCGGGCATCACGGGACTCGACGTGCTGCGCGCGCTGGCGACCGAGTCCGCGTCCTGTCGTGTCGTCGTGCTCACCGCGACTGTGAGCGACGACCACGCGGCCGAGGCCATCCGCCTGGGCGCGCTGGGGCTGGTGCTGAAGGAATCGTCCCCGGACGTCCTGCTGGAGTGCGTCCGCCGCGTTCACGCGGGAGAGCGCTGGATCGATCACGGCACCATGGAGCGCGCCGTCGGCGTGATGGTCCGGCGCGAAGCGGCGCTCGCGCAAATGCCGAAGTCACTGACTCGACGCGAGCTCGAGATCGTCAGGCTTGTCGGCGAGGGCCTCCGCAATCGTGAGATCGCGCAGCGCCTGTTCGTCACGGAGGGCACCATCAAGCTGCACCTTCACAACGTGTACGAGAAGCTCGGCGTGGACGGCCGCATGGAACTCCTGCTGCGCGTGCAGAGCCTGGGGCTTATTTGATCTGGGGCTTTGCCCCCAGACCCCCAACTCGCTCGGGCGCTGGCCGCGCCCTTCAGCCTACCGGGCTATTTTCCAAGTGAACGGTCGATTGCCAAGGATCGCGCGGACGTAGTCAACCGTCCCGTCTGCGTCCTCATCCACGATCGCGATCTCTCGGACGACCGAGGCGCCGCCATGCCTTACCGCCGTGAATTGCTCCAGCGTTCCGAGGAGCCACGCCAGCGAAACTTCCGTCTGGATCCGCGACGCCAGCGATGATGGCGAGATCGGCGCCGGATCGCCGGCGATCGCCTCGCCGTGGCTCCGCGCCCCGCCGCCGTGGTCGGCCTCTGTGGGAATGGGCACCCGCGGATTCGCGATGCCCGTGCTCGGCGAGGAAACCGGGCGACGATGGCCGCTGTCGGAGGGCGGGACCGGCGCGGGCTTCGGCAACATTGGCGTGCCCGGCGTACCGGCGATGGTGATGCTTTGCTCGTCCGATTGAAACGTCCGTCCCGCCAGATCCACCGATTGCGCCGTCACCCGATAGATGCCTGGGGGCAGATCGGAAAAGTTCTGGGCAAAACCCTGGACCGGAAGCCGGACGTTTGTCGAAGTCGTCTGGAACCGTTCGCCCGTGGACACGTTGCTTGCCGTCGATGTAATCGTGTACTGGCCGACAGGGCACTGGGACCCGCTCCAGGTCACCTGCGCGGGCGAGAATCTGGCCAGGAGCGGCTGGGGCACGAGCACGAAGCCGGCAAGGAGGCCGGCGATCAGACCGATCGCATTCAGTGTGAGTTGTTTCATTGACCGTAACCTCAAGGTGCCGGCGCCGGTCACTGCGCCGCCGAACACTTGTTGCACTTATCGGCACACAATTTCCAGTCCGCCAGATGTTTTTGGTATTTTTTTCTCACCGGAGCGAGTCGTTAGATAATCTCGTGATGCCCGCCGGCCGGCCGAAGGTCATTGTCGTCATGCCCGCGTACAATGCGGCCAATACGATCGAGCGGACGTGGCGCGAGGTCGTCGCGCACCCCGAGGTGGACCTCGTCATTGTGGTGGACGATGCCAGCCAGGATCAGACACTGGAAAAGGCGCGATCACTCGACCGTGTCATGACGTACGCGCACCCGGTCAATCGCGGCTACGGAGCCAACCAGAAGACCTGCTATCAACTGGCGATTGACCAGGGCGCGGACATCGTCGTCATGGTCCATCCGGATTACCAGTACACGCCCAAGCTGATTCCGGCCATGGTGGCGATGGTCGGCAGCGGGCTCTATGAGTGCGTCATCGCGTCGCGGATTTCGGGAGGACAGGCGCTGGCCGGCGGCATGCCGCTGTGGCGGTACGTCGCCAATCGCGGGCTGACTCTCGTCGGGAATCTGCTGCTGGGTACCAAGGTGTCCGAGTTTCACACCGGGTACCGCGCCTTCTCGCGCCGGCTGTTGCAGCAATTGCCGCTGGCGGCCAACTCGGACGATTTTGTGTTCGACAACGAAGTGCTCGCCGAGATCGCGTGGCTGGGGCATCCGATCGGCGAGGTCTCCTGCCCGACGCGCTATGCCGCCGATGCGTCGTCCATCAATTTTCGCCGGAGCGTGCGCTACGGCTTCGGTTGCCTGGCGACGGCCGCGACCTTCCGTCTGGCCAAAATGGGCCTGGTGCGGTCGCGCCGGTTCCCGCGCGGCCCGCAGTAGAATCTCCTGCGATGAGCATCGTCGGCGCTTCTCTGGTCATTGTGGGTGAGGTTCGCGCGACTTCTGATCTCACGGTTGACGGCCGCATCGAGGGCCCCGTGTCGTGCGAGGGCAGTCTCCTCACGATTCCCGCGTCGGCATCGGTCGAAGGGCCTGTACTGGCGCGGGACATCATTGTCTTTGGCCGCGCCGAGGGGCAGCTCATCGCCACGGAAGTCGTGGACCTGCGGCCCGGTTCGGTCGTGACGGGCTCGATTGTCGCGCCGAGCCTGATTCTTCACGACGGCGCGCTGTTCTCGGGCCGGGTGGAGCCCAATCAGCTTGATGCGGCAGTGAGCGTCGCGCGCTTCCAGCAGAAGCAGCGGGACGCGCAGGCCGGCTAAAGCCGCCCGGGCGGGCGGACAGGAGAAGCCCTATGTCAAAGCACGGGTGCAAGTTCTACTGCTGGGATGAGATGCCCAAGGAGGAAGTGACGGGGCTGCTCTCCCGGCGCCTGATCACCGCGGACCGCATGATGCTGGCGCATGTGTACCTGAAAAAGGGGTGCGTCGTGCCTCGTCATCAGCATGAAAACGAGCAATTGACGTACGTGGTCAGCGGCGCGCTGCATTTCTGGATTGGTGAAGACGAATCAGAAGAGATGGTCGTCGGGCCCGGTCAGGTGCTGCATCTGCCCTCGTGGGTCTGGCATAAAGCGCAGGCCCTGGACGACACGCTCGACGTGGACATCTTCAGTCCGCCGCGCGCCGACTGGCTCGCGAAGACGGACGACTACCTGCGTCGATAGCCGTGGATCTCGGACTCCGCGGCCGGGTCGCGGTCATTGCCGCGGCCAGCAAGGGCCTGGGCCGCGCCATCGCGGACACGTTTGCCGATGAGGGGGCGGCGGTGGTGCTGTGCGCCCGGGGTGACGCCGCGCTCCGAGAGGCCTGCGCGGCCATCGAGGCGCGCGGCGGCCGGGCGCATGGCGTCATCGCCGACGTGGCCGCACCGGGGGCGCCGGCGCACGTCGTCGCAGAGGCCGCCCGTGTTTTTGGGCCCGTCGAGATCGTCGTCACGAACAGCGGCGGGCCCCGATCCGGCGCGTTCGAGCTGCTCAGCGACGAGGACTGGGATCACGCCGTGCGGACGCTGCTGACGAGCACCGTCGGGTTCGCCCGCGCCGTCCTGCCTGCGATGCGCGCGCGCCGATGGGGGCGCATCCTGAATGTCACATCGATCGCGGCCGTTCAACCTGTCGATGGGCTCATGCTGTCCAACAGCGTGCGCAGCGCCGTCCATGCGTTTGCCAAGACGTTGTCAAACGAGGTGGCGGCCGACGGCGTGACCGTCAACAACCTCGTGCCGGGGTACACGCGCACGGATCGCGTGATCGATCTGGCCAGACAGATGGCCGCATCGGGGGGCACGACGCCCGCGGATGTGTCCGCCCGGTGGGAGGCGGAGATTCCGATGCGACGGCTCGGCGAGCCCCGCGAACTGGCCGCGCTCGCCGCCTTTCTCGCGTCGGATCACGCGGGGTACATCACGGGGCAGTCGATCGCGGTCGACGGTGGATGGATCAGATCCGTGTAGGGTTTGACCTTACTGATGCAGGATCTTCGCCGCCCTGAAGAGCATGTCTCCCGAAGAGAGCAGTACCCACCGCAGGCGCGCCGGGTACGAGTCCGGTAATTCCGCGATGAATTCCCGCACATCGGCAGCCGTCTGCGGCGACTGATAGCCCCACAACGTCGCGTCCACCCAGCGCTTCGGGAAAAAGATGTCGCCCGTTCGCTGGATCTCCAGCGTCAGGCCCAGTGCATCAATGACCAGTTTCTTGGACGCCGCGGCTCGAAGCGGATGGTGCAGGTATCGGACGGCCTCCAGGACCCAGGCCTCGTGCCGGCGGTTGGCGACGTCACGCAGGCTGTTGAAGAAGTTCTCGCGCACGGCGGGGTCGTGCGACAGGGCGGGCCTGACGAAGGCGAAGCGGGCCTTGCGATCGGCGTTCGTGAATCGCGCGAGCTGTGTGTCCAGAATCTCCGGGGCCTGCGGTACGTCACGAACCGCGAGTTCCAGCGCCAGGAGCGCCTCGTCGGGTTCCGCCATCGGCAGCCCCGGAATCCTGATATCGCGGCGCCAGACCTTTTCCAGGAACTCAGTCGCCTCCGGCGTTGATGCCACCGACCGCAGCGCGCCGAACCACGCGGCCTTCTGGCTCGTGGTGGCCGCGCGATCGAGCCCGGCCCGCAACAGCGCCTCGAGTTTGGGCGCCACGTCGAGACGATCGTCGGCCGCCGTGAATCGCCAGAACAGCGTGCTCGTGTCGTCGAGCATCTGGTTGGTATTGAGCTCGTCCGTCTCTTTCGGCAGGGCCTCGAACAGGACCGTCGAGAGTCGTTCGGGGGCGATGCGGCTCTCGAGCATCGATTCCCACAACAGCACGAGCGCGGCTCCCCGCAGCAGGGGATCGCTCATGCCGGGCAAGGCCGCGGCCACCGCGTCGAGCTCAGCCGGATCGAGGACGAAATCGCCGTAGCCAAGGCCGCCGCCGGTGGGCAGGATCCACAACGGCGCCGGTCCCGGCGGAAGCGTGACGACCGCGCGGCTGCTGAGATCGACGCGCGAATGTTCGACGCGGCCGTCGTACCCGATCGCCACGTCGAGCTGTTCGGGCCAGACCAGGTTGCGGCCCATGGGATCGGACTCTTCGAGCGTGACGGTATGAGCCGCTCGATCGATCTGGACCGCGATGCGCGGCCGGCCGCGCTCTTCGACCCAGGCCCGGCTCCAGGCCGCCAGGTCCACCGGCGTCCGGGCGTCCAGCCCCGCGATCAGGTCCGCCCAGCTCGCATTGCCGAACTTGTGCGCGGCCAGGTACTCGCGCAATCCGTCGCGGAACGCGTCCGCGCCCAGCATGAGCTCGAGCTGGCGCATGACGATGGGCGCCTTCTGATAGATGATGGCGCCATACAGCGAAGCCGCGTCGTTCAGGTTGGACAGCGGCTGCCGTATGGGATTGGCGCCCTCGGTTCGATCGACGTCGTACGCGCCGGGATAGTGCTGATAGAAGAACCGCAACTCGTGGTTCACGTTCGGAAACGACGGATTGACGATCTTGGCCGCCATGACGTTGGCGAACACTTCCTTCATCCACACGTCGTCGAACCACTTCATCGTCACGAGATCGCCGAACCACATGTGAGCGGTCTCGTGGGCGATGAGGCTGGCGCGGCCGAGCATCTGTGTCTGCGTGGCTGATTCGTCCAGCAGCAGGCTGCTGGCGTTGTAAAAGACGGCGCCCGGATGTTCCATGCCCCCGAACTGGAAGGAGGGAATCAGCACGAAGTCGAACTTGCCGAAGGCGTATGGGATGGCCGTGTAGTCTTCCAGCCAGGCGAGCGCGCGGGCCTGCAGGTCGAAGATCGTGTCGCGATTGCGCGCCAGCTTCCTGGCGTCCGTCTCGCGATGAAACATGCGAAACGTCCGGCCGTCCCGCTCGGCCGTCTCGATCGTGAACCGGCCGGCGGCGAAGGAAAACAGGTACGTGGAGATCGGCTGGGTCTCTTCGAAAATCATCCCGCGCTGATCGCGTCCGCCGACGTTGCCGATCTGACGGCCGTTCGACACGGCCGTCCACCCGGGCGGCGTGTTCAGGACGAGCTTCCACCGCGCTTTGAGATCCGGCTGATCGAACACCGGCATGGCTTCGGACGCGCGCGCCGGAACGAACAGCGCATACAGATAGTCATCGCTGCGATTGAGCGGCGCGTCGCCGGCGACGAACTCGAACTCGATGAGGTTCTCGCCCGCGATGAGCACCGACGCCGGAATGTTGATGTGCTGCGCCTCGATCGCCGGCTCGACGATGTTCGTGTTGGCGTGCATGGACAGCAAATGGCCGGCGGGCTGCGCGAAATCGAAGGCCAGGGGCGTCTCGACATTGCTGAGCGCAAAGCTGGCGCGCAGATGGCCCGTGACCGGCTGATCGCGTGCCGGCGGAATCGTGAATGTGACGTCATAGCGCAGGTTGGACACGCGGGCCGCGCGCGCCCGCGCGAGCGCCTCGGGCACGCCGGACTCCGCCGGCGCCGCGGGCCGGTGCGCCACGAGATAGTAGGTGAGGCCGGCCGCGGCCAGAACCGCAACGAGAGCCAGGGCAATCCAGCCGGAGCGCGTCACAACGGAATTGTACTAAGACCGCCGCCGGCGAATATTTGCATGACCCCGTCAAACCCTCGCGCGCACGCGGCCTTGAGGGCGGAGGCGTCGCGTTCCAGCCGGCTCACTTCCGGTCCGGCGGGGCGGATGCCCAGGACGACGGCTTTTCCGGCCGGACCTCGCCCGGCGCTGATCTCCTGGAGCAACGCCGCATACGGCGCCCGGCGGTTCGCATACAACGCCGCCAGGCCCGGCGAAATGCGCTTCAGGCGTGGCAGCACGTACCATCGGTCCAGCCAGGAGCTGCCGGGTCCGCCGGCGGTCGGCCGCGTGAGCAGGGCGAGGATGTGCGTGCATCCATCGGCCTCCGCCACGGGGACCGGAATCGGCTGCGTCAGCGACGCGTCCAGGTACATCCGCCCGGCGTAACTCACCGGCGGCCCGGCGACAATCGGCATCGTCGCGCCGGCGCGCAAGGCCGCGAACAGCGCGTCGCCGCTCGCAAAGTTGCGAAGGGCCGACATGGAGCTGGCAGCCACGTCGGTCGCGATGACGGTGAGCGGGGACGTCGAAGCCAGCACGCCGCTCGTGTCCAGCGGCTTCAATCGTCGCGCCACATGCTCGAGCAGAAAACCGAGGTCGACGATGGGCCGGCCCCGGAGCGGGCGCCTGAGATCGATGAACTGCCGGTTGTTGATGTCTTCGGAGTAGATCGTCGAGCCCAGGCCGGCCTGGCCCGCCAGAAAGTAGGCGCCGTTGATCGCGCCGGCCGACGAACCGTACACCGCGTCGAACGCATGCGTGAGCCCCAGATGCTCGAGCGCGGCCACCATGCCGGCCGAGACGACGCCGCGCATGGCGCCGCCCTCGATCGCCAGCGCGATGCGCGCCCCATCGCCATGAGGCGCGCGACTCCCGCGAGCGGCGCGGCCTTTCAGGAGATCAATCATTAACTGATCGGCGGGGCTTACTTCTTGAAGATGCTCTTCGGCATCTTCACGTGCACGCCCACGTTGGGCATGTCCACGATCTGCGTCACCGCGACGTGGCCGGCCATGCTCGTCAACTGATAGGCCTGCTGCCTGGTGAGGCCTCTGGTGGCTACGAGGAAATCAATCATTTCCTGTACGGCGGTTGTCGTGGCCACGCGAAGGTCGGGGTCCGTCGCCATGGAAATGTAGTCGGTCTCTGTTTCCGCCCGGGGCCACGTCAGCGTCATACCCTTGCGGACCGTCAGCTGCAGCCGGCCGCGCAGCGACGTTTCGATCGCCGTCTGATCGACCTCGCCGTCGCCTTGCGCGGCGTGTCCATCGCCAACTTCGAACAGCGCGCCCGGAACGAAGACCGGAATCCACAAGGTGGATCCGGCGACGAGCTCCCGGTTGTCCAGGTTGCCGGCGTGCCTGCCCGGCGGATTGCTGCTCAGGCGGCCGATTTCGGGCGCCGGCGCCACGCCCATACTTCCGAAGAAGGGCTTCAGCGGAACCACAATGCCCGGCAACACCTCAGACGTCATCTGCTCGCGATTGAATTTGAGAATGACCGTACCGCCCTGGCCCGAGCAGTTGGCGCGGAGCGGCTGCTGGCCGCTGCAGCCGTTGTAGCCGTAATCGATGGGCAGGTCGATTGACAGGATCTTGACTTCGAGCGCGTCGCCGGGCTCCGCGCCTTCGACGTACACGGGTCCGGTGAGGATGTGGCCGCCCGGACCGCGATTGGGATTCCCGTTCGGAAACGCCGCGGTGACGGCCTTGAGCGACGGCTGAATCTGATCGTCCGGCACGCCCGCGCGCGCGAGCCCCTGCGGGGAGTTCGTGAGCAGCGTGTCCACGTCGATGATGTCGCCCGACGCAATCCGGAGCGCCGGCTTCGCTTCGGACCAGTAATAGCCATACGCGACCGTCTCAGGCGTGACTTCCAGGCGATGCGTCCTGGGCGACTGGGGCAACGCGGCAGGCAGGGCCACGGCGCCCGCGATGAGAATCAGGGCAACAGGGAAGCGCGTCATGAGCCAGATAGTACCTCCGTCCCAGATGCCGCCTCTCAAATGCGGGATAATCGGCTGATGGGTCACACGGAAGACTTCGCGATCAAGAAGACCGACGAGGAATGGCAGGCCTCGCTGTCCCCATCGCAATACCAGGTGCTCCGGCAGCACGCCACCGAGCCGCGCGGCAGCAGCCCGCTCAATCGCGAGAAGCGCGCGGGCACCTTTGTCTGCGCCGGCTGCGGTACCCGGCTCTTTGACTCCGCGACCAAATACGAGAGCGGATCGGGCTGGCCAAGCTTCTACGCGCCGCTCGAGGGCGCCGTCGCGACGACGACCGATCGCAGCTATGGCATGACGCGCGTTGAAGTCCACTGCCACACCTGCGGCGGGCATCTGGGCCATGTCTTCGAGGACGGCCCGGCACCCACCGGTCAGCGGTATTGCATGAACGGCATCGCGATGAAGTTCGAGGAGCAGACATGACGCCGCATTTTGTGAATGGCGCCCCGATCGAGGGACCGTTTCCCGCGGGGCTGGAAGAAGCGACGTTTGGCATGGGGTGTTTCTGGGGCGCGGAGAAGAAGTTCTGGCAGTTGCCGGGTGTGTTCACGACGGCCGTCGGCTACTCGGGCGGCGACATGAAACATCCGTCGTACCGCGACGTCTGCACGGGCCGCACCGGTCACGCTGAAGTCGTCCGGGTCGTCTTTGATCCGGCCAGGATCACCTACGCCCAGCTGCTGAAGACCTTCTGGGAAAATCACGACCCCACCCAGGGCATGCGGCAAGGCAACGACGTCGGGACGCAGTATCGATCCGCGATCTACACGCATTCCGACGCGCAGCGCGCCGAGGCGACGCGGTCGCTGGCCGAATATCAAGCCGCGCTCGCCAGGCATGGCTACGGCCCCATTACAACGGAAGTGCGTGACGCGCCGGCCTTCTTCTACGCCGAGGACTACCACCAGCAATACCTCGCCAAGAATCCCAACGGCTACTGCGGCCTGGGCGGCACCGGCGTCCGCTGTGGCTGACACCCGGTCCCTCGCCTGGTGAAATCCGACGCCGTCATCGCCGCCGCGTCCGCGATCGGAATCGCGGTGCACCTGATCGTCCGGTTTCTTGTGCCCGCGGCCTGGCTGCCGGCGGGCGCGGCCGATTGGCCGTTGTGGTGCGTGCTTGTGGCCGGCGGCGGGCCTTTGCTGGTGACGCTGGCGCGCTCGCTGGTCCGTGGCCGCCTGGGCGCCGACTGGCTCGCCGGTATCTCCATCGTCACCGCCGCGCTGCTCGGCGAGTACCTCGTCGGCGCGATTGTCGTGCTCATGCTCTCGGGCGGCGCCGCCCTGGAAGCGTATGCGACGCGCCGGGCGTCGCACGTCCTCGAGGCGCTGGCGCAGCGCGTGCCTCAAGTGGCGCATCGCATCGAGGCCGGGCGTGTCACCGATATCAGCCTCATCGACATCCGCGCCGGCGATGAGCTGCGCATCATGCCCCATGAGGTCTGTCCGGTCGATGGTGAGGTCACGCAAGGCCGGACCACCATGGACGAGTCGTACCTGACCGGCGAGCCGTTCGTCACGCAGAAAACGCCCGGTTCCACCGTGCTCTCGGGGGCGATCAACGGCGAGCAGGCGATCGCCATCAGGGCCACGCATCGGGCCGAAGACTCGCGATACGCGCGGATCATGCGGGTGATGCAGGAAGCGGAGCAGCAGCGCCCCGCGCTCCGGCGGCTCGCCGATCGCCTCGGCGCGTGGTACACGCCCGCGGCACTCGCGGTCGGGCTGTCTGCGTGGGCCGCGAGCGGACAGCCCGGGCGTTTTCTCGCGGTGATGGTCATCGCCACGCCGTGTCCGCTGTTGATTGCGATTCCCGTGGCGATCATCGGCGCGATCTCGCTGGCGGCGCGCCGCGGCATCATCATCAGGAATCCCGCGGCGCTGGAAGAAGTCGGCCGGTGCCGCACCCTTGTGCTGGACAAGACCGGAACGTTGACGTACGGCCGTCCGACACTGAGTCAGATCGTGCCGGCCTCGCCGTGGACGGCATCCACGCTGCTGCCGCTGGTCGCAAGCCTCGAGCAGTACTCCCGGCATCCGCTCGCAGGGGCGGTTCTGCGCCGGGCGGAACAGGATCGTGCCGTCCTTGGGGACGTCTCGGAAGTCAGCGAGCGGCCAGGTCTGGGGTTGAGCGGTCGTGTCGGCGGACATCATGTGCTCGTGACGGGGCGACAGGCGCCGATCGCACTCGCGGCCGTTCAGGACCTGCCGCCGGTGGTCCCGGGCCTCGAAGCCCTTGTCTTCATTGGAGACCGATTCGCCGGGGCCTTGAGATTTCACGACGAGCCGAGGCAGGACAGTCAGCCGTTTATCGCCCACCTCGGTCCGCGTCATTCATTCGCCCGCACGCTGCTGTTGTCGGGCGATCGGGAGGCGGAAGTGCGGTACCTGGCCCAACACGTCGGCATTCGCGACGTGCATGCGGAAGCGAGTCCGGAGGACAAAGTCGCCATCGTGCGCCGGGAGACGGCCGCCGCGCCCACGATGTTCGTCGGCGACGGTATCAACGACGCTCCGGCGATGCAGGCCGCCACCGTGGGCGTCGCGTTCGGGCACCAGAACGACATCACATCAGAGGCAGCTGACGCCGTCATTCTCGAGCCGTCGCTGGTCAAGCTCGACGAGTTCCTGCACATCGCGGTGAGAATGCGGCGCGTCGCCCTGCAAAGCGCGGTTGGCGGCATGGCGCTCAGCGTCGGCGGCATGGCCGCGGCCGCGACAGGTCTGCTCCCGCCTATCTGGGGCGCGATCGCTCAGGAAGGCATCGATCTGGCCGCCGTGCTCAACGCGCTGCGTGTGGCGATGCTGCCCCGCGAAGTGGCCGACGTTCCTGTCAGGCCCGCGTGATGTCCCTCCGCGACGACTTCGGCGAGATCGACATCTATCTGTTCGACCAGATCCTGCGCGGCCGCATCGGACCGGGCGATCGCGTCCTCGATGCCGGCTGTGGCTCCGGCCGGAATCTTGTGTACCTGCTTCGCGCCGGGATCGATGTCTCGGCGACGGACCGCAACGCGATGGCCGTCGCCGAGGTGCGGGCCCTGGCGGCCGCCCTGGCGCCGGGCCTGGCTGCGGATCGGTTTCGCGAAGAGCCCGTTGAGCGATCAAGCTTCCCGGACGGCGCCTTCACCGTGGTCATCAGCAGCGCTGTCCTGCATTTCGCGGCCGACGACCGCCAGTTTCGGGAGATGGTGGACTCCATGTGGAGGCTGCTCGCGCCGGGCGGGATGCTCTTTGCCCGGTTGGCCACCAGCATCGGCATCGAGTCCCGGATTCAGGCCCTCGGGAACCGCCGATTCGCCTTGCCCGACGGATCGACCCGCTATCTGGCCGATGAAACCCTGTTAATGGACCTGACCCGCCGGCTCGGCGGCCAGCTTCTGGATCCCCTGAAAACGACCCTGGTCCAGGACCAGCGGGCCATGACCACCTGGGTGGTCCGAAAGCCGTAAGGAACCAAAAAATCAGTATCTGTACGGATGTACTCCGGGGGCCCTGTTCTGGCACCATCTTGCCGTCCCAGCATGCTGTGACGGGCACGGCTCGGTTGGTGTAGGCGGCGGGCGGCACCATTCCGCCAGGCAAGGAGATCGAAAATGCGTGCTTTTGCCGAACGCCGGCAGATGATCCGGATTGCGGTCCGGGGCAAGGTGACCGTCGCCACGTCCACGCCGGGTCCGTCGCTGCAGCTCGTGGACGTGAGCGTCGGCGGGTTCGCCGTGCGCTCGGCCGCGCCGCTGCCCATCGGCATCGCGACCAGCTACCGCTTTGCCACCGCCGACAGAAAGTGGTCGGCGTTTCTCGACGCCCGAGTGATCTATTGCAAGGTCGTCTCGCTCGGCCCGAGCACGCCTGAGTACCTGACGGGATTGGCATTCGTGAACGTGGATGCCTCGTACGCGCATCGCGAGCTCATGGCGCTGATGGATCACGCCATCAATGCACTGTCGGCCTCATGAGGATCGCGCCGGGCGGCCGCGCTTGCGTCCGGGCACGTGCTCACCGAGCGTGCGCACCATGAGGGCAATTTCCTCGGCCGCGGCCTGGATGCGCTTCAGGTCTTCAGTCGTCTGCGCGTCGGCGCGGCCTTCGCGCACCAGCAGCCCGCTGAGGGCGAGCACGCACATGAGAGGGCTGGCGACATCGTGCGAAAACTTCTGGACGGCGGCCGGCAGCGGCTGGGTTCGCGGCGTGGCGCCGGCCGGCCCTGCGGCGGCGATGAGCGCGATCAGGTTCGTCGCGCCCGCCGCGGCGCCCACCGTGTCGATCTGGTCTACACCCATTGCGCGCAATTGTTCGGTCAGCAGGCGCCGGACGTCGGCACGGTCATCGGCGATGAGCGCTTTGACATTCGACAAATCGGGATTCGGCATTTCAAGCCCCCAGGCAGGCGACGTGGTGCAGTATAGGTTCGGCTACACTGTGTGGCCAATTGCCGGGAGGGGGCCCGGCGGTTGCGCGGGGGCGCATGCATGGCGACCGTAATACTCGCCGACGATCATGCGCTCGTTCGCGTCGGACTCCGCCGCGTCCTGGAGTCAGTCGGGCATCAGGTGCTCGACGAAGTCGAGGACGGCCTGCTCGTCGTCCCGGCCGTCGAGCGCGAGCACCCCGATGTGCTGCTGCTGGATCTGGGACTGCCGGGACTTCACGGCCTGGACGTCCTTCTGGAAGTGACGCGCCGCGTGCCGTCCACCAAGGTCCTGGTGGTTTCCGCCTACAACCGCGACGAGTTCG
This sequence comes from Vicinamibacterales bacterium, assembly GCA_036274235.1. GTDB lineage: Bacteria > Acidobacteriota > Vicinamibacteria > Vicinamibacterales > SCN-69-37 > DASUGC01. The sequence continues at coordinate 20,924 of DASUGC010000035.1, forward strand.
TGTCGGCCGCGTTGCGGACCGGCGCGGCCGGCTACGTGCTCAAGGGCGCGCAGGCCGATGAGTTGCTGGACGCGGTCGCCGAAGTCTCGCGCGGAGCCTATTACGTCAGCCCGCAGCTTTCCGATTCCCTGGAGCGTACCGGCGCCGTCGGGCTGGAAACCGTTGACGATCCGTATGAAGCGCTGAGCACGCGGGAGCGGCAGGTCTTTCTCCTGATGGCGGAGGGCCTGCTCAACCATCAGGTCGGCGTGCAGCTCTGCATCAGCCCGCGGACGGTCGAGACCCACCGCGCCCACATCATGAAGAAACTCGGCCTGAAAACGCAGACCGACGTCGTGCTCTACGCCCTGCGCCGGGGCTTGATGTCGCTCGACGACGCCGCGGGCGCGCCCAGGCTGGACGTGTTTTAGAACTCGAATAACACCCCGGCCGAGGGGACGCGCGGGAGCAGCCGATCGACGTGGCCTACGGCCTCGAGATTGAGACGGATACTGCCGTCGGTCTGGCGCAGGTTGCTTCGCGCGAGCACGTTCATGACTTCCACGAAGAGCGTCAGCCGCGAGCGTTGAAACGTGAACGTGCGGTTGGCTCGCACGTCCAGGCGCGCGTACATCGGCAGCCGGACCTCGTTGCGCACGACCGACAGCCTGAGCGCCTCGGGCACCGTCGTGCCCTCGAAGTAGCCGGCGAGCGGGAAGTTGCTGCCCACGCGAAGTTTTCCGCTGACCGTCATGCGATACGACAGCCGCTGCTGCGCAAAGACGTTGAACGTGTGGCGCTGGTCGAAATCGCCGTCGAAGGATTCGCCGGTCAGCGTGTCGCGGTAGTGCGTTCGCGACCAGCTATAGCTGACCCAGCCGCTCAGTCCGGCCGGCGATCGGCGCATCAGCACGATTTCGGCGCCGCGTGACGTGCCGTCGAGCGTCGGCGCGTACACGGGAAACGGCGTTTCGACGATGCGCTTGCCCGTGATCGGGTCGACGCGATTTTCACCAGCCGGGCGCAGCACATCGTGCTCCTCGCGATAGAACGCATTCACTTGCAGCCCCGTCGTCTTGCTGAAGGGCTGAGTGATCCCGACGTCGTAGGAGTTCGCCGTCTCCGGCACGGTGTCCGATGGCTGAACGGCCACCAGCGCGACGGCGACCAGCATCGGATCCTGGTATTGCGCGGATCGCCCGAAGCCGCCCCGGACCGTCACAGGCCCGAACGTATGTTCGGCCAGCACCCACGGCAGCACGGCGCCCTTTGCCGACGTCGATCGATCCGTGACCCGAAGGCCGGCGGACAGCCCGCTGTTTTCCGACCGCCACGACACCTGGCTCCAGCCTGCGGCAGTCGAGGGAGATGTCGACCCGGTCCGCTCGAAGCGAATCATGACCGTATTCGGTCCGGTTGCCGTGAACGTGCGAAGCGTTTCGTTCTGACGCAGCGTCTCAAACCGCGCCCCGCCTTCGAGCGTCCAGCCGCGAGCAAGCGGCACGAACGCGTCCCCCCGCCATACCAGCTGGCGGCTCTCGCCGTCGGCCAGCGTCTGACCGACCTCACCATGATTGGCGAAGTCCGCGACAATCGCGGAGACGCGCTGCGTGATGATTGCCCGCTCTCCCACGTATCGCCATGTCATCGAGCCGAGCAGGCTGCGCGACCTCGCCGTCTGCAGCCCGTTGGCCAGCGCGGTGTCGGCTTCCTCGTACGCGGCATCGCCCACCACGGCCGTGAACTGGAGCTGCTGTCGTGGCGTGAGATCCCAGACGAGCTTGGCCTGCGCGTCGCTGAAGTCCACCGTGCTGTCCACCTCCGGCTCGATTTTTCTGACGAGCCAGTCGAGATAACTGCGGCGGATGGACACGAGCCACGATCCGCGGCGCGTCCGGCCCAGCGGGCCCTCGAACACGCCGGACGAGCTCGTGCCGCTGACAGCCGCGCGAATGCCGAAGCGGTCGCGCGATCCTTCGCGAACGTCGAACTGCACGGTCGCGCCCAGCCAATCGCCATCCTGGCGCGGCTGTGCGCCGCTCGTGAGCGACGCGTGGCTGAGGATATCGGTGTTGATCATCGAGATCGATCCCGTCTCCGTGGTGCCGCGGATGGCGTGCAGCAGGAACGCGTTCGGCGTTCCGTCGATCACGATCCCCACGTGTCGAAACGCCGATCCGCGGACGGAGAATGACGCCTGAAAGTCGTCGCCGGTCGAGACGCCCGGCAGCGCCTGGATGGCCCGCATCGGATCGTCGGTGGCGACGCCGCGCAGATCGGCGAGCGCGCCCGATCCCAGGTCGTACTGCGCGCTGACGCCGATCGCGCCCGGCCTGATGGCCGGGTCGGCCGAGACCGTGACCGTCTCCTGATACGTGCCCGTGCCCTCCGCCAATGGAATCGTCAGGTCGAGATCGGACGTCGCGACCGTCAGGGTTCGCTTGACGAAGATGTACCCGATGGTTGACACGGTCAGGGTGTACTCGCCCGGCGGGACCGGCGCAAATTCGAACCGGCCCTTCGGATCGGTCCTGGCCGAGAGCGACGGCTCGGTCAGCGCGACTTGTGCGTCGGCGATCGGCTGATTCGTCTTGGCATTGACGACGACGCCGCGAATGGCCTGTCCGGGAGCGCCGGTCTGCGGAAGCAGGCTGCTGAACACCAGCAGCAGGGCCGCCATCATCCCGCCTCCACGAGTTCGGTCTGCTCTCCCTCGCCGGCCGGTGCCGGCGGTGCGGACAGCTCCTCGTGGCGCAGCAGCTGATCGGTGATCGCATCGAGCGCGGCCGCGTCCGTGCGCGCAAGCCAGGACTCCAGCGGGGATCGCGGCTCCCACGAGCCCTCCCGTTGCTGCATGGACGGCCAGCTTCCGTCCTCGCGCCGCGGCGCGTATCGGCACCAGAAGCCGAGGTGCCAGCGGAGGAATTCGCGCAACCGGGTACGCCCATGTTCATCATCGCCCCAGTGCTCCAGCGCGAGGGCGACGTAACGGCGATACAGGGCGACACGGTGCTCGGCGCTCAGATCCTCGTAGCCGCGGGCCCATTCCCTGAACAGCCACGGCGTGATCAGGACGCCTCGCGCCGCCATGACGGCCGCGCAACCGCTGGTCTGCAGCCGCTCCCTGGCTTCATGCGCGAAGAGCACGTCGCCATTGCCGATGACCGGCACGGGCAAGGCGGCCGCGATCTCGGCGATGCGGTCCCAGTCGGCGGGGTGCCGGTATCGCGCTTCACGCGTCCGGCCATGCACCGTCACGGCCGCGGCGCCCGCGTCGACGGCCGCTTTGGCCAGCTCCAGGTAGTTGAGCGAGTCCTTGTTCCAGCCCAGTCGAATCTTGACGGTCACAGGGATCGTCACAGTCGCGCGCATGGCGGCGACGATCCGTGCGACGCGGCCAGGCTGACGGGCCAATGCGGCGCCCAGGCCCATCCGGGTGAAGTGATCGATCGGACAGCCGAGGTTCACGTCGATGAAATCGGCGCCGCGCGATTCGACGAGCGCGGCGGCCCACGCCATCTCATCAGGCTTGTTGCCCGCGAGCTGGACGCCGAAGCACGGCTCGCCTGGCGCGCGGCGAATCAGCGCGAACTCGCTTTGCCGGCGTTGCTTGAGCCGCCGCGCCACGACCATTTCGCTCATCACGACGCGCGCGCCCAGCTCGACGCACAGACGCCGGTACGGCAGGTTGGAGCCCTTCGTCATCGGCGCCATGACGATCGCGCCCGCGAGCAAGTCCCTCAACGACACAGGGGAGATTTTAGAGGACCTCTGAGGTCGTTTCCCCTGAAAATGGAAACCAGAGTTTCCCGACAGAACGCTTTGGGAAACTCTGGTTTCCATTTTCAGGGGAAACGACCTCAGAGGTCCTCCTATGCAGCCGCTGCCGATTGACGCGCACGTGCCGGAGATCGTGCGCGCCGTCGATCGCGGGCGCGCCGCCGTGATTACCGCCGCGCCCGGCGCGGGCAAGACGACGAGGGTGCCGCCGGCCCTTGTGGGGCCAGGCCGAGTCCTGGTGCTGCAGCCCAGGAGAGTCGCCGCGCGATCCATCGCCCGCTGGATCGCTCACGAGCGGGGCTGGACGCTCGGCCGCGAGGTCGGCTGGCACATTCGATTCGATCGCCGGCTCGGGGCCGACACGCAGCTGATCGTCGCGACAGAAGGCATCCTCACCGCGCGCCTGCAGCAGGATCCACTGATCCACGACATTCGCACCGTCGTCATCGACGAGTTCCACGAGCGCAGCATCCATGCGGATCTCGGATTAGCGCTCGCGCGGGAGGCGTGGCGCGCGCGAGACGATCTGCGGCTGGTCGTAATGTCCGCGACGCTCGACGCCAGGCGCGTCGCGGCGTATCTGGGCGACTGTCCCATCATCGACGTGCCCGGAAGGCAGCATCCACTGGCGATCACGTACGCGCCCGGGACGTCGATCGACAAGGCGATCGCGTCGGAATTGCCGCGCCTCACCGGCGCCATGCTGTGTTTCCTGCCCGGCGCGCCGGAGATTCGCCGCGCGGCCGACCAGCTCGCCGGCATGCGCGCGCCTGGCGACGTGCCGGTGCTCGCATTGCACGGCGGCCTTGATGGCGACGCGCAGGACGCGGCGCTGCGTCCAACCGCAAGCCGGCGCATCGTCCTGGCCACCAATCTGGCCGAAACGACCCTCACCGTTCCGGACGTCACCTGCGTGATCGATACCGGGCTGCACAAAGTGGCGCGGTACGACGCGGATCGGGCCATCGACAGCCTCGAGGTGGAAAGGATCTCGCAGGATTCTGCGGATCAGCGCGCCGGCCGGGCCGGGCGCGTGCAGGCCGGTGCGGTCGTGCGGCTCTGGGACGAACGCGATCGTTTGCGGCCGCATCGCGAGCCGGAAATCGCGCGAGTGGATCTGGCGGCGTCCGTCCTTGAAATCCTCGCCTGGGGCGGCGAGCCGAAAGCGCTGGCCTGGTTTGATCGGCCCCCGGAGCAGAGCATCGACGCCGCGCTGGCCTTGCTGGCGCGCCTTGGCGCCGTTGCGGGCGGCCGGCTGACGGCCGTCGGCCGGAGCCTGCATCGATTGCCGTTACATCCGCGCCTGGCCCGGATGCTGACGGCCGCAGGCGGCGATCGAGCGATGGCGCGCGCCTGCGCACTGCTGTCGGAACGACACCTGCTCCCGCCGCGGCGCGGATCAACGTCCTGCGATCTGCTGATGGCGGTCGAGACCGACGCGGCGCTGCCGCATCACGTCCAACAGGTAGCCGCGGGCCTGCAGCGGGCGGCTTCCGGGGATCGCCACGCGGGCGCCTCGCCGAATCGACTCTCGGAGACGGACTTCCGGCGCGCGATCTTCGACGGCTATCCGGATCGGCTCGCGCGGCGGCGCGCGACCGGACACGATCGATTCGTCCTGGCAGCCGGGACCGGAGCCCGGTTGTCGCGCGACAGCGGCGTCGTGAACGCCGAGTTCGTTGTCGCGGTCGATGTGACCAGCGGGAGCGCGCCCGTGGGAGGGGAGGCCCTGATTCGGGTCGCGTCGGCCGTGGATGCCGAGTGGATTCAGCCGACGGCCAGGCTGGTGACCCACGAGTTCGATGCCGACAGCGGATCGGTGCGGGCGTATCGCGTCGAGATGTACGACGCGCTGGTGATCGCCAGGCATGCGATGGCACCCGATCCGGTTGCCGCGGCGCCGATTCTGGCCGACGAGTACTTGCGGCGAGGTCCCACCGATGCGGATCGGCAATTGCTGCGACGTGCTGAGTTCGCCGGACAGGCCGTCGACTTCGCCCAGCTCGTGCGCATCGCATGCGACGGGCGAGTCAGGCTGGCGGACGTGGATCTCGAGTCGGCCCTGACAGAGGCCGAGCGCCGCAACATGGCGCGCGGCGCGCCGTTGACGTTCAAGGCCCCCTCCGGCCGCACCGTTCCGCTCGAGTACCGCCACAACGACGTCGTCGTGGCCTCGCTCAGGCTGCAGGATGTGTTCGGGCTCGCGCGCAGTCCCCGCATCGGCCACCGGCAGATTCCCATCACGTTTGAATTGCTGGCGCCCAGCGGCCGGCCCGTGCAGGTGACCAGCGATCTCGAGAGTTTCTGGGCCCGCGGCTACGCCGAAGTCCGCAAGGAACTGCGCGCGCGTTACCCGAAGCACAAGTGGCCGGAGAAACCGACGTAAACTACCGAGCCGTGTCGTTGCGTGCCCGCTTTCTCACGTTCATCGCCGAACAACAGCCGTTCGCCGGCGCGCTCGCCGCCGCAGCCTGGGACAAGGCCGTCAAACGAGAGCCCGAGACGGCTGACGATGTCGAGCATCTACGCGTGCCGCTGGCCCGGGCGATCCGCGCGGCGATCGCGTGGCCCAAGCTTCCCGCCGGCACCGAAACCACGCCGGGCGTCACGGCACGCGAGCGGTTCGATCGCGCCGAAGAGTCCCTGGCCGACATCGCAGACGGTTTCCTTCGGCGGGTGGCGATCGAGCGCGGCCTCACGGCCGAGGAACGGCGCGAGATCCTGCGCGGCATGATCCTCACGCGCGCGGTTGACAACCGCCTGAAAGCGTTTTTCAACGGCTCCGAAGTCCGGTACGAGAACACGCCTTTTCAGGGAAAGGGCTTTCGATCGCTCGGCCAGGAAGCGATCTACGCCGCCGCGATTCGTTTGAAGCGTGGGCCGGAGTTCCGCACGGACGACGGCGAGTGGCAAGGCGACGTTGTCGGGCCGATCATCAGGGACCTTGGGGCGGCGCTCGCGATGCGGCCGAAGCCGGAGACGGTTCGCATGGTCCTGAACGGGCAGATGGCCAAGGCCGGCCCTCCGATGGACGGGCGTGACCTGCACATCGGCGACTTTTCCTGGGGCGTCCTTCCGGCGGCAGCCCCTCTCTCGATCAGTAGTCTCACGGTCGCCGGCATGGGGCTGGCATTCGAACGGCTGGGGCACACGCGCGTCGCGGTGTCCTTCATTGGCGAAGGCGGATCGTCGCTGGGCGAGTGGCACGAAGCGATCAATCTCTGCGCCGCAAAACGGTTGCCTGTGATTTTCTGTCTCGAGAACAATCAGACGGCGCTGTCGACGCCCGTGCGGGACAACTCCGCGGCGCGAATGTTCGCGGACAAGGCCGCCGGATACGGCATTCCGGGGATCACGCTTGATGGCACCGATCCGGATGCCATCGCCGCGGCCTTCACGTGGGCGGCCGAGCGCGCGCGCGCGGGCGCGGGCGCCACGCTGATCGAGCTGGTGGCGATGCGGATGTGCGGGCACGCGCATCACGACGACATGCTGTACCTGGGCAAGGATCCGCAGCCGTCCTGGACGTACCCGCCCGTGACGCCTCAGGGCTACGCGGATCCAGAGCTGTACGAGTTCTGGCGTGTTCGCGATCCGATTCCCACATACGCCAGGAAGCTCGAGGCGATGGGCGTGATTGGCGCCGACGACCTGCGGTTGTTCAAGGACGCGGCCGAGGCGCTGGTGGAAGAGCAGGCACGCGCGGTCGTTGCCGCGCCGTGGCCGGATCCGGCCATGGTGACGCGGGGGGTGATCGCGAACGATCCGGTGGCCCGCGCGCGAGTGGAGATCCTGGAGCGCCGCGGCGACGCGCCGGCGGACGTCGAATTGCCCGCGGTTGAGGACGCGCCGCCGTTCGACAAGAAAGGCATGACGTTTCTCGAGGCCGTGATGCACGGCGTGGGCGACGCGCTCGACGCGGATCCGCGGGCGTTCGTCTTCGGCGAAGACGTCGGCGGCAAGTACGGGAATGCGTTTCTCCTGCTGCGGCCGCTGCTCGAGAAACACGGGGATCGCATCCTCAATTCGCCGCTGGCGGAGGGTGCCGTGCTCGGGGCCTGCATTGGATCGGCGCTCGCGGGCCTTCGGCCCATTGGCGAGATGCAGTTCAACGACTTCGTGGCGACGGGCTTCAATCAGCTCGTCAACAACGCGGCCAAGATTCGGTATCGCTGGGGCGTCGACGTGCCGATGGTCGTGCGGATGCCGTGGGGCGGACTGCGGCACGCCGGACCCTACCATTCCCAGAACACCGAGCCCTGGTTCTATCGCACGCCAGGCCTGAAGATCGCCGTCCCCTCGACCCCGCACGACGCGCGGGCGCTCATGGCGTCAGCGGTCGCGGATCCCGATCCAGTGTTGTATTACGAGCACATCGCGCTCTATCGCGATCCGCGGATCAAACAGCGCGTGGCCGCCGGGGCGCCTTCGGCGCTTCCGGTGGGGAAGGCCGCGCTGCGGCGCGCCGGCGATGACCTGGCGATCATTTCCTATGGCGCGTACGTGCACGCGGCCATGCGCGTGGCGGAGCGACTGGCGGCCAGCGGAATCGAAGCGAGTGTCCTGGATCTGCGCTGGCTGTCGCCTCTCGATCGGGCGTCGGTGCTGGCGGTGGCGAAGCACACGGGGCGCGTGTTGATCGTCCACGAAGACTCGCGCACAGGCGGCATCGGAGAGTCCGTGGCCGCCATCGTCCAGGAAGAAGCCTTCGAGTGGCTGGATGCCCCCGTCCGCATCATGGGCGCGCTCGACACGCCGGTGCCGTACTCGCCGCCGCTTGAAGAGGCGTTTTTGCCCAGCGAAGCGGATATCGAAAAGGCGGCGAGGCTGCTGGTGGCGTACTGAAGCTCAGGTCACCCGTCACCTGTTAACGGTGACCTGTCAGCGTCATTTCAAGAATGCCAAGATTTGTTTCGACGATTGGTATCCACCGACGCGTTTGATTTCCTTGCCGGTCGCGTCGAGCACGATCATCGTCGGATACCCATTCGGGTTGAAGCGCTTGACGAGATCCTTTTCCAGATCCGCGTCGATCTTGACGCCGGCGTACCCCGCGCGCAGGCCGGCGGCGACTTCGGCGTCGCTCCAGACCCACTCGTCCATGGTGTGGCACGGGCCGCACCACGTGGCCTCGAAGTCGATGAAGACCAGCTTGCGTTCGGCCTTCGCCCGTGCGAGCGCGGCAGTGAAACCCGCGCTTCCGTGTCCCCACGTGAACGGCGTCTCGGTTCGCGGCCGGGGCCGTTCGTCCCTCACCAGGTCATCAGGCGCGCGATCCTCGGCCTTCGTCACTTTCGCGTCCACGACCGCAATGTCCAGCGAACGGCCGTCCCGGCTCAGGCCTTTGAACTCGATGGCGGTTTCCTTCGCGCCTGACTTCAGGAACATGAGGCGGTTGGTCGGCCGCGCTTCGTTGATGGAGAGGACGGCCCTCGCGGCGTTCGGCTCGGACGCAGCCATCGCGCTCCATGTGTCGCTCTTGTCGAACAGGGCATTGTTGTCACTGTCCATCACGGCGACCAGCGCCTCGACGCCGTTGATCGTGACCGTGCCCTGCCGCCACGATCGGACGGAGTAGCGAATGATGTCGGGCGCCGGCGCGCCATCCTCCCGCACGATCCAACTGTTCACGAGATAACGCTCGGTCACGCCCGGGCCATAGGGCACTGACAACTCAATCGAATTGATCGACGTCCACCACGCCTTGGTCTTGTCGTTCTGTGTCGGCGTCGCCGTCAACCCCGGCCCGTCGTCCGTGAAATCGCCGTTTCGATTGCGATCGACGAAGAGCTGACACAGATCGCCAGGATGCTCCGCGGTGGCCGTCGCGAGGACGCCGACCCACGAGGATCGGGCCGGGCCGATTTCGATCATGCCTTTCCGGGCCGGCCGCACTGCTCCCGCAGGCAGCTTCGCCGCGGCGTCGATGTCCGTGATACGGACCTGCGTTCCCTTTGGCGAGAAGTTGGGCGTCGGGCGCCCTTCTGCCGGCGCTCGATATTCGAGCAGGACTTTGACGATCTTCGACTGCGCGGAGATTGACGTCAGCGCGGCGACCGCCGCGACTGCGCAGAAGGCCGGGATGCGAAAAGGAGTCATGGCGCCCACCCTAGCACAGGATGGGCGCCCAGGCGGTCCAACGGCGTGCTACTGCTTAATCATCGTGATCTTGGTGATCGTGACGGTATCGCCCTTGAGTTCGCCCGTCACCGTGACCTTGTGTCCGGCGTGCGTCACGAGGTCCGCGCTCTTCTGATCCGCGATCTTCAGGATGAGCGGCTTCTTGTCCTTGCCTTCGGTCACGAACACGAACCCTCCGTTCTTCGCGCACGTGACCGCGCAGTCATGATCCTTCTGCGGCGTGCCGCCCTTGTCGCCATGCGAGCCCTTGCACATCGAGTCCGAGATCGTTCCCGTCCAGGTTTCCGGCGCCGCGCTGATCGGCTTCACGAGCGCGAGACCCGCGACGACCAGCGAGGCCATGAACAATTTCACAGAGAGTTTCATCGACTCCTCCAAGTATGAGACCGACGTTGACTTGCACTGGCTAGCATAGCCCACTCGTGGGTTTACCTGATTAATCGGGCCTCCCGGCGCATGCCCTCGGTGACGATCCCCACTTTCTCCACCCCGGCGCCGGTGGCCGCGTCGATGATCCGTGCGATTTCGCCATAGGTAACGGACGGATCTCCCATCACGTAGAGTGTCTTGTCCCGCCGGCCCTGGTACACCTCCCGAAACGCAGCCTCGGCGGCCGCCATCTCGACCGGGCGGCTATTAATGAGGAGTCGATGGTCGGCCCCGTAGCTCGCGACGATGTCGGCACTTGCCACCGGAACGGCCGGCGCCTGAGCTTCATGCGGAATGTCTACGTCCAGGCCCTCCTGCGACAAGGGCAGCGATGCCAGGAAGATCACCAGCAGGACGAGCAGGACGTCGATGAGCGGCGTGACGTTCATGGACGAGTAAGTCTTCGACATATTCACTCTGGATGCTTCGCCCGCTCGCGCTCGTTCGCGCGTCGCTGTTGCGTCTACCCTTAGTTGACACCGCGGCGGCGTCAAGGTTCCCCCTCTTTGATCCGGGGGGATCCGCCGGTGACGGGAGACCGTGACGCAGTTCACTGCCGGCCTCCGCCGCACGCTCGCGCGCCATCGGCTGGCGACAACCCTCAGGCGCGCTGCGGCAAAGTCGGCCTGCCGCGAACCGCGTCACGGTCTCCCGTCACCCGCATGCTATCGTCGCGCCATGAGTGATTGGGCCGTGCTGGTGCTCGCCGGGGTGTTTGAGGTTGGCTTTACGTCCAGCATGAAAATGGCCGATCGCCCGTCGGCGAGCGGCTGGTGGACGGCGCTGTTCTGGGTCTCGGTTATCAGCAGTTTTTCGCTGCTCTCTCAGGCGATGAAAACGATTCCACTTGGGACGGCGTATGCGGTCTGGACCGGCATCGGCGCCGTCGGCACCGCGATCGTCGGCATCGTGTTCTTTAAGGATCCGGCAACCTTCTGGCGGCTGCTGTTTCTGACGCTGCTCATTGGCTCTATCGTTGGACTGAAGGTGGTCACCAAATGAAACTGTTTCAAGCCCGGACCTGGCTGACGCTGGTCGCCCTGCTCGCCGCCGGCGCGGCGGGAGTCGCACAAACGTCCACCCCGGCGCCATCGCGGACAGCACAGGCCGAGTCGATTCTTGACGCGCTTCTCGCGCGCGACTTTGGGAAGGTCACGGCGCAGTTCGACGACGGGATGAAGGCGGCGATCCCCGGGGATGCCTTTGCGACGGCCTGGGATCGGACAACCGCGCAAGTAGGCAAGCTTGTCACCCGGCGTCCTGCGGCCGAGCAGCGACGCGGCGCCGACACGATCGTCGTGATCGCGTGTCAATTCGAGAAGGCCTCGCTGGAACTGGCTGTCACCTTCACTGCATCGGGACAGATATCCGGCATCCAGGTCCGTCCCGCGGCCGCGCCGTGGGCGCCGCCCGCCTATGCGGCGGCCAACCGGTTCACGGAACGCGACGTCACGGTCGGGACAGGCGAATGGAAACTGCCGGGCACGTTGACGATGCCGGCGGGCAAGGGGCCCTTTCCGGCCGTCGTGCTCGTGCACGGGTCTGGCGCGAACGATCGTGACGAATCTCTGGGCCCGAACAAGACATTCAAAGATCTGGCTCTGGGGCTCGCATCGCGCGGCGTCGCGGTGTTGCGCTATGACAAGCGCACCTTTGTCTATGGTGTGAAAGTCGCGATGAACACCAGACTGACCGTCAAGGACGAGGTCATTGACGACGTGCTGGCGGCGGTGGCGCTGTTGCGGGCGGATCCGGCGATCGATTCCAAACGGATGTTTGTGCTCGGTCACAGCCTGGGCGGCATGCTGATTCCGCGCATTGGGGCCGCGGATCCGGCGCTGGCCGGCCTGATCGTCATGGCGGGTCTCGTCAGGCCCCTCGATCAGGCCTTGATCGATCAGCTTCAGTATCTGGCCGGGGCGGACGGCACGGTGACGCCTGCGGAGCAACAGGCCATCGATCAGGCCCGGCGCGCCTCGGCGGAGATTGCCGCGCTGACGGCGGACGACCTGAAGACGCCGCGAGCCATTTCAAACGCCCCGATCAGCTATTGGGCCGATCTGCGCGGCTACGATCCGCCGGCCGTTGCCGCGCGACTGCCGCAGCGGATGCTCATCCTGCAGGGCGCGCGCGATTACCAGGTGACGACCGCGGACTTCGATCGCTGGAAGGCCGCGCTTGCGACCCGGAAAGACGTCGAATTCCACCTGTACCAGACGCTCAACCATCTGTTCCTGAGCGGTATCGGAAAGAGCCTGCCCGCAGAATATGCGGTACCCGGGCACGTGCCGGAAGAAGTGATCACCGACATTGCGAACTGGATTGCCAGATGAAGCGGCCCGCCGCGGTGCTGATGGCGATGGGAGCGGCCGGCGTCGCGCTCTACGCCGCGCTGAACCGGAATTCCGATTCGGCCGTGATCCCATCCGCGCCCCACGCCGCTTCAGCCGTGTCGATGGCAAGGTTCGAGCCGACCGTCCCCAACACCGCGCCGGCGCCGTCCTCGGCGCCGCAGGGCATGGTCTGGATCCCCGGCGGCGAATTTTCGATGGGCGCCGGCGATCCGCCTGACATGGACGACGTCGGGATGAGGGCGACGACCGACGCGCGCCCGATTCATCGAGTCTACGTCGACGGTTTTTTCATGGACGCCACCGACGTGACGAACGCGCAGTACGCGGCGTTCGTCCAGGCGACCGGCTACGTCACGGTCGCCGAGCGCAAGCCGAGGCCCGAAGATTTCCCGGGCGCCGATCCGAAGGATCTCGTCCCCGGATCGGCCGTGTTCACGCCGCCCGATCACAATGTGCCGCTGAACGATCACCTTCAGTGGTGGAGCTGGGCGCGCGGCGCAAACTGGAAGCATCCACTGGGATCGGCCAGCGATATCAAGGGCAAGGACGACTATCCCGTCATTCACATCGCGTACGAAGATGCCGAGGCGTACGCGAAGTGGGCGGGAAAGCGGCTGCCGACGGAAGCGGAATGGGAATTTGCCGCGCGCGGCGGACTCACGGGTAAGCCGTTCGTATGGGGCGATGCATTCCGCCCGAATGGCCGTTGGATGGCGAACACCCATCAAGGCCACTTCCCCGTGAAAGACACCGGCGAGGACGGCGCCACCGGGATTGGACCGGTCAGACAATACGGCGCGAACGGGTACGGTCTCTACGGAATGTCCGGCAACGTGTGGCAGTGGGTCAGCGACTGGTATCGGCCGGACTACTACGCCACGCTCGCGAGCCAGGGCGTCGCGCGCAATCCCCGCGGGCCGTCGTCTTCATATGATCCCGACGAGCCAGGCCAGCCGAAAAAAGTGCATCGCGGCGGATCGTTCTTATGTACCGACGAATATTGCTCGCGCTACATCGTCGGCACGCGCGGCAAAGGCGAAGTCAGCACGGGAACCAACCACCTTGGATTTCGCTGCGTGAAGCGACCGGGCCTGAGCGGCTAGCTAGGCCCCCGTCTTGTGCCGGCCTTCGTCCATCAGTTGATGGAAACCGGCCGCATCGCGGGAAGACACGATCCGCCTGACGCGTGAAACCGCCGAAGCCAGCCGCTCCAGCGCCGCGGCCGAATTCGGATTGAGCGCCTGAATTTCGAAATACACGTCCGGACTTTCGCGCATGAGATTCGCCGAGAGCGTCTGCAGCGCGCCCAGCGTCGTGCTGCGAACGGGGACGGCCGTATCGGGAAGCGCGAGCGCGAACGCGATTGTCGTGGCGTGCGCGAGCGTCAGGACGTCCGCCATCAGGCGATCGTGCTCGTCGAGCGGCAGGTGTAGCAGCCGCGCAGTCGTGGACGTGAACAATCGCGTCACCGTTTCGGCGGCCTCTTGGTCGCCCGTATCGCAGATCACGACGTCGCAGTCGCGCAGCAGCACGACGGATGGTCCGAACATCGGATGAATGGACGCAACACGCGCGCCGGCCGCTTGCAGCCGGCGGATGGGTCCGATGAGCGGCGTCTTGATGCTCGCGATGTCCACGATCACACCGCGCGGCGGGTCGGCGGACCATTGATCGTAGAGCGCCGCCGCGGCAGCTGGCGGAATTGAACACACGACGAGATCGGCCGTCGGCAGAGCTCCGCGCGCCCATGCCTGTTCTTCATCTCCGGCGGGATCCAGGTCAAGCGCGCCGACGGCGTAGCCCTGGTCGGCGAGGAAACGCGTGAACCACCGGCCCATGCGGCCCAAGCCGCCGACGACGACCGCGGTCTTGCCGTGTCCTACCGAGGCGCGACGCCAGCTGTCCTGATCCTGCGCGCTCACGGCCGCGCGAATCAGCGCGACAAGAATGGTCTCAGCCACGCGAGGATCCAGTCCAGCGGCTTCGGCCTCACTCCGTGCGCGTTCGAGGACGGCGCGCTCTTGCGCATAGTCAACGAGCGGCCGATTGGCCTGCCGCTTGGCGTCGCCAACCTGCCTCGCCACGGCCACACGCTCCGCGGCGAGCGCGACAAGATCACGATCGAGCTGTCGGATGCGGTCGCGTAATGCCTCGAGGCTCTCGGGCCCCATCGAACACGTCCCTTCAGGTGGCCCGGAACAGCCGACCACCCCCGTCATGGTACCGGCAGGAGGTGTCGGCCGACACGCGAGCGAGCGGGCAGCCAGCCCGCGAGCCTCGCAAAGCCCCGCGTAGTAGTAGCGAGGCCGCAGTGAGCGGCCGAGCCTCGCGAACGGAGCCAAAACGTGCCTAAGCGCAATTTAGAGGAGGCACGTTTTGCGAGTGAGCGAGTAGGGCCCGCCTTCGTCGAGCGCTCCCGTTGGTCGCGACTACAGCGGGTCCGCCGTAGCGGCGAGCGACCTTTGACGGTGCCCAGGTCGCGAGCGCCGCGCGAAGGCGGAGGTCTGGGAGCAAGGCCCCCGGATCTATTTCGTCGCCTTGGACTTGAGGGACATCACCAATGCCACAGACGTCACGGTGTCGGTGGAAACAAACCCCGGCGGTGGAAAGTTCAGGTGCCGGACCGTGTTCGAAAACTTCAGCGAGAACACCGACGTGAGCTTCGCCGTCACCGCCACGGTGTTCGCGATGCGCCAGTCGTCGCTGTTGTCGAAGATGCCGAGGTACCGGAATTCGTCCGTGATGTCCGCGTTGTCGGAGAGCTTCAGGATGTAGGCGGCCCCGGCCGAATAGGTCCCGCTGGACACGTCTTCGCCCGTGATGCGTTGTTCGTTCAGGTAGCCGACGCCGGCATCTGCCGTCAGTGTGTTCCGGGCGTCCTTGACCAGCGTGAACATCAGGCCGCCGGTCACGCCATTGCGATTGTCGATGCCGGCGAATGTGTCGCGGAAGTACGCGTACTCGGCGAACATGGCCACGCGGGAATTGAGCGGGCGCTCCCCGCGCATGCCAAAGAGCCATGACTCCGTCGTGACGAGGTTGTCGGTTTCGCCGCGGATGACGGCGAAGCGGTCTTTGATCGTCCAGAGACCCGGCCGGGCGATGTAATCAGCCCCCGCAGAGAGCGTCGTTTCCCTGGAGTTGCCGGTCGTCCCGACGAAGGCCGCCTGAGCCGTGAGTTCCTGTTTGGGCGGCGGGGGAGGCGGTGGCGTTTGGGCGAAGGCGGCGAGCGGGGCCAGGGCCATGATGGCGAGTGACAGGAGGACGCGCGCAGTCTGGATTTGCATCGAAACATCCTACCGAAAAAGGACGCGTAATTGACCGCTGTGCGCGTTCACGCTACGATGGCTGTTCCGGGTGAGGCGCAATGGGCCTCGCCATCGGTTCACCGCGGGGTGGAGCAGTCCGGTAGCTCGTTGGGCTCATAACCCAAAGGTCGGGGGTTCAAATCCCCCCCCCGCAACCAACTTTACTTGCAGGTGGAGATCGTCTCGCCGGAGCTCCGAAGGAGCGGAGGCGGATGATCTCCACTTCGCATTTTGGGCGGCGCCGAGCATCGCCGCCAGATTCCCCTTCAAATCGATTTGAAGCGCGCCATCGCGCGGCGTCAGCGTGATCTCATCGACCAGTCCGCGCAAGATCTCCGTGGCCTCTGAGCGGCTTTCCGGCCGTTCGAGCGCCTCGGCGAGTTGGACGACCTTGGTGCGGTACAACTCGGCCATGTTCGGATGCAGCAGCGGGGGCGGTTCATCGGCGCCGTCGAGCCGGTTGGTCAGGGCTTCCTTCCGCTCCTGTAATGCGGCCATGCGGTCCTTCACCTCGGAACCCTTCACGCCGTCGATGATCGCGTCGATGACTTTCTGAATCTCTTGTTTGACCCGCGCGAGTTCGCGCTCAGCGCCGCTCAGGGCTGCGCGCTGCTCCATGCGCAGCCGATTCATCTCGCGCGTGAACTCGTGGCAGAACTCTTCGAAGAGATTCTGCCGAAGCAACTTGTCCTGCAACGCCCTGAGCACGCGGGCCTCGACCTCGTCGCGACGAATCGTCAGCCGGTTCGAGCACGTTCCCTGGTCGCGTGCGCCGAAGCACATCAGGCGGTTGGCCGAGCCCATGATGAATCCCGCCCCGCATTCGCCGCACTTCGTCAAGCCGGAGAACAGATATCGGGGTCGCCGCAGTTGGCTGAAGTTCCCTGACTTCGCGAGCGTGCGACGAGCGGCCTGCTGGCGTGCCTTGGCCTGATCCCAGAGGTCGTCCGTGATGATGCGCAGAGACGGGACATCCTTCGTGAGCCAGTCGCTCGGCGGGTTCAAGCGTGAAATGCGCTTGCCGGTGTCAGGATTCTTCACATAGCGCAGCCGGTTCCACACGAGGCGACCGACATACAGCTCGTTGTTGAGGATGCCGGTTCCTCGCTGGTGGTTGCCGTAGATCGTGCTCGGGCTCCACCGTCCACCAGCCGGTCCGGGAACGCCTTCGCGGTTCAGCGTCTTTGCGATCTGCTTCGGCGACATGCCGGTGACGAACCCTCGGAAGACGCGTTCGACGACGGCGGCTTCCGCCGGTTCGATTTCGCGCTCACCGGTGGTGACGGCGGCGCCATTCAAAGCGCGGACGACTCGATACCCGTAACAGAGGCCGCCACCTGATTTGCCGTCTTCGATTCGCCCGCGCAATCCGCGATGCGTCTTCTCGGCCAGGTCCTTGAGGAACAGGGCATTCATCGTCCCCTTGAACCCGATGTGCAGGTGCGTGATGTCGCCCTCGGCGAGCGTGACGATGTTCACGCCAGCGAATGTCAGACGCTTGAACAGGCCGGCGGTGTCCTCCTGGTCGCGGCTGAAGCGATCGAGGGATTCAGCGAGCACGACATCGAACGCGTGGTCGAGCGCGGCGCGCATCAACGCCTGGAAGCCGGAGCGGAGCAGTGTGGCACCGGACACGGCGTGGTCCGAGTACTCCTGCGCGATGGCCCAGCCCTGGCGCTCCGCAAATGCCCGGCACACGCGCATCTGATCTGCGATCGACGCGTCGCGCTGATTATCCGACGAGTATCGCGCGTAGATGGCGACCTTCATTGAATCGAACTCCCTTTCGACTCGAGTCGAGCCGCTGACGACCGATCGAAGTACTCGCGGGCGGCCTGTTGAGCCAGGAGTCGCGCGAGTCTGCGAAGCGCCTCGGCGTTCAGCTCGTCCAGTCGTTCAATGTCGACACGCGAGAACTCGCGCATCGAATCAACAGGGTGTCGGCAGCGATCGGAGTGTCTTCTTGCCGCCATGATAACTCCACGCGACGCGTCGAATCCAAATCTCGCGCGTCGAGTTGTGCTCAACGGAAGGCGGCAATGATTGCGACCGGAGGATTGTCGACGACTGGCGGGCGATGCGCCGCATCAGACTGTCGAGTGAACCAGAGGAGATGTGACGTGTACGCGCCCGGGCCGTTGAGGCTGGCGCGGCGGCCTCCGCGTCTGGCTGGCACAGAGGACGATTCGATCGTAGGACTCGCTCCGCGCGATGTCAACGGGCGCAGCCAGCGCGAATTCGTCAGCGCTTCGCATGAGCCAATCATGCGAGCGCGATCGGCGGGTCAAGGCCGCGCATGCGGCGAGCGGAGCGAGCGAAGCCTTGACGCGCCGGAACGCTCGCGCAGAATCGTTCGCGAAGCGATGACGGATCTGTGTCGCGATCCGTGATCGCTTCTCACGCGGAACGCGCTGCATATGTCACTCGGATGCAACGCGCTTTCGGCGGCCGGGTCGATGGAGGAAGTGTCCGACAAGCGATCGCGGAAATCGACGCCGAACAGCGACACAGGCAACAGGGCGTGAGCGACCCCCGGGGTCAGGCGAAGCGCGGCAGCGCGAGTTGAAGCGGGGGTCGCTCACGCCCTCTTCCCGCTACCACTCGACAACTCCGACGCAATCACTGCAGCGGGCGGCGAAGGGCGCCGCCCGAGCGTCGTTGCCGCAACCTGCGGTCACGCAGCGACTTCTGGTCGGTGAATGTGAGCCGGCCCAGTCGGTTTTCGACGTGGCCGCGAAATGTGAGCCTCCCATTGTTCGGGATGACTCTCGCGAGCGTCCTTGCCCCCTTCCTTGCCCGGATCGCCAACTATCCTTCGACCGGCCTGATGACGCGGCCGACTGCTAGAACCAGCCGTTCCCATCGGCTCGTTTCTTGGACCAGAGACCGCTTGCCCGCCGCCGTCAAGCGATAGAAGCGGGCGCGCCGTTTGTGCTCGGTAATGCCCCACGAGGAGGTTATCCATCCGCGTTTCTCGAGTCGGTGAAGCGCTGGATAAAGAGAGCCTTCTTCGACGAGCAGGATGGCGTCCGACCGCTGCTCGATGGTCTTCGCGATCGTGAACCCATTGGCCGGAGCCAGCCGCAGGGTCTGCAGGATGAGCATGTCCAACGTGCCGCCAAGCAGATCCCCGGCGGCATTGTCAGTTCGACGTCGACTCATAAGTTGTCCGTCCGTGCCTGAGCTACTTCGGTTGGGTGACCTTGGTGATCTGAATCCCAAATGATGGAGAGGTCTTGGTTTGGACAGCTTTCCCGGCGACCGGCACTTCGGCCTCGCCGAGCTTCTGCCGCGGGGACGTCGCGATGTCATAGACGGTCACGGTGACCGGAGATTCGCTGTTCCCGTGGAAGGCCGGCTCGAACCCGATCTTGCCGACACCCTCGATCGACAGCGTGACCATCTCGCCCTCCCGCGTCGTCAGCGTCACAGGCGGCACGCCCTTCTTCGGGACAGTGATCGACATCACCACAACTCGCTTGGTCCCTTGCGCGCGAGCGTCAACCAACACGCCTGCTCGAACCGAGCTTCCAAGCCACGCTACCAGCAACGCGCCAAGCACAATCGTTCCGAAACGTGCACGTGTCATAGGCTCCTCCATGGGAAACAAAGATTCGTTAGTCGGTTCTCAAGACCCTGATGGGATCGACGGTTGTGGCTCGATAGGCCGGCACGCAGCTCGCCGCCGTCGAGACCACGACCATCGTGGCCGCTGCAGCCAAGTAGGTCACCGGATCCAGCGCTGTCACGCCGTACAACCGATCCGCCAGGAGGCGGGAGCACGCCAGGGCCACACCGAACCCCACGACGATTCCGACCGCCGTCGGCGCGAGACCCTGCCGGAGCACCAGGCCGATGAGGTTGCGACGCGTGGCACCCAAGGCCAGCCGAACGCCGAATTCGCGCCTGTTCTGCGCCACCACCGAAGCCAGCAATCCATAGAGGCCGACTGCGGCGAGGATCACCGCGACGACGGCGAAGATTCCAAAGACGACGGCTCGCTGTCGCTGGGGAGCGATCGTCATCGCGACACGGTCCTCCATCGTGGCGAGATCGTAGACGGCACTCTGTGGCGCGAGCCCTGCGATTTCCCGCCGGAGGCTCGGCATCAGGCGCCGAGGGTCGGATGGCGTTCGCACGGCGAGCGCGAGTGTATGGAACCCAAGCTGGGGCGCCGCTTGAGGAAGCGGCACGTATACCGTGGGCTTGGTGTCATCTCCAGGGTTGCCATCCTTGAAGTCATCGACGACGCCCACCACCGCGATATTGGCGTCCTCCGGACCCCCGCCGAGGCTCACTCGCCGACTGAGCGAATCACGTCCACCGAAATTCAGCCGCGCGAACGACTTGTTGACGACCGCCACTCGCGGCGCGGAACTTCCATCTCGATCTTCAAAGTCCCGCCCGGCGATCATCTGTATCCCCATGGCCCCAAAGAAGCCGGGTGACACCGCATCCACACCCGTGGCGTCCTGTGCCACCCCGGGCGGCGGCGGTTCACCCGCCACGGGAACCGTGAACCCGAATGCATGTCCGCTGACCGGGAATGATGTACTCGCACCAGCCGCGGACACGCCAGGCAGGCTGCGAAGGCGCCGCAAAATCTCCGTGACCTTGTCCGTCTGGACCTGTGCCGGATTGCCCAAGCCAAGGGCGGAGACTTTGAGCGTCGCTACGTGTGTCGCGTTGAATCCAAGGCCGACGCCGCTCAATTGCCAGATCGTCGTGACAAGGAGCAGGGCGCCCACCACGAGCACAAGCGCCGCGGCCACCTGAGCCGCGACAAGGACCCGGCGGACGGAAT
Source organism: Vicinamibacterales bacterium (assembly GCA_036274235.1). GTDB lineage: Bacteria > Acidobacteriota > Vicinamibacteria > Vicinamibacterales > SCN-69-37 > DASUGC01. Next base: position 41,719 of record DASUGC010000035.1, read on the forward strand.
CACGCACGGCGGTGCCGACCGCGCCACTCGACGAAAGTCGAGCGCCAGGCGAGTCGTGCCTCCGCATCACTCGCGCAACAGGAATCGCCGCGCACAGCGCACTGGTCACCAATACGCTGACGGCAACGAACAGCAGAACAGACTGATCGACGCCGACGGCTTCCGCATGCGGAATGGCCCCGGCCAGCAAGGTCCGGAGTCCGGCCATCAATCCAAGGAGGACCATGACGCTGACGGCCGCAGCGGCGACTGTCAGCACCAGGCTCTCGGCCACGAGCCACTGAGCCAGCCGGCGCGTCGTCGCGCCCAACGCCGTCCGCATGGCAAGTTCACGCTCGCGACCGGTCATTCGCGCGATCAGCAGGCTGGCGACGTTTGCGCATGCGAGCAGGAGAATGCAGCCGACGGCGCCCAACGCGATGAGCAGCATTCCGCGAAGATCTCCGGCGATTCGTCGTTGGAGTTCCATCACGTGCGGAACGCCGCCAGCGGCCACGAATGAGCGCATGGCCGAGGGATAGCTCGGTTGAGCTCGGCGGTCGATTTGCAGGAGCTCGTCTTCAGCGCGATCGATTGACACCGTCGGCGTGAGCCGAGCGATCACCTCGACCGACTGAACCATGGAACTACCAACAGGGAGGTCGCGCGGCGCGAACACGTCCGGCGCCGCGTAATCTGGGAAGCGGAAGGAATCCGATACCAGACCGATGACCGCGACGAGCGGCCACTCAGCCGGAGCGTGCCACCAAGATCGCCGTCCGTCCTGCCAAGTTGACTCCACAGGCGGTGACTCACGATCAAGACGGGATCTGCGTCACTGTCCCCATCCGACCTCTGGAAGGTCCGCCCGCGATCGACCGGCTGAACGCCGAGGGTAGAGAAGAAGTTCGTCGAGATGAACGCCGTGGACAGGCGCACCGGCTCCCCGTTGGCCTTTACAAAGGTCGTTTCGCCGGTCGTGTACGTACCGAATGCTTCGAAGGCGCGGCTCTGTTCCATCCATGCGAGAACCGGGGGACTGGGCACGCTGCCGGCGGTGTTCTTGGCATCCGCGGACCGATATTGATACGTGATGCCCGCCAACCGGTCCGGATGTTCATAGGGCAGCGGACGCAAGAGTACGGCTTCGAGGACGCTGAACACGGCGGCGTTTGCGCCAATCCCGAGTGCAAGTGTCGCGACGGCGGCAAGCGAGAAGGCAGGTGATCGTCGCAGAACCCGAACGGCATACCGGAGGTCGCCCACAAAGGACTCAAAGACTGCCATCGATCGGAGGTCATCGATCTCCTCGCGCTTCACTCGTGGATTACCGAAGCGCAGCCGGGCGCGGCGCGCAGCTTCTTCGGGGCTCAAGCCGCGATCGACGTACTCGTCGGCGAGTTCCTCCACGTGCGCCTGCAGTTCCTCTTCGCGCTCGCGGTCTTCACGAGTGCGGCCACGGGCGAAGAGGTCACGCCAGGACATGCAATGGTGTTCCCATAGATATTCTATGCTTGTCGCGGAGCTGACGCAACGCGCTTCATCCCGAAAGCGGACAAGTCTGCGAGCAGCGGCCGTGGAAAATGGCGAAGTAATCGGCTGCCAGCGTTCGTGCTGACGCTAGACGGCTTCTGTCAGGCCGGCTGCCGCAGCGAGTGCTCGCTGGCGCGAGTCGAACGTGGCGAGTTCCTTCATGCGGAGCGCCTTCGCGGACGCGATGTGCAAGATGTCCAGGCTCCGCGTTCCCGTCTTCGCGGCGTGTTGGCTGCTGAGCTTCAGCGTCGCCCGAAACGCGGCAGGCCATTTCACGGGCGTTCGCACGAGTCGGCCGTCCCGCAAGTCCGCATCGATCGCCGACGCTGCGGCCTTCGCCTGTTCGTTCGTGATTACCTGGCGGAAGACGCCAAGTTGCAGGGCGTTTCGGACCTCGAGTTCGTGAAGTGCAGTGAAGGGCAAAGGGCCGTCGTGTTCCGACAGAAAGGCTTTGGCGCGAGGCGTGTTTGCGTCAATGAGATAGCACGACACCAGGAAGCTGCTGTCGGCGTAGACGCGCATATGCGTCAGTACGCTTCCTCACCGCGTTCCAGCAGGACGAGGTTCGGCAGGATACGATCAGGGACGATCAGCTTGGCGCGAGCCTCGACGTCGGGCCACGTTACGCGGGTCGGCCGGCGTCCAGACGAGCCGTTTTCGCGCGAGGGTTTCTCCAGAGCCAGAATCCCGCGGACCAGACGCTCACGCTCCTTCTTGGGCAGAGTCTTGGCGCTCTTCAGGAGTTGGGCGACCGTCATATGCTGATGGTAGCGTCGTCTGCAAGGGCCGACAAGGCCGATCGACGAAATCACGGCCTCACGCCGCCCCGTTCCACAGCTGCAAGTAACGCCGGTTGCACGCCCCCGCAACCAACATTGATCCGGGGACTTCGTCCCCGGACCCCTCGCTCTCTCCCGCACAACGCGCCTCCTCGCAGGACCACTTAGGCACGTTGTGCGTCATTCGCGAGGCCTCGCTTGCTGTCGCTCGCTCGGCTCGTCAGCTGCGGCCAGCTTGGCCTCGAGCGCCTCACGCCGAAGCATGTTCGCCTTGAGCTCGTCTCTGACTTGGCAGATTGCCTTTGTGGCGCGCACCAAAGCACGACAGTCGATGCGCACTGGCCATGATGAAGCCCGAACCACAGGCACCGCACTTTGTGAAGCCTGAGAACAAGTACTGCGGCCGACGCGCCCGCCCGATGTTTCCGGCGTCGGTGACGATGCGTGGCGTGTCTCGCTGGCGCTCCTTGGCCGCTGTCCACATCTCGTCGGTGAGGATGCGCAATTCAGGCACGCTCTTGATTAGCCACTCCTTCGGCGGATTCAACCGGGAGACGCGCTTGCCGGTATCTGGATTCTTCACGTATCGAAGGCGATTCCAGACCATGCGTCCGACGTACAGTTCGTCGTTCAAGATGCCCGTTCCGCGCTTCGCGTTGCCGTGGATCGTGCTCGGGCTCCAGCTTCCACCGAAGGGCCCCGCGGTGCCTTCTCGGTTGAGTGCCTTCACGATGGCTTCAGGTGAGAGGCCAGTCACGTAGTCCCGAAAGATCCGTTCAACAACCGCGGCCTGGTCCGGATCGATTTCCCGATCTCCGGTGGTCACGACTCCGGCCTGCAGCGTTTTCACGACGCGGTAGCCGTAGCACAGGCCGCCGGCCGATTTGCCGTCCTCTATGCGACCGCGGAGTCCACGGTGTGTCTTCTCGGCCAGGTCTTTCAGATACAGGGCATTCATCGTGCCCTTCAAGCCGATGTGCAGGTGCGTGATGTCGCCCTCGGCCAAGGTCACGATCCGCACGCCGGCGAATGTCAGGCGCTTGAACAGGCTC
>DASUGC010000036.1:0-8842 GCA_036274235.1 Vicinamibacterales bacterium
GGGACTTCGTCCCCCAAACCCCCTTACTGGCTCACTCGCAGAACCCGCCTCCTTGCCAAGAACATTCAGGCAGATTCTGCTCCGTTCGCCAGGCGCGCTGGCTTGCGCTCGCGCGCTCTCAGGCCGGTGCCTCCTGTACCATACAGACGACGCGCCTGTAGCTCAGAGGATAGAGCATCGGCCTTCTAAGCCGAGGGTCGCAGGTTCGATTCCTGCCAGGCGCGCCATCCGCCGTCGCTCGCGTGAGTTGCGTTCGCGAGCTATGGCGGGATGGCGCCGAGTGCATTTGGCCCCGCCGAAGCGTCCGGTCGCGAAGGCGGGCCAGGCGCGCCACATTGGCTGCGTCGCTTACCGGCGAGACGCCCTGACAGCCATCGGCATGGGTTTGCCGTCCGGCCGGCGCCAGATCGTGCGGAACCCGCGGTCGTAGGTCCAGACTTTCAGGCGCGGCTCCCACTCCGCCAGCACCGCCAGGCAGCCATCGGCCCAATCCGGCTCGTGGTCGCCGAACTTCAGCAACCAGGCCAATACCCCGTCGCGAAAATCCGGGTCATCCGTGGACACAGACTCAATGTCGAGTTCAGTCAGCAGGGCGCGCAGGCGCTCGCGCTGGAAACGATGCGGCAGGTGGAAACAGGCTTCGACCAGCACCGCCTCGCACGTTCGAAAGTGCGCGGGCGAGAGTCGCGACAGATCCGCGACCGCCTCTCGATGCCGCTCGTCCCTGGCATCGCAGAGCGCCACGAGCGGACCGGTATCGACGAGGATCACCGCTTGCGGCGCGTGAGTGACCGGACGACGGCGCGCCGGGCGGCACGGGCGTCATGCACGTCGTACGAACGGACGGGCACCTCCTCCGGATCTTTGAAGCGGTCGATGATACCGGCGACGATCGCCGCCGGATCGCTGCGGGCCGCCGGCTTCGCCAGCGCCGTGTACTCCGTATCAATGGCCTCGCGGACGACGTCCGCGAGGTTCCGGCCGGCGCCGCGCAGCCTGCGGGCCTTGCGGAGCCGGTCGGCGTCGAGCCGGACATTGAACAGCCTGGAGGCCATGTGTAAATACTAGTCGTATTTACAGATGAAACACAAGAGCCGCTCGGAGACGGATCCAGACGGCAGCCCTCAGTTCTCGCGCACGATGCGCGCTGTCGTCGCGGCTCGGCACCAGGTGTCACGCGCCATGTCCGCATGTGCCTCCCTCTGAATCGGACCGCGGCAATGGTAGACTGCCCGCGCTTTGGCGCAAGGAGAGTTCATGGTCCGTCTGTCTGCCGTGTTTGCCGCCGTGCTTGTGTGTGTCGCCCTCTCGCCGTCCCCAAAAGCTGAAACAGCACAGGCCGTCGCGCCGGCGCCGTGCCGGATCTTCATCACGGAGGAAGATCCCGCCTCGCGTTTCTACACTATCGTTCGACGGGAAATCTCGGCGACGAAGAAGTTCTACGGCAGTCACGACGACTCCCTCATGTGGGAACTCGCCGAGGAAGCCGACCGGGCCGGCATGGACGCCATCGTGAAGTTCCGCGAGACGCGTCAAATCACGATGTGGTCATGGGCGTCGGCCAAAGTCACCGGCATGGGCGTGAAATGGACGACCGCCGGCCGCTCGAATGTGCGGTCGATCAAAGGCCAGTGCTGGAACGTGAAGACGCGCAAGATTACGTAGTTCAGGCGCCCAATGCGGTCGGCTCACTTCTTGCTGAGCTCTTCCTGCAGGCGCTGGAGCCGTCCCGCGAGGCCGCCGAACATGTTCGGGACAGTCGCTGAATAGCCGGCCTTGACGTACTTCTCCGGCATCACCCACCCAGGCGCCGCCGCTTCAGGGGTCTTCCCTGCCTTGAGCTCAGCCTGCGCCCACGTCAGGAAGTCCTGCTGCAGTTCCGCGAAGGTCTGGAGGTCAGCCCACGTAGTCTGCGCCGGCATGTGACCATTGATGATGGTATCCACGCCCTTGATGCCGGCGATCGCCTTCTTCAACGTGTCGGCGATGTGCAGCACGCTGCCGCCGTTCGCCGCGTCGATGAGCGGCAGCCCCTTGTTCCCGAAAATGTCGCCGGCATGCATCGTCCTCAGCGCCGGAAAGACGACAAAGGCGTCGCCGTTCGTGTGACCCGGGCCGAAGTAGTAGAGGTCGATCTGATCCGCGCCCTTCCCAATTGTCATGCGATCGGTGAACGTGCGCCTGGCCATGCCGCGATTGGCGTTGTCGGCGAAGATCGGCATCTTCTCCATGTTCGCCTTGGTGTTGGCCTGCGCCACCACATCCACGCTTGCGGGGAATTCCACATTGCCGCTGACGTGGTCACCGTGGGTATGCGTGTTGATTAGAAGCGTCACCGGCTTGGGCGAAAGCTCCTTAATCTTGTTCAGGATGGGCTGGCCCCAGCCGGGATTCTTCGAGTCCACGACGGTGATGCCATCCGCCGTCAGGAAGACGGCGGTATTCCCGCCGCCACCGCGCAGGACAAACAGGTTGTCGTGAAGCTTTTCGACCTGGACATTGTTGGCCTGGCCACCGCCGGCTTGTCGCGCGGCGGATACGCCAATTGACAACCCGCCAACCAGAAGCAGCGCGCCAAGCACCACTGATCGCCTCATCGGATTCCCCCGGACAAGAATACCCGTTCTACGAACCAGAATCCTCCCGCCGCGATCACCGCAAGTGATCCGGCGAGGGCGACCCGCCGGCCCAGGGCCGCACTCCAGGACCGGACCCCCGCGAGCAATGTCGCGACGACGGCCACGACCGCGAGCTGGCCGAGCTCGACACCGATGTTGAAGGACAGGAGCGACCATCCCAGGGCGCGGGACGGCAAATCCATCTCTCTCAGGACGTTGGCGAATCCAAAGCCATGGATGAGGCCAAATGCCAGGGCAATCCACGGCCGCAGGTCACGCCCCGTCTTCACCATCAGATTGTCGACGCCGACATAGATGATGCTGAGTGCGATGGCCGGCTCGATGATGCTGGACGGCGGATTCACGAGATTCAGCGCCGCCAGGGACAGCGTGATGCTGTGAGCCACCGTGAATCCCGTGACAATGAGCGCCAGCCGTCGAATCGTGCCACCCAGCAGAAGAAGGCCGATCAGAAACAACAGATGATCGGGCCCGACCAGAATGTGATGAATGCCGGACGGCAGGAATCTCCCCACGACTGCGATTCGGCCCTGACGGGTCCCGGCAAAGTAGTCAAACGTCGTCTTCGTGCTGTCGAGGATGGCCTGGGTCAACAGGTCGCCCTCGTACACATTCACAAACGTTTTGTGATTCGAGTCGTAGGGAAACAGCCGGCCAGACAGCTGCATGGAGGGCACGGCCGCGGGTGCCGGCACGCGGAAATACAATTTCAGCGACTGACGCTCCGGCGCAACATCCATCCGGGTCCATTCGATCGGTGCGGGTTGTCCATCGACCAGAATTCGAAGCCGGCCCGTAAGCATTGTCGTCAGGGCCTGGAACTGTCCGGCTGCAACGGCCGGATCGAGCAGGTCTTCCGCCCTGGCTCGCGAAAGATCATGCGCCACATCGAGGATGTGCACGACAAGCGTGCCATCGATCGCGCCAGGCTGAAGCCGCAGGTCGAGATAGCTGAAGGGAACTGGATGCGCAGCGGCACGAGCGGGTGCGAAGAGCACGAACAGCGCGAGCAGCGCGAATCTCGACACAGACAAATAGGGAGGCACCGAAGTGCCTCCCTATTCTGCCTTCGTCAGTGGCTCGGCGTCACGCGCCGGGCGCCGCACACGCCGGACGCGTGCTCCCGACATTCGCCAGGCCTCCAGTCAGTTTCCACCACAGTCCGCCATCACCGGCGAAGCCATGGAGATAGACCACCTTCGCGGCATACCAATACTCCGATCCGCCGTAACCCTGCGATGCGCCGTTCTTGAGCACGATGTGATTGGCACTGAATGTCCAGACGTTTCCGATCGAGTCAGTAATCGTCTGCCCGAGGGTGCAATTGGGCGACTCCCCCGTCGGTGGTGGCGTGGGTGTCGGCGTCGGCGTCGGGGTCGGGGTCGGCGTCGGGGTCGGGGTCGGTGTGGGCGCCGGAGTCGGCGCAGCGCACGCTGGTTGCGTGGCGCCCACGTTCGCCAAACCCCCAGTCAGTTTCCACCAGAGGCCGCCATCAGAACTGAACCCGTGGAGGTACACCACGTGCGCGGCGTACCAATAGTCTGATCCCCCGTAGCCCTGCGACGCGCCGTTCTTGAGCACGATGTGACTGGCGGTGAATGTCCACACGTTTCCGGTCGAGTCGGTCACGGTCTGGCCAAGCGTACAGTCAGCGGACTCCCCGGTCGGCGGGGGCGTGGGAGTCGGCGTCGGAGTTGGCGTCGGCGTCGGAGCAAGCGCGCTGGCGGCCTTGAACACGTTCAACCGGCCTCCGCTCGCGACGAGGCCGGCCCATCCCGGCAGCACGTCGACATTCTGCAAGAGCAGCGCCTTCAGGTTCCCGACGCCGAGCGAGGGATCGAGCATGGCCAGATACGCCGCCGCGCCGGCGACGTGCGGCGTGGCCATGCTGGTGCCCGACGAATACCCGTAGCCGGGGCTCGGGATGATGGTGCTGTAGATGTTCACGCCCGGCGCGGCCAGATCGACGCTGGCGGCGCCGTAATTGCTGAAACCGGCCCTGGCGTCACTCGAATCAGAGGCCGCCACCGAAACGATGCTCGGAGAGTTGAAGCTGGCTGGATCGAACGGCAGGTTGTCGTTGTTCGTACCCGAGTTGCCGGCCGCGCAGATATTGATGATGCCGGCATTGCCGGCGGCGTCGAACGCGGCCTGTAGCGCCGCCGAATAGCCGCTGGCACGGTCACTGCCCCAGCTGTTGCTCGTGACGCGAATGTTCTGTCCGTGGTTCTTGAGCCACACGACGTAATTGAGACATTCGATCGCGCCCGCGTCGGTTCCGTTACCGGATGAGTTCAGGAACTTGCAGGCCAGGATCTTCGCGTTCCAGTTGACGCCAACCACGCCCGTGCCGTTGTTGCCAAGGCCGGCAATCGTCCCGGCCACATGCGTGCCATGGCTGGCGTCGCCCATGGGATCGCTGTCATGGTTGACGGTGTCAATCCCGTAGACATCATCGACGTACCCATTGCCATCGTCGTCCCGGCCGTTGCCGGCGATTTCGCCCGGGTTGCGCCACATGTTGGCCGCCAGATCGGGATGCGTGTACTGCACGCCGGTGTCGATGTCGGCCACGATCACCGAGCCATTGCCGCCGCCATACGTCTGCCAGGCCTGCGCCATCCCGATCATTTGCATTCCGTAGAGCGTGCCGTTCGTCCACGACGGATCGTTCGGCAGCGGCGCCGGCGTGGTGACCGCGCTGTACACATGATTCGGCTGCGCAAATTCCACATACGGATTGGCGCGCCACTGCGCCAGCTCGGCGGCGAGCGCCTGGCCGTTGCCGATTCGCACGTGGTCCAGATCCACCTCGTCGAAACGCCGCACATGCGCGGCGCCCCGGCCGCGAATGACGGCCGCCCGCGTTGCAGAGTCCACTCCGCGCTTGAATCTCACGATGATTTCGCCCGGCACCTGCGTGCCGGCGATGGGATTGCTCGGCTGCTGTCCGCCGATCACGGACACACCCACGCCAAACCCGCCAAGGGTCAACAGGACAACAACCAGTTTCTTCATAGAATTTCGGTCTTGCGATTTCGCCGGGAATTCCCGGCAAGGTTAACCTGGACAAACGGACGCGCCGGAACACTTCCCGCGCCCGCACGATGAAACGGAGTTTCCGATGATACAAAGCTCATCGGCGAGTTTCAAACCTGACTTCCGCGGGCGCAGATTCTGGAAGGGTTACTTCGGGGGGAGACGGTGACTGGGTTCAAGGTTCAGAGTTCGTGGGTTCAGGGTTCGGCGAGTCCCGCACGTTGAACGCCCGGGCCGCGACGTGCTTCACGATTTTCACGGCGATGCCACCGCCAAGCTGGAGCGCGGCTCGCTGCGTGGTGAGCTGGTCGCCAAACACGAGCGGAACGTTGCAGCCCTGAACCTGGGACACGGTGGGCGTCAGGCGGCCGGTCGCCGCTCAGGAACCGTCGGACCCGGGCTGGCGCTCAGCGAGTGAGAGGACCGTCGCCAGCAGGTCGCAGTCCGTGGCCATTTTGCAGAGGAACGCGGACGCGCCGGCGTCTGTCGCCCGCTGGCCCAGGCTTGGATCAGGCATCGCCGTGAATACGATCACTTTCACCGTGGGATTGGCGCGGGTGATCTGCCGGCACGCCTCGAAGCCGCTGATGCCGGGCAGATTCAGATCAAGGATCGCCACGTCCGGCTGCAGGCGCTGGACCGTCTCCACGACGCGCGAACCATCGGTGACGGTTCCCACCACGTCGCAATCAATGGACAACAGCCGGCTGATCGCCGTCACCATGTCCGGGTGATCGTCAGCCACGACGACGCGTGGACGCCGGGGCGTCGATGATGTCATGCGGCACCGTCCGCCACGGGCGCCGTCGGTGCGGCGCTGCGCCGCAACGTCACTATGAACGTGGCGCCGCCGTCGGGATTGTTGCAGGCCGACAAGCCGCCGCCATGCGCGTCAACAATGGTCCGGACGATCGTCAGACCAATCCCCAGCCCGTGCGCTTTGGTCGTCACAAACGGCGCAAACAGCTTGCCGTCGAGCTTCTCCGGCAGGCCGGTTCCTGAGTCGCCGACGGACAGGCGGACATCGGCAGCCTCCACCGCGACGCCAATGCTGACGCGGCGCCTGGGCCGCGGGGTGTCGGCCATCGCGTCCATCGCGTTCATGACAAGGTTCACGATCACCTGCTGCAGAAGCACGTGATCGCCGTGGACCACGCAGGGCCCGGCTGGCAGATCGACGGCCGCCTCGATGCCGCGCACCTTCAGGTCGTGCGAGACCAGCGCCAGTCCGTCGCGAATCACGCTTCCCAGATCGGTGGGCCTGGCCGACATCTCGCGGCTGCGGAGCATGCTTCGATGCCGGTCGATGATCTGTCGCGCCTGCCGGCCCTGCGCCTGGATGTCGGTCAGGATTTCCGTAATGGTCCCCTCGGGCGCCCGATTGGTGCTGATCATCATCTGGAGGGCCTGGGCATTGTTGACCATCGAGCTCAGCGGCTGGCCGAGCTCATGCGTAATTGAGTTCGTCAGCGCCGCCATCGTCTGCCGTCGGCCGGCATCGGCGGCGAGCGCCAGGCTCCGGCGGCTCTCGAGTTCGGCCCGTTGCCGGGCGCGGCGTTGGTACAGGAGTCCGACGATCAGCAGCGCCTGCACCACCAGCACGGACAGGACGGCCAGCGCCGTGCTCCGGTATTCGCGCCAGAGGCTGGGCGCCCTGAACTGCACCATGCCGCCCGGCGGCAGGCGGCTCTCGGGGATGCCCCACCGATCGAGTTCCCGGGCGTCGAAGACGGCGCGCCCCGGAGGCTGCGGCTTGAGCCGAAAATCCTTCGGCGGGTCGCCTCTCAGGATGCGATTGGCCACATCAGCGACCGTCTGCCCCAACTCGTCGATGGACACCAGCGGGCCGCCGACAACACCGGCGCCGAGATACGGGCTCTGCACGCCGAAGAGCGGCGCGTTCGCGGCGGCATGCAGGTCGGCGAGGACGCGCTCATCGGAATAGGCGGCGCCCACCGCGTCATTGCCATAGGTGACATAGAAGATCGCCGAATGCGGCGGCAAGCCGGCGCAACGTCGCAGCATCTCCGGGAACGAAAGGTCCGTGGACCAGCTGAAGCTGACTTTGCCCGCAAATGGCTTGAACTCCTCCATGAGTTGCGTGCGCCAGAACTCTCCTGAGCTGCCCGATCCCAGCACGACGAAGATTTCGCGTGTTCCGGGCAACAGTTGCAGGATGTTGTCCACCATGCCGCGCGGATCGTTGGCCACGGGGACGACCGCCTCGCGCTCGCTCAAGGTCATGTCCTCGAGCACGCGATGATCCACCGCCGCCAGCAGCACCGGCGTGCCGGGAAACAGTTGCGCCTGATATCGGTGCGCAAATTGCGCCGCCGGGCCGGCCACGCTCATGATCAAATCCGGCTTGGGACGATCGGCGAACTTGGATCGAATGAACGCCAGGATCGCGGCGTCAGGCGCCGCGAACGACCCCGTGGGGCCGACAACGACCTGCACGACATTCACGGGGATCCCCGCTTGCCGATCCAGGGCATTGCGAAACTCGGCCGTGAACCGATCGAGCGTCACGTTGCCGCGATCCGCGGATTGCAGCACCAGCACCTGCTGCACGGCCCGCTGATCCTGCTGAGCCTGGGCCGGCGCCGCGCCGGCGACGGCCAGCCCGACCAGCATTGCACAGGACAGACGCCCGGCATGCATTGTCAACGTCCGTCCGCCGCGAGACAATATCGGCACATCCGACGCCAAGGGTTGACGCACCAGCATGATATATCCGCGCCCACCCGGCTTACTCTTCACGCTGGCCGGCGTTTTGGTACTGGTCTGTGCGTCTGCGGCATTGGCGCACACGATCTGGTCCGGACATCTGTCTGGCTCCGTCACTGACGAGCATGGGACGCCGCTGACCGGCGTCCACATCACGCTCAGCGGGGGCGGCGCGGATCGCGTCGCTGACTCCGATGCCGCCGGCGCCTTCGTGTTTTCCGACCTTCCCGACGGCGACTATGACCTGGCGGCCGATCTGCGCGGCTTCGCACCGGAACATCGTCACGTGCGCATTGATGCGGGCAACGCCGTGGCGCTCCGCCTCATGCTGCGCCCCGCGCTGGCGCAGGAGGCCATGGTCACCGCCACCAAGTCCGGCGAGCGCGACGTGCGCACCGTTCCGATGGCCGTGACGGCCGTGTCGAGCAGCGTGCTCA
>DASUGC010000037.1:0-43712 GCA_036274235.1 Vicinamibacterales bacterium
CGCCTCTCGCGCACCGATCCGAATCTGCTCCAGCAGCAGGCGATCGAGTCCGTGGCATTTCAGCTGCTGACCAGTCCCGTCACGGCCACCGTGGGCAGCGCCGTGCAGCGTGTCACGACGTTGACCGCCCAGATTGTGCCGGTGCTGTACGGCAACGAGGCGAACCTGCAGCAGGTCAATCCCTCCGCGCGCATTGTGCTGGGCCGGCCGATCTCCGATCGCATCTACCTGAGCTGGTCGCATTCCTTGAGCGGCTCGCAGAACGACGTCATCCTGGTTCAGTACGACCAGACGGATCAGATTTCCTGGGTGCTGTCGCGGAACGAGGACCGGAGCTTCGCCCTCGATCTCCGGTTGCGCCGCCTGATCAAATGAACCGCGTCGTTCTGCTGTTCGGTCTGACATGCGCGTGGCTGGCGGCAGGCCGGCCGGCCGGGGCCCAGACCGTACAGGATCCCGCATCGCGACTGGGGACGCCGATCGTGGCGATCGAAATCCGCGTCGAAGGCAAGCCTGACGCCTCGCCCGGCCTCGCCAGCCTCGTGGACATCCAGATTGGCGATCCACTCGCACCGGATGCGTGGCGTCGCGTCCTGCAGAAGTTCGATCAGATTCCCCGGTTCGAGAACGTGACCGTCCTGCTCGAAGATCGTCCGGGTGGCGTCGCGCTCATCTTTGACCTCGAGCCTCGTCACCCCATCAGCGCGATCAGTGTCGAAGGCAACGCCGGCATTTCGGCGGCGGAGCTCGAGCGCCAGGTCCGGGATCGGTTCAACGGCCTGCCGGCCGTCAACCGGCGGGTCGAAGTCGAGAACGAAGTCCGGGAGATCCTGAAGAATGAGGGTTACCGGTCGGCGACCGCCACGGTCCGGGTGGACAAGCAGCACGACCCCGATCGCGCCGTCATGGCCATCGCCGTGGACGCGGGCCCGTTGACGACGGTGGCGAGCGTGGATTTGCGGCTGCGGGCGGAACTGGATCGCGAGCGCACGATCGAACGGCTGGGCGTCACCGCGGGAGCGCCCTTCCGTGAGCGGGCGCTGGCCGCCGCGCTGGGGTCCATCCGCGATGAGCTGCGCGCCAAACAGTTCTACACCGCCATCGCCGCGCTGAGCCAGGCCGTGACGTTTTCCGACGGCGGAACGAAGGCCCATCTCGCGATCACCATCGACGCTGGTCCGAGCGTCGAGATCCAAGTCGTTCCATCCAACGGGTTGCCGGGACGCCTCGACGAGCTGATTCCCGTGAAGCGCCTCAGCGCGGTTGACCGCGATTTGCTCGACGAATCCCGAAAAAAAATCATCGAAGCATGGCAGGCGAAAGGATATCGGCACGCCACTGCGTCGTACACGAAAACGCAGACGCCCGATCGCCTGCTGATCACGTACACGGTCGATCGTGGCCGCCGGTACCAGATCAGAGGTTTGGAGGTGCCGGCCGGGGCGCACATCCCGGCCGCCGAATACCTGCAGCAACCCGCGTTGAAGGTTGGCGAGGTGTTCGACCCGGCCAGGGTGACGGAGGCGCTCGACTCCATCCGCGCCCTGTACCAACAGCGCGGGTACTACAACGCCAGGATGGCGCCCGAATATGCCGAGGTTCCCGGCCCGGACGCGCAGACCGGCGGCATCATCATCAGGCCCACGGTGACCGAAGGCCCGCGCGGCATCGTCTCGTCCATCAAATTCACCCTGAGCCCCAATGCGGTCGTGACCGAGGCGGATCTCCGCCGGCACCTCACATCCAGGGAGCACGAGCCATTCGATCTGGCCAAGCTCCTCCGCGATCGTGACGAGCTGAACCGGTATTACGAAAGCCGCGGGTTCCTGACGCGCCCGACGATCACCCCGAGCTTCAGTCCCGACGGGACCGATGTCACGCTGAACGTGCTGGTGGTGGAAGGGCCCCAGATTTTCGTGGGCGAAATCGTCGTCGTCGGCAACCAGCGCATCAAGACCGACGTGATTCTGCGAGGTCTTACCGTCCAGACGGGGTCGCCATACAGCAACGAGGCGCGGCTGGCCAGCCAGCGCGCGTTGTCGTCCACGCTCGGATTCCGGAATGTCCAGATCACGGCCGAGGATCGCTTACCCGGCGAAAATACGACCCGCCTGATTGTCTCGGTGGAAGAATCCAATCCACGCACATTCGACCTCGGGCCGGGTCTGGAAGCCGGTACGCATCCGAAAGCGCTGGAAGGCGGCGGCACGGTCGACGAGATCGAGTTCGCCCCGCGGGCGTTCGTCAGCGCGGGCCAGCGGAATCTCTGGGGCCGGAACCGGTCGATCGACGGCTACGGGCGCGTCAGTTTCAAGCAGAGCAACACTGTGGATGCGACCGACTCGAGCCTCTTCGGGTTCACGGAGTACCGCGTGACGGGCACCTATCACGACCTGGACGCGTTTCGATCCCGCACGGATTTCCTGGTGAGCGCCTCGGCGGAACAGGCGACGAGGACCAGCTATAGTTTTGCCCGCAAGATCGCGTCAGTGGATTTGTCCCGGCCCATCCGTCCGCGTGTCACGCTCCTGGGCCGGTACTCGCTCGAAACGACACGGCGCTTCGACGAAATCCTGGAACCGAACGAGTTGCCGCTCATTGACAGACTGTTTCCACAGGTCCGGCTGTCAATCCTCTCGAGCGCGATCGTGTGGGACCGCCGCGACAACGTGCTCAATCCCACGCGCGGCACGCAGATGAGCGCGAACTTCGACTTTGCCATGCGGCCGCTTGGCTCGGAAGTGGGATTCGCCAAGTCGTTTTTCGAAGTGTCGTACTTCCGGCCGATGACCGATCGGTTCACGCTCGCGACGCGCGGCCAGTTCGGGTTCGCGCAGGGGGAGGCCCGCGCCGGCACGGATGCGGAGGGCAATCCGATTGAGATTCGCGACCTGCCTGCCAGCGAACGGTTCTACTCGGGCGGCAGCTACAGCGTCCGCGGGTTCCAGCTCGATCGGCTGGGCGTGCGCGAGGTTCTGACGGAGGACAACCTCTCGACGGGCGGCAACGGGCTCATCGTGCTCAATCTCGAGCTGCGCGCGCACGTGGGCCAACTGTTCAAGCGCAATTTCGGCGTCGTCGCCTTCGTTGACGCCGGAAATGTGTTCAAGCGCGCGGGCGATATCGATCTCAGGTTGTGTTCGGGCACAATAGGGTTGGGGCTCGATGCGGGCCGCTGCCTGCGCACGACCGCGGGGTTCGGCTTCCGGTACGACTCGCCATTCGGGCCGCTGCGCCTGGACTTTGGTTTCAAGACGGATCGCATGGTTTTCGTCAAGGCGACCGAACGAAGATGGGAATTTCATCTCAGTTTCGGGGAGGTGTTCTGATGGCCCTCTGGCTGTTCGTTCCTCTGCTGGCGACAGGACTCCTGGCTGCGCCGCCGCGCCAGGCCGTCGAAATCGATCGCACCCTGCAGCATGTTTACAACACCGCGATTATGGCCTCCGACGTCCGGCAGTGCAGGCAACTGCGGCTGTTGCCCGAGGCTGGTGCCGGCGACGAGCGAATCCTGACGGCGCTCGAGAATCGGCTGTTGCTGTTGCGCGAAGTCAGCCGCCAGGCCCCGACGACCGCGCAGCCGTCGGCTGCCGCCATCGCCGCGCGCCGGCAGGCCTGGACCGGTGCGTGGCCTCCCGGCACCGACGTGCCCGGATTGCTCAAGGCCAACGGGATGACCGAGCAGGCGCTCGATGGCTGGTTCCGCGACGACCTCCGGATTGCCGCGTATGTGGACTTGAGGTTTGGCGCCACGGCCGATGACGCGCGGTCCGCGCGCGTGGCCGACTGGATCGCCGAGCTGCGCCGCCGCGCGAATCTCAGCGACCGCCAGCGCTGATATCAGAGCCGTCTTGACGGCTCGAACGCGTCGAGCAACTCGCGGTACACGCCGATCTGCCGATCGACGATCGTTGACCAGGAAAACTCGTCTTCCACAATGACCCGGCCGCGCGCGCCCATCTCAGCGAGGCGTGTGCGCGCGCTGATGGCGTCGCGCAACGCGGCCGCCAGCGAATCGGCATCGCCCGGCTCGGCGAGCCAGCCGTTGTGGCCTGATCGAATCTTGTCCGGAAGTCCGCCGGCGCGGCTGGCGACGACCGGCCGCCGATGCGCCATGGCCTCGAGCGTCACGAGGGAACTGCCTTCGTAGCGCGTCGGATGCACGAAGAGCGTCGCCGCCTCGTACCACGCGTGCAGGTCGGGGTCCGCCGCCGCGCCGGCCATCATGACGCGAGCGCCAATCCCGGCTTGTTCGGCGGCGCGCTCGATGGCCGGCCGGAATGGACCGCCGCCGACCACGACCCAGCGCCACGCGATGGCAGCGAGCGGCTCGCCTGGCTGAGAAAGACGTCGCAAGGCCTCGGCCAGGACATCGAGTCCCTTGTTGTGCTCGAGCCGGCCGGCGCTGAGCAGGACGAACTCGTCGGCGCCGATGCCCATCCGTTGCCTCAGGATGGCGCCTTCCGCCGGCCCGGCCAGGGACGTCACGTGCGCGAGATCGATCGCGTTCGGAATCGTGCGCATCTGTCCCGGTCGCGGGTGCAGATGACGCTGTACCGTCGTGTCCAGTGCCGCGTCGGTCGAGATGATGCAATCGGCGGCACGCGCGCACCGGCGCACGGCCCAGCGCAGCGGCGCGTAGCCAAGATTCTTCAGGAACGGCGGCGACTCGAGCGTCGCGCCAAATTCTTCGAGGCCCTGCGGATTGAGCACGAGCGGCGCCTGACGCGGCGGACGCCGGCGCGCGTAGCCCAGCACGCTCGCGCCGAAGCCGTGCACGATGTCCGCTTCGCCGGAAGACACCAGGTCGCCGGCGAGCCGGCCGGCGCGTTCGCCGTACAGCAGGTAGGCGGTGCTGCGATCGATCACGGTGGTGCCGCGGCGATTGGCGAAAGGAAATGTGAGATAGGGGACCTGGCGCAGCTCGATGAACGGTGACCCGAACGGATCGGATCCCGAGGGCATGACCGACGTCGGCGGCGGCGTGATCAGCGTGACCTGAACCTCTCGAGCCGCCAGATGGCGCACGAGATCCCCGACGGATCGTTCCAGGCCGCCCGCGCCGTGCAGCGGCGCGGCCGCGCGTGCGACGACGGCCACGCGGAGCGGCGGGATGGCCATCAGGCCGCCCGCGGCAGCAGGACGCCGCGATAGACGCGCTCGATGCGCTCGACCACCGCCGCCGCCGAGAACTTCGCGTGCGCCTCGATGCGCGCCTGCGCGCCGAGCGCGCCGCGCAGCCGCGCGTCCGAAAAGAGCGTCCGCAGGTCCCGTGACAATCCGGCGCGATCGGCCGACACCAGGCCGGTGATGCCCGCGTGCACGATCTCGCGCGTGCCGCCCGTGTCCATGGCCGCGATGGGGACGCCGAGCGCCGAGGCCTCGATCAGGACGCGGCTCAGCGACTCCGGGCCGTAGGACGGAAACGCGAGCATTTCGGCGTGGCGGATCCATTCGAGCGTGCGCTCGCGCGGCAGCCAGCCCAGCATCCGCACGCTCACGCCGCGATCGCGCGCGTCGGCTTCGAGCGACGGGCGCAGCGGCCCGTCGCCCGCAATGACCAGCGGCCAGGTGACGCCGGCGTCGGCATACGCGCCGACGAGGAACTGGACGCCCTTGTTCGTCGCCAGCTTCCCGGCATAGATCGCGTAGGGTTCGGCCAGCGGCCGCGTGGCGGTCTCGCGGATCTCGTCGAGGCCCGTCATGTCCACGGGATTGGGAATCGTGAAGATGGGCGTGCGCTCCAGCTCCGGCGCGCGGCGGCGCAGATCGTTGGTGATGACCTGGCTCGGCGCGATGATCGCGTCGGCGCGGGCCAGCGTCGTGCGCTTGGTCCGCAGGTTCGCGCGCATGTACGGGATCAGCGACCACGCGGCCGCCGACGCCGCGCCGGCCCGCGGCCGTACGCAGCGCGTCATCATGCCGACCGTGCAGTCCGGGCACAGGGACGCCTGCGACGGGTCGTAGATCAGATCCGACCAGTAACAGACGGGCCAGTAATCCCGGACCGTGGCCACCGCGGGGATGCCCGCGGCCCGCGCCGCTCCGATGGCCGGCACCGTGGTGAGCACGTGCTGGGCATGGATCAGATCGAACCGGCCCGCGCGCAACCGGCCGGTCAGATAGCGTTCGAGCTCGGACCACAGGCGCTCGTTCTTTTGAACGTTGCGCACAAACGGAATGTCCGACGCTTTGCGGCGGAACTCCGTGACGTGCAGGCCGTTGACGCTGGTCTCGAAGACCCCGGTCTTTTCCTTCGTGTCGGTCTTGACGATCTCCACGTGGTGCCCGCGCGCCGACAGGCCGCGCGCCAGCTCGAACGTGCTCCAGCCGCTGCCGCCGCAGACGGGCGGAAACGCGTCGGTGACGATCAGCACGCGCAAGGGCGCGCTCATGCCGTGATCTCCCGCAGGCGCGCGTCAAGCGCGCGGCAGTGCGCCTGCCAGCTGAAGTCCCGGACCACTCGTTCGCGCGCCGCAGCGCCCAGCGTTTTTCTCGTCATCGGATCCGCAAGGCTCGCGATCGCGCGATCGAGCCCGCGGGGATCGGCCGGATCGTAAAGCAGGCCTTCGCGCCCGTGCTCGACGAGCCGTCCCAGGCGCGGAATCGCGGGCGCCACCACGGGCAGGCCGACCGCCATGTATTCGAACACTTTGAGCGGCGACCAGTAGAAGCCGAGCTGCAGCGGCGCATGACGCACGGGATCGAAGGGCGCGACGCCGATATCCGCGTGGCGCAGGGCGGCCGGCATATTCGCGTGCGGTACGAGCCCGGTGAATTGAATCGCGGGCACGCCCGCGCCGGCCCGGCGCGTGGCCTCGCGCTCCGGGCCATCCCCGATGAAGACGCCGCCGAACCGTTCGTCGCCGGCCGCGTGCAGGCGGGCGAGCGCCGCGGACAGATGGATCGCGCCGTGCCATGACCTGAAGGCGCCGGCGAAGACACACAGGATGCGCGACCGATCCCGCGTAAACGGCGGCTCGCCCGGCGCGTCCGGGCGCAGATGATTCGTATCGGCGCCCCACTCAATCTCCAGGACCTTCCGGCGATCGACCCAGGCGGGCAGAATGTCCGCCGTCGGCGTCACGAACAGCGTCGTCAACCGGCAGATCTCGTCGCGCCAGCGCCGCAGCGGCTGGACGAGGAGCGCGCGATCGATCCGGCTCTTGGCCGAGCCGGGAAAATCGACGACGGGCGCGTTCACTTCGAGCACGGCCGGAATGTCCAGATCGCGTGCGGCGCGAACGCCCTCGCCGCCGAAGTTGTAGTAGCGCTCGATGATCACGTCGGCCCGCACATCACGCGCCAGCGCGCGCACGGCGCCCCGGCGGAGCGATCGGAGATATGGGCTGCCGAGCGGCGGCGCCATCGGATGCCAGCGAACGCGGCCGGCGGGCCAGGGGCCGCCCGGCTGGACGGCGACGTGCACGTCGTGCCCAAGGGCGGCGAGGCCCTCCGACACGGACTGCACGTGGACCGATCCGCCGAGCGTGCCCGGCACGGTCTGATCGAGCGCCGCATAGACGATGCGCACCTAGCCGCGTCCTTTCGCGGGCATGGGCTGGGTCTTGCGGAGCAGCGCGAAGAACGGCCCGGAGCGGAAGCGGCCGAATGCCAGCACGTCGATCTTCATGATCCACGAGAGCATGACAAGCGCGCCGTACAGCGCGCCTCCGCGCCGCACGCGCGCCTGCGCCGCGCGCCTGGCCTCCTTGCGGGCCTCGTCTGAAACGATCCCGGGAGTCCTTTCGGGGGAAACGATCCCGGGAGTACTTTTGCCGGACGGTACTCGCGGGATCGATTTGGCGCGCTCGGCCCGCCTGGCCAGGGACTTCTCGGCGATGCGGACCAGGACGTTTTCGATGAACGCACCGACGATCGGCGTGTAGTACGTGATGCGTTCGATCGTGAAGCCGCATTCCGCCGCCACGCGCGCCAGATCGTCGTGATCGGTCAGCGGATTGACGTGATCCGACTTGCGCAGGCGCTCCTGGTTCAGATCCAGCCAACCGCGCCGCTCGCAGAACGCGGCGAATCGATTGACCATTCGTGTGCCGCCGGCCAGCCAGCCGTTTTTCCGGACATGCGTGTAGACGAACAGCGCCCCGCGTTCCTCGAGCACGCGATTCGCCTCCGTCAGCATTTCGACGAGTGCGGGCCTCGACAGGTGTTCGAGGACATCGAGCGACCAAGCCTTGGCGAACGATCCGTCGCGAATCGGCAGCCGCCGCAGGTCCCCCAGCACGAGATCCGACTGCTGAACGGCGTGCGGCGCAAAGTAGGGCGCGATGTCGATGCCGGTGAGTTCGGCGCCTGACGGCGCGGTCCACGCCAGCGTCCGCCCGCTCCCGCATCCCAGATCGATGATGCGATCCCCGCGGCCAGGCTTCAGGAACCGGCGCAACATGTCGTAGCGGACTTTGGATCCGAGCAGCGGCGGCGCGATCGACTCGTGCCGCGCATCGGCGTGCAGCGCTTCATCCAGGTACTTCGTCTGCTCCTGGAACGCGGTGAGCGGGCGCAGGTCCAGGTACCCGGCGTGCGTGGCGAAGACCCGCCCGCAGCCGGCGCAGACGACGCTGGAAACGAGGCCGGGACTCATTTTCGCCCCATCCCCCTGAAAACGAGTCCCGGCCTCATTTCCAATCCGCCCGCCGCAGTCCGGGCATTGCGCGATGTCGACGACGCGCTTCGAAATCATGCGCTTCGCGCGGCCCCGAGCGCCGCTTCCAGCCGCACAGCCCGCGCATCCCACGTGTACTGCGGCGCCAGACGTGCCGCCCCCGCCGCCAGTTGGGCCGCAAGCGCGGGATCGCGTTGCAGCCGCATCAGCGCGCCCGCCATGGCATGGGCATCGCCCGGGGGGACGAGCAGCGCGGTCTGCTCGTCTGTCAGCACCTCACGGACGGAGGCCAGGTCGGACGCGACAATCGGACGGCCGACGCTCAGGTACTCGAACAGCTTCAACGGCGACGTGTAGCGCTCGGAGATGGCGGTCGCGGTATTTGGCAGGACGAGCGCCGACGCCCGCGCCAGCCGTCGCGGCACGTCCCCCGGCGGCACCATCCCCGTGATCTCGATCCGCGACTCCAGTCTGAGCGCGCGAACCAGGCCGCGCACGCGGTTCAAATCCTGCTCGCCCTGATGGCCTCCGACGATCAGGCCATGGACGCCGGGAACCGCCGCGAGTGCCTGCACGAACACGTCCACGCCCTTCCACGGATACAGGTGGCCCGCATAGGCGGCGACAAACGGTTCGCTGCCGCGCGCCGGTTCGGGCGGTTGCGCGCGCGCGCCGTCCGGCACCACAAACACGTTCGCGCGGCCGCCAAAACGTGTCGTGAGCTCGTCGGCGATGCCGCGCGTGATCGCGACGTACGCGCCGGCGCGCTTCCAGACCCGCTGCTCGCGGCGGGCCAGACGCCGCAGTTTCGCGGGCGAGGGCGCCGGCTGCGCGTCGCCCAGCAGCCGCGGCATCTCGGCCGCGACGACGTCGGCGAGCCCGTGCGATTCGTAGACGAGAGGCGGACGAGCGAGTCGTGGGATTTGCAGCAGCCAGGCGGCCAGCCCGAGATCGCGCGTGAAAACCACGGCATCGCGCGCGGAGGCCGCCACACGCGCCGAACCCAGCAGAAATCTGACGCGGCGTCCCCGCGCGCCGCCGGAGACACCAATGGTGTTGACGCGCAAGGTCGAAATCGGCGGCCAGTCGTAGAACGCAAAAGGGTCGCGCGCGCTGGCCGCGCTGTCCGGGCGTGTGACCAGCGTGACATCGTGGCCACGCCGCGCCAGCGCGTAGCACGTGGCCATCATCTGCACGCCGTTCGCCCGCTCAATCGGAAATCGTGTATCTGCGAAATAGAGCACCGTCACGCGGCTCGGGTCTCCAGCCTATTGTCCGATCGACCGGGCAATCGCTCCCATTGCCACCTGCACGACGTCGAACGCGGCGTGATTCGTGATGCTCATGACGGCCGATCGCCGCTTGATATAGAGGAGCCCCCAGAACACGCCCAGCAGCCCCACGGTGATGGCCACGTCCCGGCCCTGCGGCAGGTGGAGCGACGCGAACAGCACACTGAACAACACGAGGCCCACCTTGATCCCGCCGAGTCCCTGCTCGAAGCGGTGCAGGATGAACGCGCGTTGAAGTTCCTCACGGCACCCGCCGCCCAACGCGACGACGATGATGAAAATCATGGCCTCGAAGGGCGAGCCCATGAAACCGCCCAGCGGGTTCGACTCGACATTGTGGAGAACAGGCACCTGACTCAGTCCATAGGCCACGGCGCTGGCCAGAATCAGGACGACCGGCAGCCACAGCAGACCGCGCACCACCTCGGGCAGGATGCGACGGTGCCCCAGGAACACCGTGCGCGAATCCTCGCCGCTGATCTCGAGAAATACGCGAATCATCAGGGCGATGAGCGCGGTGTCCAGCAGCGTCGTGCCCGCCGTGAATTCGAGCGACATGATCCGGGTCATCGGATCGTCCGTGCCTCCCGCCCGGCCAAGGTCCGTGGCAAAAAACAGGATGGCGGCGACGATGATCTGCGTCGGGATGCCGGAGATGGCGACGACCTCGAGCGCCACCAGCCATTTTGGCAGCGGCCGGGCGCGCACGGGCGCGACCGGCACTGGCACGGCCGCTGGCGCCGCCAGGTTGGTGTCTTCCACACAAGAACTGTACCGCAATACCGGGCAGATCACGCCCCGCGAGCGAGGCGCGCGAGCGAGCCGCGCGAACGTAGTGCGACTTGTCTTGGCGCGCCTTTGGAGAAGAAGACGAATCGCATGAGTGAGCGCGTGAGGGGGGTGTGGCGGGGACGGAGTCCCCCCACTAAAAAAGCAGCCGGCGGGCTTTGGCCCGCCGGACTTACACCACGAGGCGATTCCAGGTCACGAATGCGAGGATCATGACCACGCCCAGTACGAGGTTGAATCCGATCACACCGCGCCGGACATCGTCGCGATCGCCCGCCAGCGCCAGCGTGATGGGCACCATCGGCACGACGTAGCGATAGATCCCCTGGAAACTCTGCTGCTGTGTCGAAATGACCAGGGCCCCGGCGCAGAACAGCGCGTCACCCGGCGGCATCCGGCGCCAGTATCGAATAAGCAGGCCGGCGTACAGGAACCAGGTCGCGCCATGGATCCATCCGCCGATGTTGCGGGGATGCGCGAGCAGGCCCATCACCGCCTGGAACGGGTACGGCGACGGATTCTCCCAGGCCTGCTGCCGCGCGATGAACGCGGTCCAGCTGCCGGTTTCACGTGAGAGATACGCGAAGTAGACCGCGACGGGCAGCGCGAACAACACGCCCGTGGCCGCCACACGCAGCCATCGCCGGGCGGCGGGGATGCGTGCGTCCCGCCAGCACGCGATCGCCGGCACCGCAATTAACGCGAAGCCATGCACCTTCGTGGTCGCCGCCAGGCCCGCGAGAAACGCCGCCACTTCGTACAGGCCTTTCCGCGTCGCGACAAGCGTGGCCACGACGAGCAGCAGAAACAGGCCCTCGGCGTACGGAATGGACAGGTAGAACGATCCGGCGGACAGCATGATCACCGCAACGGCGCGAGAGGCGAGATCCCAGGTGTCCGTCAATCCGTAGACGAGCAGCAGCAGGGCCGCAAGCGTGAACAGATTCGAGGCGACGGCGCCGATCCAGAAAAATGTCGCGCCGGTGATCGATTGCGCCGCGCCAACGATGGTGGGGTAGAGCGGGAAGTAGCCAGGCTTGGCCTGAGACTGGATGTCGTCTGGATCCGCGCGATAGCCCTGCTCGGCGACGCGCTGGTACCACAGGACATCCCACTTGTCCCACGCGGTCTGTGGATCGAGCGCGCTGACGTGGTCGACAACGGCGCCCGTGCGTTGATTGACGAACGTGGCGACGCCAATGACGCCCAGCGCGGCGATGATCAGTCTCGACGCGACAAACCATCGGAGAACGAACGACACACGGTATCGGCCGGCCATCGGCGCCGCGATTTTACGACGCGCGCGCCATGGCTCGCGATCTACTTGACCGGCGTCACGGTCAGCTTGATCTTCCCATCGGACGTCATCGGCAGCGATTGTCCGGCCATGTTCACCGTCATCGAGGAGGACGTCGTGGATTCCATGGTGCTGGTCGGAACGAGGCTATCCAGCTTGATCACCAGGGTGCCGGTGCCGGCGCCCGTGAGCTTATCCATGGTGACTTCGGCGCCCATGCCGGAGAGCATTGCGTTGCTGACCGGCTGTGCAGGGGCCGTTTGCTCGCTGGTCACCTTCAGTCCCACGGTCTGCCCGTCCAGGCTCGTGACTTCGTACGTGGTCTTGAGGAAATTGACGGCGCCGCTCGTCGTGACGGCCACTCGCACTTCCCATTTCGCGCCGACGCCGACCGCTTCCTCGGGCAGCGCGGTGCCGAGGTTGTCGAGGGAGCCCGACATCTGCGAGAGCAGTTCTTTCATCGCCGGATCAGGCACGTCCATCTTGCTGGACTTCATGACGCCGCGGTTGGTCATCGTCGCGGTGTTCTTGATGCTGGTAATGGCGCCTTTGAGCTGATCCGTCATGCCGCCCATCGCCTGCGCGAACAGACCGTCGCCGCCTTCGAGCTTGAGATCCGTCAATGAGACCGTGTAGGTGATGTCGCCGTTCTCCGCGATGTTCGTCGCCGCCAGCGTCGCGCTGGTCGTCGTGGTCGGCATCGTCATCGGCATCGTCTGCCCCATGATGTTGTTGGTGGTCGAGATCTCACTCATCAGCGTGAGGTTGCCTGTGTAGCCGGCGGGGATCTGATAACGCAGCAACTTGCGCGGCGCCGCGCCCGCGCTGATCACGGTGACAATCGCCGGCTCGCCGGAACCCGGGAAGCCGGCCATCTTGACGGGCGCCGGCGCCTGAGCCGCCGTCTGCGCGCGGGGAACGGCCGCCGTGAGGACGAGCGTCGAGACGGCCAGTAAAGCAAACAGCGAACGACGTAGTGTCACGGAAGCCTCCGAAGACATGGTACAGCACTCGCAAGTCAGACGTCGGAAGTCAGAAGTTTGATTCATTTCGGACTTTGGACTTCGGACTTCTGGCTTGCGCGCGGCAGTTTATACAGTGACTGCCGGTCAAACAGATAGCGCCAGACGAGCTGTGGCGCCTCGAGCGGAAGGTCCACGAAGGTGGCTCGCGCGTTGTCCATGAGCGTGAGTTGCTGGCGATCCATACGGTGCAGGCCGAACTGGGCCATCAGGCCGAGGTTCCACCAGATACACAGCGCAATGACCGCGGCCAGCGCGCGCCGGGGCCACGTCGCCTGCACCAACGCGAACAGGCCGGCAAGTCCCAGCACCAGCAGCGGCGTAATCGCCACGAATCGCCGTTGGCCGAATGACCCGGCCACGGTCCACGACTCGACGCTCCCCGAGGAATAGGCCTGCGCCGCGATCATGATGAGGGCAATGATGGCGATGCGCCGCGCGTCACCATCCGCGGTGTGATGCCCGACGGCCGTAGTGCGCGCCGCGAGAGCCACCGCGGCGAGGCCGGCGATGGCGACGATCGCGAGCGGCGTCCAGGCAAAGAGCCCGTGATAGGGACTGAACAGGACGCCCCAGGCGTGCGGCGCGGTCCACGTCATCTTGCGCGCGGCTGTTTCGGTCGGGAAGAAGTGGCCGTTGAGCGCCTTGTACGCGAGGAGCAGCGGCGCCAGGCCCGCGAGAAAGGCCAACGTGCCGGCGACGGCCACCGCCGCGGGCGATGGGCGCGCGCCAGATGCCGCGACACGTCCGTTCCGGATCGAGCGGAACCAGTAAATGAGAAAGTCGAGCGCCGGTCCGAGTGACAGGAACACGTCCTGTTCGCGGACCACGCCGACAAGTCCCGCGCAGAGGCCGAGCGCGATGGCGCCGCCGATGGTCCACCGCGCGCGTACGCGCAGCCAGACCCAGACAAGAAGCGACACGGCGAACGCCGACGCCGCATGGCCGAATCCGGGCGCGACGTACGCATAGAACAGCAGCGGCGTCCCACAGGCGATCGCCAGGCTGACGGCCAGGCCGCGGCCGAAGACGCGGCGGGCGATGACGGCGGAAATCACCGTGGCCAGAAAGCCGTAGCACGCCGATCCATAGGCGATCGCCGCGATGTACGGATGGCTGAATCCATCGCGCGGCGCGCCGGAAACGATGGCGGCGAGGTGGCCGACGGCGTAGAACGGCGACCACAGCATCCCGGGGCCTGGCGTCGCGTAATTGACCGGCCGGCCGATTTCGTTCGCGCGCTCGGCGGAGAGAAACGTTTCGTAGAAACCCTCGGCCCGCGCGACGCCGGCGTCGTAGAAATGCTGATACTCGTTGCGGAAATCGACATCGTGATCGAACGCCGCCGATCGGAGCCATGCGAAGTATTCGATTTCGTCCGACGCGTACAGGCGGGATGTGACGGCCGGCAGTGTGATGAGGAACACCAGGCACAGCGTGATGATTTCGCGTCGTGTCAGCATCGCGTCACTGGACGGGCATCTGGCGGACGGTGGCGCGCGCGAACCTGAAAAAGTCGAAGTTCCGGGGATCGAGACCGAGGCTCCAGGCCCGCGGAATCTCTGAGTCCCGCCAGTCCCACAGGCGCTCGTGGTGCGTGTCCACCTCCGCCGGCTTCGTGTTCCAGTCGTCGGCCAAGAATGCGCCGGTGCCGGCGGCCACGATCGACCAGGCCAATGCCAGCACGCAGAGCGCCTGCGCCCACCGCGGGCGCAGCACGGTGTCGAGCGCGACCGCCGCGGGCGGCGTCAGGAACAGCACGAAGTCCAGCAGATACCGCGGCCCGTAGCTGTGTCCACCCCACCAGACCGTGTAGGCCGCATAGACCAGATAGAGGGCCAGACTGCCTCCGAGCGCCCAGCCGATCCCGTGGTACGGCAACGTTCGAAGAGCCCCGGGAATCCCGAGCAGCGCCACCAGCACGACCGGACTGAAGATCAGAAGACCGCGGCTCGGGGAGATCAGCAGTCCCGCGGCGCCAATCCACGGCTCGGTGGAGA
This sequence comes from Vicinamibacterales bacterium, assembly GCA_036274235.1. Lineage (GTDB taxonomy): Bacteria > Acidobacteriota > Vicinamibacteria > Vicinamibacterales > SCN-69-37 > DASUGC01. Next base: position 15,024 of record DASUGC010000037.1, read on the forward strand.
TGGTGCCCGTGACCGCATGTACTTCAGGATGCAGGCTTTCCAGCATCGGAACGGCCCCAAGTACGTGCCCGAACCAGTGCCATTGGAACGCCAGCAGGATGCCGAGCAGGCCGACCGCAAAGGCCAGTGGCGGCAGGGCCCGCTGCCAGCCGACCCGGGCCAGGAGTCCCAGGCCCAGGAGGCCCACCAGCGGTGCCGTCTGCTGCCGGGCCACCACGGCCAGACCCAGGCCCAGCGCGCCCATCCAGATGTGCCGCGACGTGAGATGGGCCGTCGGCCGCGTCCAGTTATAGAGCGTCAACGCCAAACCGAACGCCACCACGTCATGCAGCGCCATCGTCTGACTGAGCAGCGCCCAGTAGTTGGTGCCGATGCCCAGTCCGATTGCGACGGCCGCGGACGCTGTTGCTGACGCGAATCGCGTCAACGTGAGGAACACCAGCACGACGGCCATCGCCGTCAGTGTGGACGCCGTGAGCTTTGCGATGAGGTTCGGTGCGAGCGGCGCATTCAAGTCTGCGCCGGCGATGCGCAACGCCATGGCCGTCACGCCACCGAAGACCGATCCAATCGGCGAGTACGCGGATCGCACGTGTCCCTGAAGGTCGTGGGCGAACGAATTGCGCTCGCCAAGCAAGGGTTGCTTCGCGACGTCATCATCGAGCCGCAGATTGCCGCGAAGCGCGAGCGCGCGCGCGGCGAGCTTGGTGGGCTGGGAGTCCGAGCCGCCGATCTCGCGGCCATTGGCGTTGTAGATCAGAAAAAGCGCGACAAAGAGACCGAGCGCCGTCAGATGTCGGCTGGAGAAGGCGCGTGCCACGTGAGCGAAAGTGTACCCTCCTTCGACGGGCGCTCACTTCGTTCGTGGCTCCGGAGGGCAAGCCCGCCCGCCGAAGCCGCGAATGAAGTGAGCGTTTGGCGAAGGAGGGAAATAGGTCACTTGCAAGAACCGGCGTACTGACGGCCCCAAACTCAATAGATGGCGTGTCAAGGTGCAACGGACCACCATATATCGTAGGATCGTTCTTGACATCCCTGTAAACGGGGCGCACACTCTCCGTCCGGTACCGCAAAAGACCCACGGCGATCCTCCCAGCGATTGCCAGAAGCCTTTCACCGGCAGGTTGGTTGCGGCGTCGGCAAATTACAAGGGCACGCGACCGGGGCGGTCGGGAGCAAGGCCGCTGGGTTGCCATGTACGAAGCGTCGGGAGGGGAAATGCAGAGCACGCAGCACGTCGGTTCAGCTCAACATGTGATGCCGCGGACGTTCGGTCCGTCGTCGAGCGTCGTCGGTCTGGAGTTCGAGCGGTACTTCACCAGGGATGGTGTCGATCCGTTCGACGAGATCGACTGGGAGCTACGCTCGGCTGTCATTGCCAACGAACGAGGCGAGCTGGTCTTCGAGCAGCGTGACGTTGAGTTTCCGAAGTTCTGGTCGCAGCAGGCGACCAACATCGTCGTTTCAAAATATTTCCGCGGGCTGATCGGATCGCCGGAGCGCGAGCGATCGGTCAAGCAGCTCATCGGCCGCGTCGTGGACACCATCACGCGGTGGGCGCGGGAACAGGGCTACTTCGCTTCAGAAGACGACCTGCTGGCGTTCAGCGACGAGCTCAAGCATCTGCTGGTGTATCAGAAGGGCTCGTTCAACAGCCCGGTGTGGTTCAACTGCGGTTTTGAAAAGGCGCCGCAGTGCTCGGCCTGCTTCATCAATTCCGTGCAGGACACGATGGACTCGATCCTGACGCTGGCCAAGACCGAAGGCATGCTGTTCAAGTTCGGATCCGGCACGGGCTCGAATCTGTCGTCGATCCGGTCGTCCCGGGAAGTGCTCGCCGGCGGCGGCACGGCATCCGGCCCGGTGTCGTTCATGAAGGGTTTTGACGCGTTCGCCGGCGTCATCAAGTCCGGCGGCAAGACGCGGCGCGCCGCGAAGATGGTGATCCTCAACGCCGATCACCCGGACGTCGTGGAGTTCATCAATTGCAAGGTCGAGGAAGAGAAGAAGGCCTGGGCGCTGATTGACGCCGGCTATGACGGGTCCTTCACAGGCCCGGCGTATGCGTCGGTGTTCTTCCAGAACTCGAACAACTCCGTGCGCGTGACCGATCAGTTCATGCGCGCGGTGCTCGACGACGGCGAGTGGCAGACGCGGTCGGTGACCAACGGCGAGGTCATGGACACCTACAAGGCGCGCGACCTGATGCGCATGATCGCCGAAGGCACGTGGGTGTGCGGCGACCCGGGCATGCAGTTCGACACGACGGTCAACGACTGGCACACGTGCCCGGAGACGGCGCGCATCAATGCGAGCAATCCGTGCTCCGAATACATGTTCCTGGACGACTCGGCGTGCAACCTGGCGTCGATCAACCTGATGAAGTTCGTCAAGGAAGATGGGGAATTCGACGTCGAAGCGTTCGCCAGGGCCTGCGAGACGTTCCTGACGGCGCAGGAGATCCTGGTTGACAACGCGAGCTATCCCACGCCGTCGATCGGCCGCAACAGCCACGACTATCGGCCGCTGGGGCTTGGCTATGCGAACCTCGGCGCGTTGCTGATGTCGCGCGGCCTGCCATATGACAGCGACGCGGGACGCGATTATGCCGCGGCGATTACGGCGGTCATGCATGGTGCGGCGTACGCGCAGTCGTCCCGCATCGCGCGCGACCACGGCGGGCCGTTCCCCGGCTATGCCAGGAATCGCGACGCCATGATGCGCGTGATGCGGAAGCACCGCTCGGCGCTCAAGGACATCGATCGCACGCACGTCCCGAAGGATCTCTTCGAAAGCGCGAAGAAAATCTGGGACGACTGCGTGGATCTCGGCGAGCAGCATGGGTACCGCAACGCCCAGGCCACCGTGCTCGCGCCGACCGGCACCATCGGGTTCATGATGGACTGCGATACGACCGGCGTCGAGCCGGACATCGCGCTCGTCAAGTACAAGAAGCTCGTCGGCGGCGGCCTGATGAAGATCGTCAACAACACCGTGCCCATGGCGCTGTCGAAGCTCGGCTATACCCCCGCGCAGATCAAGGACATCATCGGCTACATCGACGAGCACGAGACGATCGAGGGCGCCCCGCATCTGAAGGACACGGATCTGCCCGTCTTCGACTGCGCGTTCAAGCCGGCGCAGGGTGTCCGTTCGATTCACTACATGGGCCACATCAAGATGATGGGCGCCGTGCAGCCGTTCATCTCCGGCGCGATCAGCAAGACGGTCAACGTGCCGAAAGCCGCGACGGTTGAGGAAATCGAACAGGCGTACATCGACGCGTGGCGCATCGGCGCCAAGGCCGTGTCGATCTATCGGGACGGCAGCAAGCGCACGCAGCCGCTCAACACGTCGAAGGATAAGAACGTCGCCGGCGGGCTTCAGCCCGCCGAGTCCGTCGCCCCCGAAGCCCCGCGCCGCCACAAACTGCCCGACGAGCGCCGTTCGCTGACGCACAAGTTCGACATCGCCGGTCACGAGGGCTACATCACCGTCGGTCTCTACGAGGACGGCCAGCCCGGCGAGCTGTTCCTGACGATGGCGAAGGAAGGCTCGACGATTTCGGGCTTTGCCGACGCGTTCGCCCAGGCGATCAGCTACGCGCTGCAGTACGGCGTGCCGCTGCAGGATCTGGTGGACAAGTTCAGCCACGTCCGCTTCGAGCCGTCGGGCATGACGCGCAACCCCGACATCCGGTTTGCGAAGTCGATCGTCGACTACATCTTCCGGTGGCTGGCCGCCAAGTTCCTGTCGCCGGAGGCGCAGTACAACGCCGGCCTCAACGTGCCGGAAGTGGTCACGACGCCGGAGCAATTGGTGCTGGATGTCACGGCCGCCTCCGCCGCAAAAACCGCGGCTACGGCGGGCCAGGCTCAGTCGGCGCCCAGGAAGTCGTCCTTTGCCGCGATTCAGAATCAGGAAGACGCGCCGCCGTGCTCCACGTGCGGGTCGATCATGGTGCGCGCCGGCGCCTGCTACAAGTGCACGAACTGCGGGACGACGAGCGGCTGCGGTTAGAGGGAACTGACGCTTACAAGGACGTGAAGATTGTGAAGGACGTGAAGGGCTTCGGCCCTCACGTGTTTTCTTGATCTGGGGGCTTCGCCCCCAGACCCCCTGCTCGCTCACTCGTTCGCTTTGCCTCTTCTGAAAAGCGCTGAGGCAAAGCTCACTCCGTTCGCGAGGCTCACTCGCTCGGCTCGTTCGCTCGACCTGCGCGGGCGGGGTGCGCCCGTTTTGAACTCGGTCTGGACCGAGTTGAGTCGTGCCGTGGCAACTCGGTCTGGACCGAGTTGTGTCGATGAGGTGCCTACCGGATTACCAGCCCGTACGCCTCCGCCATGCCGAACTCGTGAGGTCGTCTCGGCCGCTGCCGCCTTGTCGAGCCGCTGCACATCCAGCGTAAACGCCGTGCCTTTTGGGTATTGCCGCAGCCGGGCTTCGAGGCGGGCTCACGCCGGAGCAGCCTCACACCCGAACCTTGGGTCGCTCGCTGTTCGCAAAATCACCCTTCGGTTCGCTCGCCGTCGAGATGCTCTCGCCGCCCGTGGTCGACAGGATCTCTTTCGCGCGCTTGGCCCATTCGGCGTCGTCGGCGTGCACGGACAAGAGGATGCCGCCGGAGCGGACGCGCCCTTCATAGCGTTTCGCTTCGAATTCCGGAACGCCGTACCCGATCAGCGCCCCGGCGATACCTCCGAGCGCGCCCGCCGCGCCCACGCCGGCCAGCGCGGCGACAATCGGGCCGGCCGCGATCAACGGACCGACGCCGGGAATGGCGAGCGCGCCGATACCGGCGAGCCACCCGAGCGCGCCGCCGATTACGGCGCCGGTACCTGCGCCCGTGACGGCGCCTTCAGGCGCCTTGGTGTGCGCCTCATGCGCCAGATCCTTGGTGCCTTCGTTTTCGGGCCACAAGACCGAAATGTCCGTCGCGCGAAAGCCCCGAACCCGAAGTTCCTCGACGGTGCGTTCAGCCTGGTCACGGGTCGGATAGATCGCGAAGACAGAGATATTGGCCATGGCACTGCTCCTCGGTCTTCTGGTGGGAGCAAGATTCCGGCCAGTGCGCGATGGCCAATGGCGTTGCGTCCGGGACTGCGCTGCGCAATTGGTTACCGTTCGTGACCAACCTGCACCATAGGCGACCGGACGCTGCGCATGAAGTGAAGTCCTGATCGCCCTCGCGGCCGGACCGATGCGAAGGCGCCATCGCCGCGAACGGCGACATCACGCCTGCCGGCCTGGCGGAGTCGGTGGAGGTGTCGTTGGAGTCTCCCGCGAGTCGTCGCGCAGCCGCCGCAATTCGTCCGCGAGCCAGTCGGGATCGAGTTCGACCTCGGCGCGCGCGTGCTCCAGCGCCTCGAGCGCCGCGGTCCTGAGGCTTTCGACGCTCACGTCCTTGGCCTCGAGCGTTTCCCGCAGCCGCGCGTAGGCCGCTTCAATCACGGCGCGATGTTCCTCGTCATTCATGATGTCTGCTCCTCAACGGAGACCGTCGAAACACACAACGAGTGCGGGGGACCCAGGCGTCAGCCTGTCGTCCCCCACACCCGGGACAGTCGCGAGGACGCGAGACTATGGCTACGCGAGTCTCCGGCGACGCAGGTACTTCGCCCCTGCGACCAGTCCAATGCCGACCAGGATGAGCGAACCGGATTCGGGGACCGGCGCGGCTGGCGTGACGACCTCGAGCTGATTGGTGTTGCCGCTGGCCGTGCCGGTCGGGAACGCGCCGGCGGCCGGCATTGAAATGCCCGTGAAGCCGAAGAACAGGCTCTGATCGTTGCCGCCGAGCGTGTTCGGGCTGACGCCGAGCGCGGCCGCCAGGACCGAATTAAGCGTGCCCGATGACAGCGTGCCCGTGACGCTGCCGGTGCACTGTGTCGGATTCGTCTGGCACACATCGTCGAACTGCAGAATCACGTTTGACGCGGTGTCAAAGGTACCGCTCCAGAGCACGGTTCCCGGTCCGAGGCCCAATGCCGCAATCGAGCCCGTGACGGTGATGATGCCGCCGCCGAGGTACGAGTAGTCGTTGGCGCCGGTCGTCGTGACGGGACCGTTGAACGTGCCGGTGGTGAAATTCAGGCAGCCGAATGAGCCGCCGCCCGCCGACGTGCAGCTTCCAGTAATGGCGTAGCCGTTGACGGGCAGCACGCGGGCCACGGCGTCGATGATGCCGTTGGTCAGCGTGACGGTGTTTCCGATGGTCACTTGGCCGTCGGGGTGCAATGAACTGTTGTTGAACGTGATGGTGTCGGCCCAGCCGCGGGCGGCGCCGGCCGACAGCAGCATGGCTGCGGACAATAGAACACTAACCAGGGGTTTCCTCATGGGCTTCTCCTTCTCGCCGAATCGCTCGGACTGCTTCAGCTACGCCCGGTGGGCGTCGAGCGCCCTTAGTGCAACGTCTCTGCCAGAAGTGGGAATGCAGAACGTGGCGATCGGAACAGGCGAATCGCGCGCGCGGATGGCGCCGTGCCCAGAGTGACCGAAGCCCTACGTACCTCTCGCAACGTACCGGTGCGACGAAAGCGGCCGAGTACCGGCGGATTACAATGTTTGCCGTGCAGGTGGCCGTCGGCCGGCGTGCGTTCATCCTCGCGTTGATTCTGATCGCGCAATTCGCCGTGCTCGAAGCTGGCCTTCGGATATACGGCGCCTTCGAAGGCAGCACCACCTTCCAGTCGCTTTTTATGGACGATGCGCGGGTCGGCATCCGGCTCCGTCCGAATGCTCAGATTCGCTACACGACGGTCGAGTTCACCGCCGACATCGCGATCAACGCGCAGGGCGTGCGCGACGATCACCCGATTGGGCCGAAAGTGGAAGGCGAACGCCGCGTCGTGGTGCTCGGTGACTCACTCGTGTTGTCCGTGCAGGTCAACCTGGCCGACACGTTCTGTAAGAAGCTCGAGCAGCACCTGAACAGCCGCGGCGGAACCGATCGCTGGCGCGTGATCAACGCAGGCGTGCAAGGATACGGGCCGGTCGATGAGTGGCTCTTCTTTGATCACGTCGCCGCCGCGTTCGAGCCGGATGTCGTCCTGATCGTCGCCTTCGTCGGTAATGACGCCATTGACGCCGCGGACAGCGCGGCCTCGCTCGAGGCGGGCCAGTCCGTCCGGCCGGCCCAGCCGGGCGTCACCTGGTTCCGTCGCATCGTGAGATCCAGCGTGGTATTGCAATCCGTGCGCCTGCGCTGGGATCAATTACGCAGCCGCCTGGCCACGGGCGCGCCGGAGCGGCCGCTATCGAGCTATCTCCAAGATCCCCCTCCGGAGGTACAACAAGGCTTGGAGATTGCCCGCCGCGCCTACGGTGAGATCGCGGAGCGTGCGCGCGCAATCGGCGCACGCACCGGCCTGGTACTGATGCCCGCCCGTTTTCAGACCGACGATGCCGACTACGGCCATCTGAAGGCCATCGTCCATGAAGCCGGCGGGGAGCTGGTGCGGAACGCGGCATCGACGCGTTTCCAGGATGCGCTGAAGCCGCTCGGGTTGCCCATGGTTGATCTGGAACCCGTGCTCTTCGCGCAGCCGGAGCGGATGGGCCTGTTCTTCCAGCGCACGGTGCACCTGACGCCGCGCGGCCATGACGTGGTGGCCGGCGCGCTGTTCGAGTTCATGCAGTCGAGCGGCCTGGGCCGGCGGGCGGTGCCGGCGCACTGACGAGCACGGCGGTGGAATGAAGTCCCGGGCATTTCGAAGAGGAGGAAGCCTGATGCGCCTCGTGACCACGACAATCGGAGCCGGCCTGGCGGTCTTGTCGATCAGCGCGGCGCTTGGCGCGCGCGGCGGCCAGACACAGCCGGCGCGGCCTGGCGCTCCCGCTGAAGAAAACATTCTGATCGCGCAGGGCTGGTCGTCGCTGGTGGCAGGCCAGTTGACTGACGCGCGCGCCAAAGCGGAACAGGTCGTCCAACGCTACCCGCGCAATGTTGCTGGGGCGGTGCTGCTGGTGGAAGTTGAGATTGCGCGGGGCGGCGGCCTGGCCGGATTGTCCGCGTACGACGCGTGGATGGGCGATCGCAAGGTCGAGGACGGCAATCTGCTGCGGCGCGTCTCACGCGCGATGCTCTGGGACGCGGCAAGGGTTCCGGAAGCGTCCGTTGACGCCCTGCAATACCTGGCTGCCGATGGGGATGCGGAAGCCCGGGGGCAACTCGCGCGGCGCATGCTCGAGAACTCGCTCGGGGAGACGCGCGCGCTGGCGCGGATCGGCGACGAAGCCGCCGCCCGAAAACTGATCGACACCATGGATCGCACGCAGGGATCCAAGACCCTGCTGATCGCGGCGGTCGTCGAAACCAGGAGCCCGCTGGCGATTCCATCGCTCATCCGGATTCTGGACGACACGAACCATCCAGAGAACGTCGCCGCCGCCGCGAACGGGCTGGGCCAGCTCAACGCGCGAAACGCCCTTCCGCAGTTGCAGCGGCTCTTCACCGACCAGGCCCAGATTTCGCCGGTGCGCTTTTCGGCTGCCGGCGCGCTCATCAAGCTCGGCGACACCAGCGGCCTCGCGTTCCTGCAGGCCCGGCTGATGCAGGAGGCGTTCCCCAACGGCGGAAGCCCGACCGCCGTCCGCCTGGCTGCCGCGCGCGAGCTGGCCGGACAGCCCGATCGGAGCTGGATCACCGTCCTCGAGGAGGCTCTGAACGATCCGGCTCCGGACATGCGAGTCCAGGCGGCAGAGCTGCTGGCGCCATACGAGGTGGATCTGGTGCGCGGGGCTGTCGAGCGACTGCTCCGCGATGACAACCCCGCCGTCCGCGAGCGGGCGGGCAAGCTCCTGGTGCAGCGGCTGGCCGGCGATTTTGGTACTCTTCGCCGCATGCTGAGATCGCCGGACGCGCCCGTCCAGGTGGCGGCGGCCGGCCGCATCCTGGAGTTGAGCCGCTGACGCGGACGCCTCATGGTTTCGCTCGTTATCCCGGTCTATAACAACGAAGACAGCCTGCCGCGGCTCTTGCGGGAGGTCGGCGATCTCGCGCGCCGCATGCCCGGCGGGCTGGAAGTGGTCTTCGTGGTCGACGGCAGCCCCGACGGGTCTCTGGCGTTTCTGCAGAAACATTTGCCGGGATGGGGCGTGCCGTCCCAATTACTCGAGCTCTCGCGCAACTTCGGATCGTTTGCCGCGATCGCGGCCGGGCTCAGGAGCGGGACGGGCGACTACTTCGCCGTCATTTCGGCCGACCTGCAGGAACCGCCGGAGCTGGCCCTGACGTTTCAGCAGATCCTCTCGAGCGGCGGCGCGGAAGCGGTGTTCGGCACGAGAACGCGCCGCGCGGACCCGTGGCTGTCGCAGGCGATGTCCGCCATGTTCTGGTCGCTCTACCGCAGATTCGTCCTCCCGGAAATGCCGCGAGGCGGCGTGGACATTTTTGGCTGCACGCGCGCCGTCCGCGATCACCTGGTGCAACTGCGCGAAGCCAACACGAATCTCATCGCGCTGCTGTTGTGGCTGGGCTTTCGCCGCCAATGGGTCCCCTACGAGCGCCGTCCCAGACAGGAAGGCCGAAGCGCATGGACGGTCGCCAAACGGTGGCGTTACGCGATCGACAGCGTGTTCAGTTTTACGGATTTGCCGGTGCGCGTGCTGTTAGTGCTGGGCAGCCTCGCCACGATCGGAGCCGTGGTCGCGGCCATCACCGTGCTCATTTTCTGGTGGGCAGGCTCGATTCCCGTGCTCGGGTACACGCCGCTGATGCTGGCGGTGACCGCCTTCGGCGGCATCACGGCGCTCGGGCTCGGCATCGTGGGCCAGTATCTATGGCTTACGCTGCAGAATTCGCGCGCTCGTCCCACCTTTGTGGTGCGCTCGATGGCGCAGTATCAGGGGCGCGTGGAAGACGCGGCGGCTTATCCTCTCACCAGCGCCAGAAACTCCTCATAGTCCCGCACGTAGTCGGCCGCGTCGTAGTAATCGGAGGCCAGAACCAGCAGCATCGCGTCCGCCGAGTATCGATATTGGACGGCCCACGTCATGGGCGGCACGTACAGGCCGCGATCCGACGTGGTCAGCTCGATTTCCTCAGCCGTCGAACCGTCATCGACGACCACCGCGACCGAGCCACGGATGCACACGAGAAACTGGCGGCACTGGCGATGCGCATGCTCGCCGCGCACTTCCTTGCCGGGCACGTCGCTGACCAGGAAGAACCGCCTGGGCTCGAACGGAACGTCGCGCAGAAACTCGCCGGCCGTCAGCACGCCGCGGAGATCTTCCACCCGTGTAAGGCGATGCCACGTGACACCGCGGACCGATGTCGGCACCACCGCCGGATCGCCGGCGTCAGGAGGGCCGGAATCCGCCGGTTTGGTCCGGGGCGTATCGACGTAGCCCGAGATGCGCGCCGGGTTGCCGGAGACGATCGCGCGCGCCGGCACGTCCCGCGTCACGACCGCGCCGGCGCCCACCATGGCGCGCGCCCCGATCCGGATGCCCGGCAGCACGACGGCCCCGCTGCCGATGGAGGCGCCGCGATCGATCTGGGTGACCTCCACCGAGGGCTGATATTGCTTGCTGCGCGGGTATTTGTCGTTCGAAAACGTGGCATTGGGCCCGATGAACACGTCGTCGCCCACGCGCAACCCGTCCCAGAGCTGCACGCCGGACTTGACGGTCACCCGATCGCCAAGGACGACGTTGTTCTCGATGAAGACGTGGTCGCAGATGTTACAGTCCGCGCCGAGCACCGCGGCCGGCAGGATGTGAGCAAAGGCCCAGACACGCGTGCCGCGCCCGATGGTGGCGCTCTCGCAAAGCGCCTGCGGATGCACATACACGCCGTCGGGTCGCGCGCCATCTGTCATGACCGGCACATCGTACCGCAAGGACCTCGGGACTCGTGATCCCCGCCTGGGCGCCTGAAACGACTCCCGAGGTCCTGCTACACTGCGCGCCGCGTGAGCGTTTCAGTGTCTGCCGCGCGAGGGCGCGAATCGTGGCTCGTCTTCAGCCTGATGGCGATCGCCGCCTGCGCGCTGCTCGCGCGCCTTGCCGCGATGGCCGAGCCCTTCGGCATGGACCAGGGCCTCTGGGCTTCGGCCGTGCGAGCGATGTCCCGCGGCCAGCGCCTGTACGTGGACGTGTGGGAACAACGGCCGCCGGGGATCTACGCAACGTATCTCGCCGCGTTTTCGCTGGGCCGCTGGTCCGCGGGCACGCTGGCCGCGCTCGATGTGCTGGCATCCACGGCGACGGCCGCCTTTCTCTATGCCATTGCCGCGCAGGTGTCCGGCCGCCGCGCCGCCGCGCTGGCCACCGCGCTGTATGCCGTGTTGACGATGCCGGCCTGGCTGTACGGATACGGCGGCTTCCTTGAACGCAGTGTCTGCGAAACCTTCATCGTGGTCTGCGCCGGCGGAGCCGTGTGGTGCGCCGCGCGGTTCAGGGGGCGGCCCGCGCCGGCGCCGGCCTTCGGCCTCGGCGCCTGGGCGGGAGCGGCTGCGATCTATAAACCGAACGCCGTGCTCTACGTCGTGCCCCTGGCCATCTGGGCCTTTGCGGCTCTCCCAGGCACCGGGTGGCGGCGATACGTACCCTGGGCCACGCGCACATCGATCGGTGTGGGTGTCGCGCCCGCGCTCGCGTTGGCCTGGATCTGGAGCGCGGGTCTGGGACCGGAAGCCAGGATCGCCATTGTCGATTTCAATCGCTGGTACGTCGGCGAGGGATTCAGCCTGACGGCGTACGCCTCGGCGTTCTGGACGTCGCTCAAGTGGTTCCTGACGACCGACCCCCTGTGGCTCTCAGGCAGCATCGCGACACTGGTGGCGCTGGGGCAGGCGATCCGCGGCCGTCGGATCGCGCCGCTGGCCGCGGCGGGAATTGCCTGGGGCGTGGGCGCCACGCTGGTCATCGGCGTGAACGGCATGCGGCTGTTTAATACGTATTTCATCCAGGTGCTTCCGCCGCTGGCCCTGACGGCTGCCTGGTTGCTCGATGGCGGGTGGTCGTCCTCCCGGCCCATCCGCGCCGTCGCGGCGGCCACGGTGATCCTGATGGGCTGGCTGCTGGTGAGTCGAGACTTTCTTCCCCGCGTGGTCGATCGGTTCACGACAGATGTCGCCGCGTGGCGCGGCACGATCGACCGCGCGGACTACCTGCAGACTTTCGGCGGCTACGCCAATGGGCGGGGTTATTCCGCGCGGGCCAACGACGAGCTGGCCACCTATCTCAAGGCCCATACGGTGGAGTCGGACCGGATCTTCCTGTTCGGGATCAACGGCGCGGGTGTCTACTACATGGCCGATCGCCTGCCGGCGCATCGCTTCCTGCGCGTCAATTTCTTCGTGCCGGACGCTTTTCCAGACCCTCGTTTTACGCTCCCGGCCGTGGTGGACGATCTGCGGCGCCGGCAACCGGCCTACCTGATTTTCGAGACCCTGCATCAGTCGAAGGACGCGGACATGGCCCGGGCGGTGGATGGCCTGCGAACCAATCCGGCGTTGGAACCCCTGTTGGCGGGCTACAGGTTCGAAACCGATGTCGAGGATTTTCATCTCTACCGGCGGGTGGGCCGACAGGACCATTAAGTCGCGGTTTTTCGCACGATCTTGGGGCTCGCGCGACGCTTTTATCGCCGGCAATTCATGGCGATTTCCAGTGGTTCCCGGGAACAAAACAGGATACGATCTTCGGGCCTCCAGGCCCTATCGATGGGACTGGCCACGGCCGAGAAAACTAGGTGCGAGACCAGCCACCCGTCACTCTGCTCACAGGGGACCATGCCGGTAGGCGGACCATCGCAGGGCATCTGAAAGGGAAGCGAATGAGTGCATTAGCAAGTCGGACGGGGCAGGGGATCGCCTTGGCGGTCTTGGTCTGCGGCCTCGGAATTCCCTCGGTCGCGTCGGCGCAGCTTTCCGCGTTTGGCGGCAGCCAGTTGAGCGTCGCCGGTCCCGCGCGAGGTACGGACTCGGCGTATGACAGCGCCCACAACGTGTACATGGTCGTCACGGCCTATGGCACGCCAGTCGCGGAATTTCATAACGAAGACGGCGTGCCAGTCGCCGGTCCCTTCGCGCTCAATGTCGTGGCACCGGACGCGCCGATTTTCGCCCACTATCCTCGCGCGATCTACAGCCGGGATCTCAACAACGGCGCGGGGGGCTTCATAGCGCTGTGGCACCAGAACGACGGCGTCGCAGGCAAGAACATCGTGCACGCGCGGGTGCTGTCATACCCCGGCGGGCCGACCACCGCCGCGGACACGATGATCAATTACGGCGACGATGAGACCTGGTGGGAAGCGGGTCCGGCCGTGGCCTATTCGGCCACGTCTCACGTCTTCCTGGTCGTCTGGCAGACCTGCTGCGGCGGCTCGTCGGTGGTTAAGTACCGGTTGATGGATCTGAACGGCAATCCCGTCGGCAACGTCGTCCAGCTGTCGGGCGGCTACGCGCGCGATCCTGGTGTGGCCTGGAACGCGGCAACCGATCAGTTTGTCGTGTCCTACGACGGCGCGGATCCGACGTCGGCCATTTCGGTAGCCGCTCTTGTGGACGCCGCGGGGACCATCAAGCGGCGGAACATCCTGTACCACGACATGGCGACCTACATCACCGATATTGCCTACAACTCCGCCACGGGCCGATCGGTCATGGTGTGGTCGGCGCCGCTCAACGGCGGCACGCGCGGCGCGGAAGTTGACGGCAATGGCGACGCGATCGCGCAGGGACTGATTTCCGGTGTCGTGGGCGCGTACGACGGTCTCGGCTTGTCCTATAACACCGTGTCCGGCACGTTCCTCCTGCTCGGTCATCATTCCACGTCGTTCAACGTCGGGGCGATGGAGTTGAACAAGCGCGGCGGGCGATCGACGAATGAACGAGTGCTGAGCTCCACCAATCCTCAGCCAACCATCGGCTCGTTCTATCCGCGCCCGTCGGCCTCAACGGCCACACCGCGGTGGCTCGGGACTTTCTCCAAGGACTTCAGCGCGACCTACGTACAAGTCGGCGACACGATCACCACCGGCGGTGGAGCGGACGTCGCGATGGGCCCGGCGCCCACCGCCACACCCACCCCAACGCCTACACCGACGCCAACCCCGACGCCGACTCCCACGGGAGGCTGCACCACAGCGGATCCCTTTGCGGCATTCGGCGGCGGGATCTGCGTCAATGGCGGTTGGCAGATGAATACCACGCCGACCCCTACGCCGACGCCCACGCCGACCCCGACGCCCACACCGACCCCGACGCCTCTGCCGGGAGGCTGCACGACACCTGATCCATTCGCGTCCATGGGCGGTGGCGTCTGCATAAATGGCGGCTGGAACTTTGGCGGGGGGACGACCACCGGCGGCTGCGTCACTCCCAATCCGTTCAGCGCATTTGGCATGGGCGTGTGCATCGACGGCGGTTGGGTCTTTGCGGCTCCTTCGCCAACGCCAACCCCGACACCCACACCGACGCCGACCCCGACACCGCCACCGCCGTCTTCCGGTGGCTGCACAACCCCTAATCCGTTTGTCGCATTTGGCATGGGTGTGTGTGTGAACGGCGGATGGGTCTTTGCCGCGCCGACAAATCCAACGCCGACGCCCACACCGACTCCGACACCGACGCCAACGCCACCGCCGACCGGCTGCACGACGCCTGACCCGTTCGTCGCGATTGGTGGCGGGACCTGCATCAACGGCGGTTGGGTGCCGACCAACTCCATCCTGTGCAGCGGACTGCCTGATCCATTCGTCGCGATCGGCGGAGGGCTGTGCGTCAACGGCGGCTGGATCCCCAATAACATGGGCCGCGTCCCCGCTCCCGCTCCCGCGCCCGAACCGAGCCACGCTCCTGTCGAACAGGGTCCCGCGGCACTGGAGGCGACGCCCCTGGGCGAGTCTTACGTTCTGCGGTGGTGACGCGAAAGCGTCACCACCGTCTATTTCAAGCTGTTGAGCCGAACCCTGAGAAACAGGGGAGCGGCGCCGAGCACGCCCGCCATCCCGTAGGTCCACCAGAACGCCCGATTGATCACCAGGCACTCCAGGTGCTCGCCGGGCTCAATCGCGAACTTCAGCGTCTTCCAGAACAAGGTGTTGTGAACCCTCAGCCGGTGCAAGCCCGGCTTGACTTCGTGCGTCACCGCATCGCCGTACAGCAGGGCGACGGCCGCCTCGTCGTCGAGCCGCACGTAGATTTGCCGATGGCCGCAGTCGCTCGGATGCGTGCGGCAGAAGGTGAGGGTGCTCCGCAGATCGTCAGCGGGTAATGGCGCGGCCTCTGCGGGCGCATGGCTTTCGCGATCCCGGGTGACGACGAACTGGCTGGCCATGAAAGAATTGTCGCTCATGGCGCAACGCGAGGACACAGGGAAGATCGTGAGCGGGATCGATCGGCTGTTCCAGCTGCCCCTGAGCGAGTTCACCGCGGCGCGCAATGAACTGGCGAAGAGCGCCGGATCGGAAGGCGGCGCGATCCGCGCGATGCAGAAGCCGAGCGTGCCGGCCTGGGCGGTCAATCAGCTCTATTGGCGCGAGCGCAAGTCCTACGATGCGCTGGTCCGCGCGTCCGAACGTCTCCGGGCCGCGCACACCAAGGCGATAGGCGGTCGCAAAATCGATTTGGCGGCACTCGAATTGCAACACCAGGCAGCCGTGAAAAAAGCGGCCGACGCGATTCGTTCGATTTTGGCGCAATCCGGCGATCCCGCCACACCAGCAACGATGATGGCCGTGATCGACACGTTGCAGGCGCTACCCGGCGGGGGAACGCCCGGGCACTTGACCCGCCCGCTGGCGCCGCTGGGGTTCGGGGCGCTGGGCGCCCTGATGAAAGAGGCGGCAACCCCGAAGACCCTCGCCGAGGTCGTGACCTTCGCGCCGGCAAAACCAAAGGCTGATGAACGCGCTGAGGCTGAACGGCGGGCGCGGGCCGAGGATGCCAGGCGGCTGAAGCAGGTGGACGTGGAACTGGCGCGCGTTCAGAAAGCGCTCTCGGCGCACCGCAAGGCCGTCCAGCAGGCGGAGCGCGCGCACGCGGCGCTCGAGGAGCAATTGCAGAAGGCGGCCGCGACCCTGGCGGCGCAACGCGCGGACGCGGCGCGGATCGATCGCGACCGGCGTGCCCTCGAGGAAGAACGCGCGCGCCTGAAGGATTCTGTGTGACGGGGCTCGCGCAGATTCTGGAGCGCTACTGGGGGTACACCTCGTTTCGCCCGCTGCAGCAGGAGGCGATGGCGGCCGTACTCGCCGGCCGCGATTCCCTGCTGGTCCTGCCGACCGGCGGCGGCAAATCGATCTGTTTCCAGGCGCCGGCCCTGCTCAAAGACGGCCTGGCCGTGGTTATTTCGCCGCTGATTTCCCTGATGAAGGATCAGGTGGACACGCTCGTGGGCAATGGCGTGCCCGCCGCGTGCTTCCATAGCGCGCTGACATTCGACGACAAGTCGCGTGTCTCGGCCGGGATCAGGGACGGCCGTTTCCGTCTCCTTTACGTCGCGCCGGAGCGGCTGGTCGGCGACGGCAGCGAGAGCTTCGCGTCACTGGTGGGCCGGCGGCCCGTGAGTTTCGTGGCGGTGGACGAGGCGCATTGCATCAGCCAGTGGGGCCACGACTTCCGCCCGGAGTACCGGCAGCTTGCGCTGCTTCGCGAACGGTGGCCTGGCGTCAGTCTTCACGCCTATACCGCCACCGCGACGGAACGCGTGCGCCGGGATATCGTCTCGCAGCTCGGCCTGCGTGACGCTCTCCAACTGGTGGGATCGTTCGACCGGCCGAACCTTGTCTATCGCGTGCTCGCGCGCAGCGTGCTGAAGAAACAACTGCAGGACATCCTGGCGCGCCACGCGGGCCAGTCCGGCATCATCTACTGTCAATCGAGGCGCGAAGTGGACGCGCTGGCCGCCTGGCTCGTCCAGAGCGGCGTTCGCGCCGTGGCGTACCACGCCGGACTGGAAGACGACACGCGCCATCGCCACCAGGATGCCTTCCTGAATGAAGACATCGACGTCGTCGTGGCGACGGTGGCGTTCGGCATGGGCATCGACCGGTCCGACGTGCGCTTTGTCGTGCACGCCGGCGCGCCGCAATCGCTGGAGCATTATCAGCAGGAAGCCGGGCGGGCGGGGCGGGACGGTCTGGAAGCGGAGTGCGTGCTCATCTATTCGGGCGGAGACTTCGCCCGGTGGCGCGCGATGCTCGAACAGAACGGCGAGTGGACGGACGCCAGGCGGACGCTCCTCAGGGACATGGAGCGGTACGCCGCGAGCGTCGGCTGTCGCCATCGGCGATTGATTGGGTACTTCGGTGAGACATACACCAGCGATGACTGCGGGGCGTGCGATTACTGCCTGGGCGAGCTCGAGGCGGTGCCGGAGCCGGCGACCGTGGCGCGCAAGATTCTCTCGGCCGTCGCCAGGGTTGGCCAGCGGTTTGGCGCCAATCACGTCACCAACATCCTGCGCGGCAGTGAAAGCGACGCCGTCACGCAGCGCGGCCATCAGGGCTTGAGTGTCTTCGGTTTGCTGCGCGATGCGACGGTGGACGAAGTCCGCGGCTACATCGATCAACTGGTCGCGGGCGACCTGTTGCGCCAGACCGACGACCAGTATCCGGTTCTGAAACTCACCGCGGCCGGCGTCGCGCTGATGAAGGACGCGGGCGCCGCGCCCGATCTGTCGCTCGCCCGCCAGAAGAAGCCGGAGAAGGGCAAGCCGCAGAAGCGCAGCGGCGCGGAAGCGGCGTCATGGGAGGGCGTGGATCGCGAATTGTTCGAGGCGCTGCGCGCCCTCCGGCTGGACATCGCGCACGAGCGGCGCGTGCCCCCGTACGTCATCTTTCACGACACGACGTTGCGGGAGCTGGCGAGGCTGAAACCGTCCACGCCGGCCGAATTGCGGCATGTCTACGGCATCGGGGCGAAGAAGGCCGACGATTTGGGGGCGCAGATTCTCGACGCGATCCAGCGAGCCGGCGCGCGCCGCGCGGCATCCTGAGGCGGGCGCGGTAAGATGCTTCCCGCGCCGGCATGAGCAACGAGCCTCTGAACGATCTCGACCGGCTGGCGGCACAACTGGACGGTCCGGATGCGCCATCGGCCGGCGAGCCGATCGCGCGGTGGTTCGAGTTGATGGCCGAGCGCCAGGCCAGCGACCTCATTCTCGTCGCCGGAGAGCCCCCCACGCTGCGGATTGACGGCCGCCTGGTGAGAACGGCCGGCGACGTCCTGGACGGCGACGACGTCTTCGCGCTGGTGGCGCCGGAGCTGGCCCCACACGCGCAGCGCGCTTTCGCGCAGCAGGGGATTGCCGACGCGGCGGTGAAAGTCCCTGGTCTCGGCCGGTTCCGTGTCAACCTGCACCGGGAACGCGGCCGGCCGGCCGCGAACATCCGGCGCCTGCCGACGAAGATTCCGGCGCTCGCCTCGCTCAATCTTCCGGCCGGCATCGCGCTCCTCTCACAACTGCCGCGCGGCCTGGTCGTGCTGGGCGGCGCGACGGGCTCCGGCAAGTCCACGACGCTGGCGGCGATCGTGGACGAGATCAACCAGCGCGACGCCAGGCACATCATTACGATCGAAGACCCGGTTGAATACGAGCACACGAACCGCCGGAGCGTGATCCAGCACGTCGAGATCGGGTCCGACGCGCCGGACTTTCCGACGGCGTTGCGCGCCGCGCTCAGACAGACGCCGGACGTGCTCGTCATCGGCGAGATGCGCGATCCGGAGACGATGAAAATCGCGCTGGCGGCCGGCGAGACCGGGCATCTGGTCCTGACGTCGCTGCACACCACGGATATGGCGTCCACCATCGCGCGCATGACCGAATCGTTTCCACCGGAACGCCAGCCGACGATTCGCCAGGAAATCGCCGCCGCGTTGTCGGCGGTCTGCGTGCAGACGCTGATGCCGTCGCTCGCCGGCGGGCGCGTACCGGCGGCCGAGCTGCTGGTGCTGCAGTACGGGGCCCGCCAGCACATCCGCCGCAATACGCTTCACCAGCTGCACCAGGAAATCACGGTCTCCCGGAAATTCGGGTCGTTCACGCTCGAAGAGTGCCTGGCCAGGCTCGTCTCGCGCGGGGTGGTCGATCGCGCGACCGCGGCGCTTCGCGTGAATCACCCGGACGATTTCGAGTCCGCGCTGAGATCGACCTAGCCGCCCCGTAATGGTCTTCACGTCCCTCGACTTTTTCCTCTTCTTTACGGTTGTCTACGCGCTCTATCGCGCGCTGCCGCATCGTCCGCAGAACTGGCTGCTGCTGGCCGCCAGCTACGTGTTCTACGGCTTCTGGGATTGGCGCTTCCTCAGCCTGCTGATGGGGTCCACCCTCGTGGACTTTCTGGTGGCCCGTTATCTGGGTCGGGAAACCCTCCCGAAGAAACGCCGCGTCGCCTTGATCCTGAGCCTGGTCTTCAACTTCGGCATGCTGGGGTTCTTCAAGTATTTCAATTTCTTCGCGGGCAGCCTCGCGGCCGCGGGCCGCCTGGTGGGCTGGCACATCGATCCGGTCACGCTCAACGTCGTCCTGCCGATCGGGATTTCTTTCTATACGTTCATGACAGTGAGCTATGTCATTGACGTGTATCGCCGCGACATTCAGCCGACCACCCACTTTCTGGACTTCGCGGTGTTCGTGGCGTACTTCCCGCACCTGGTCGCGGGGCCCATTCTGAGGGCATCGCTGCTGCTGCCGCAGATCGAGCGGCCGCGGACCATATCGCGGGAGCAGATCGTGGGCGGTCTCTGGCTGATCGGCTGGGGTTGCTTCCAGAAGATGTTCGTGGCCGACAACCTCGCGCAGCTAGTGGACACCGTCTTTGGCCCGTCCTCGTCGCCGAGCGGAGGGGATGTCCTGGTGGCCCTCTGGGCGTTCGCGTTTCAGATCTATGGAGACTTCGCCGGCTATTCGAACATTGCGCGCGGCGTCTCCAAGATGATGGGCATCGAGCTCAACGTCAATTTTCTCTTCCCATATTTCGTGGCGTCGCCGCAGGCGTTCTGGCGCAACTGGCACATCAGTCTTTCGACCTGGCTGCGCGACTATCTCTACATTTCACTGGGTGGCAACCGGCACGGCACCTGGAAGACCTATCGCAACCTGCTCATCACCATGACGCTCGGCGGGCTGTGGCACGGCGCGGCCTGGACGTTCGTGCTGTGGGGAATCTATCAAGGGCTCGTCCTGATCGTGGGACGGCTCATCTCGAGTTGGAGCGCGCGCACGGGGATGCTGGTTCGTCCCGGCCCGAATATGCCCAGGATTCTGCTGACGCTGGTGATGTTCCACGTCACGTGCTATGGCTGGCTGATCTTCAGGGCGGAGTCAGTGCCGCAGTTGCTGACGTTCACGCAGCGACTCTTCACCGATCTGCAGTTCACCGTGACCACCGTCGATTCGCTGTTGATTCCGGCGCTGCAGGTGCTGACGCCGCTGCTGCTCGTCCACGCCTACCAGGCCTGGAAGGGCAGCGAATCGGCGCCGCTGGCCTGGCCGCTGGTCCCACGCTACGCGCTCTACGGTGCCGTGTTTTACCTGGTCCTGCTGTGGGGCGACTTCGCCGGGGCGCAGTTCATTTATTTTCAGTTCTAGTACGCCACATGAAGCCATGAAGCCATGAAGGCCTGAACCTTCAAGCCTTCAAGTGGGACCCGTTATCTGATATCCAGCAGCTCCATCTCGAACACCAGCATCCCCGCGGGACTGCCGCCCCCCGGATTGTCGCCGTACGCAAGCGCAGCAGGGATCCAGACGCGAACTTTCTCGCCGACCACCATCAGCTGCAGCATTTCCGTCCAGCCTGGGATGACGCCGCGCACCTGGAATTGGGCCGGTTCACTGCCGACCGTGCTCTCGAACATCTTGCCGTCCGTCGTCCAGCCCGTGTAGTGCACCCGCACGCTGCTGCTCGGGTCGGGATGAATGCTGCCGAGCCCGACCGTCAGAACCTTGTAGGCGAGGCCGGACGCCGTTTTCAGCGCGTCGGCCGGCGGAGCGGCGACATCGGGGGGCGCCGGCATCCCGGTCGAGTTGTCCTTGAGCTTGCAGCCGCCAAAGGCGAGCGCCCCCACCAGCATCGCCGTGATCCATCGAGTCCTCATGGGTCGGAATCATAGTGCGCCGGGGCAGCAGCGTCGAGGCTGCGTACAATCGCCGGATGAAGGCCAACGTCGCCCATCTGGCCCATCGATCGCTGCGGTACTTCGAGTCGGGTGGCGGCCGGCCGGTACTGCTCCTGCACGCGTTTCCGCTGAGCGCGGATCAATGGCTGCCGCAGCTGCATCGTGTCCCTGTCGGATTTCGCTTCGTGGCGCCAGACCTCCGCGGTTTCCGGGGCATGGGCGCCGCATTCGAAGACCCGGGGCTGGGCTCCTTGTCCATCGACGACTACGCTCAGGACGCCCTCGCCCTGGCTGCTCATCTGGATCTGGACCGGTTCGTGGTGTGTGGTCTGTCGATGGGCGGGTACATCGCCTTTGCGCTGCACAGGCTCGCGCCAGGCCGCATCGCCGGGCTGATCCTGTCGAATACCCGCGCCGGGGCGGATTCGGCCGAAGGCCGAGCCGGCCGCGAGCGGATGATCGAACTGGCTCGTCAAGAAGGGCCGGAGGCGATCGCCCGTGAAATGGTGCCGCGCCTGCTCGGAGAAACGACACGGCGCGAGCAGCCGGACCTCGCGGATGCTGTGCGTCGGCTGATTCTCGTCAACAGCACGGACGGCATCGTCAGCGCGCTCGGTGCGCTGAAAGCTCGACCCGACTCGACGCCAGGCCTCGGTGCCATCGACTGCCCCGCGCTGATCATCACCGGGAGCGAGGACGCGATCATCTCCCTGGCTGAGGCGGAGACGATGCAGCGCGGGATCCGGAATGCGTCGCTGGTCGTGCTGCCGAAGGTGGGGCATCTGTCAAATCTCGAAGCGCCAGTTGGCTGGAGCAAGGCCGTCGATGCGGCGCTGACACGAATGATCTGAACCCGTTCCCGTCGCTCCCGTCGTTCCCGTCGTTCCCGTCGTTCCCGTCGTTTTCGTTGTTTCCACCTTCGCTAATCGCTCGCTGCGCTCGCAGCGTCGGTGGACAGGCTCCGTCGTTGCTCTATACTCACTCCCTCATGGATCTGCAATTACAGGACAAGGTCGCGATCGTCACGGGATCGAGCAAGGGGCTTGGGCTCGCGTCCGCCCGGGCGCTCGTGCTCGAAGGGGCGCGCGTGGTCATTTGCGCGCGCGGGCGTGACGCGCTGAAGGCGGCGTCGCGATCGCTCGCCGGCGCCGCCGGACGGGCCGATGCCGTCGTGGCTGTCGAGGCCGATGTCTCGACGCTCGCCGGCGCCGAAACTGTCGTCACCCAGGCGATTGCGTCCTTCGGCCGCGTCGATATTCTCGTGAACAACGTAGGGAAGGCCGGCGGCGGCGACATTGTGTCCACGCTCGATGCCGAGTGGCAGGGCGCGCTGGATCAAACGTTGTTTCCCGCGATCCGCATGTCAAGGCTCGTCGTGCCCGCGATGCGGCGCGCCGGCGGAGGCGCGATTCTGATGATCGCGTCCATCTGGGGCCGCGAGTCCGGTGGCCGCATGACGTACAACGCGGTGAAAGCGGCCGAAATCAGCCTGGCCAAGGCCATGTCCCAGCAGCTGGCCAAAGATCACATCCGCGTGAACAGCATCGCGCCAGGCTCGATCATGTTCGAGGGCGGCTCGTGGTGGAAGCGCCAGCAGGAGGATCCCGCGTTTGTCGCCGACATGCTCAAGCGCGATTTGCCGTTCGGGCGCTTCGGCACGGCGGAGGAAGTCGGATCGGTCGTCGCCTTTGTCGCGTCTCCGCGCGCAAGCTGGGTCACGGGCGCGTGCATCACGGTCGATGGCGGACAATCGCGGGCGAACATCTAGACAACTGACAACTGACAACTGACAACTAACAAGAAGGACGCTCTAGCTTGCTGAATCCGCCTTCTACTGTGAATTGTTGGTTGTTAGGTGTTAGTTGCGATTTGTCGGTCGTCACTTTCAAGGGCACTCATGGCTGAGCTCGCGACCTGGATCGACACCGTCACCACGGCGCTGTTCCTGTACCTCGTGGTGCCGGTGCTGCTGCTGACGGGACTGATCCTGACCATCCGTCTGGCCGTCGTTCAGTTGCGGCGCCTGCCTGAAGCGTTTCGCGCCATGATGGCGCAGCAGTCGAAGACCGCGACCGGCGGGTCGTTGTCGCCCTTCCAGGCGTTCATGACGGCGCTTGGCGCGTCGATCGGCACGGGGAACATCGCCGGCGTCGCGACAGCCATCATCTCCGGCGGCCCTGGCGCGCTGTTCTGGATCTGGGTCTACGGCTTTGTCGCGACGGCGATCAAATTCTCGGAAGCGGTCCTGGGCGTCAGGTTCCGGCTCATGCGCGGATCACACTCGCTGTCCGGACCGATGTACTACCTGCGCGATGGCCTGAAATCTCCGGCGCTGGCCTGGACGTACGCGCTCGTCGCCGGCGTGGCGGCGCTGACGACGACGCCGTTTACGCAGCCGAATTCGATCGCCGTCGCGCTTGAAAGCGTGTTCCACATTCCCACGTGGATCGCCGGCATCGTCATTGCCGTCCTGGTCTGGGTCGTGATCATTGGCGGTATCAACTCCATCGGTCGCGCGGCCGAGAAGCTCGCGCCGCTGAAGGTCTTTCTGTATCTCGCCGGCGGCCTCATCGTCATCGTGACCCACGCCGCGAACTTACCCGACGTGTTTGCCGCCGTCGTGCGCGATGCGTTCTCGTTGAAGGCCGCGGCAGGCACCACCGCCGGTGTCGGTGTGTTCATGGCGCTGCGCTACGGCATCGCGCGGGGCGTCTACGCCAATGAAGCCGGTTACGGCACGGCTGCGGTCGCCTACGGCACGGCGAAGACGGCGGATCCTTCGCAGCAAGGATTACAGGCGGTGATGGAAGTCTTCATCGTGTCATTCGTGACGTCCACGATCAGCGCCCTGACGATTCTGGTCAGCGGCGTCGCGCAGCAGTCAATCGCGACGATCAACGCCGGCGGGGAAGGCGTCAAGGCCACGGCCGCCGTCGCCGCGGCCTTCAATACGGCGATGCCGACGTTCGGCGGCTGGATTGTCGCCTTCTGCGCGTTCCTGTTCGGCTACACCACGCTGATTGGCTGGGCGTACTACGGCGAGCAGTTCCTCGAATATATCCTCGGCCGCCGCGTGACGCTGCCCTATCGCTGGATCTACTGCCTGCTGATTCCCGTCGGCGCGACGCTCAAAGTCGATCTCGTCTGGAACTGGGGCGACCTCATGAATGCGCTGCAGGTGTTTCCGAATGTGGTCGGGCTCATTGGGCTCAGCGGGATCGCCGCCGCGTATGCGAGGTCGCGCTCACAGACTTCCCAGTAGCTCATCCGCCCGCACGCCCGCCAGTAAGGCCGGCCTCGGCAATGTCCGCTTCTTTGTTGTGTTCGCCGGCACCCAGAGGATGAAGGAGCGAGCGCTCAGATCGGCGCCAGCCGCAGCTTCGTCATCTTCGCAATCTGTCCAAACACCGCGTCGCGCGTGAGCAGCGGCGCATCCAGATCGAGCGCGCATTGCGCGACATGCGCATCCGGGGTGGAGACGCTCAGGCCGCGCGCACGGAGCGCTGCGCGCAGGGCGCCCACGCGCGACCAGTGGTCGAACGGTGTGTCCGCCATTCCCAGGTCCCGCAACACGTCTTCCAGCGCGGATCGATCACCCGCGCTTCGCACGCCGCCGAGTAGTTCGGCGATCACGATCGGCGGAACCACCACCAGCCCTGCCGCGAGCGCATGGTCCAGCAGTGGAGCTGGCCGCCCGGCGAAATACTCGATCCATTCCGACGTGTCAGCGACGATCGCGCTCACGTGACGACTCGAGATCGAGATCGATGTGAACCTTGCCTCGCAGGGCGGCGGCCTTCGTGTGCGCGCGGGATCGCCGGATCAGCTCGAGGCCTGCGATGAGCGTGTCGGTAATCCCCATTCCGGTCACCGCCGTGGCGTCTTCGAGCAGGCCCTCCGGGAGGTTCGCCGTGATGCGCTTGGTCATGACGCTTGTATTGATAATAATATGTATCAATATCAATACACAACCGCTCGCGGATTCGCTATTTCATCGCCCGGGCGAACAGGACTAGAATCCTCGAACCGATGAACACCCTTCCGGCCCTCCCCTCGAACAAGGACCAGTCGCTTCAACAGGCCCTGCAGCGCATGCTGGCCGAATTCGAGACCGGGGCCCGCGCCGGTGTCCTGACGGCCGACGACGACCCGCACGTGACCGCTGTGAGGCGTCTCCCGCCCGTAGAGGCCCAATACACGCCGTTCCCGGACTCGCTGGACCCGCGCCTGGTCGCGGCGCTGGGCGCGCGCGGAGTCGACCAGCTCTACACGCATCAGGCGGAGGCCATTGGCCACGCGCAGGCCGGGCGGCATGTCGTGGTCGTCACGCCGACCGCGTCGGGGAAAACGCTCTGTTACAACGCGCCCGTGCTGGACGCGATTCTGCGGGACACGTCCACGCGCGCGCTGTATCTGTTTCCGACCAAGGCGCTCGCGCAGGACCAGCTCGCGGAATTGCATCAGCTGGCCGGGATTGTCGACGCCCAGGGCGGCGGACAGGTTGGCGTCTTTACGTATGACGGCGATACCCCGCAGGACGCGCGCCGATCGATTCGCGGCAAGGCGCATGTGGTGCTCAGCAATCCGGACATGGTGCATTCGGGCATCCTGCCGCACCATCCGCGGTGGGCCAAGCTCTTCGAGAATTTGAAATTCGTCGTCATCGACGAGCTCCACACGTATCGCGGCGTGTTCGGCAGCCATCTCGGGAACATCCTGCGGCGGCTGCAGCGCGTGTGCCGGCACTACGGATCGAATCCCACGTTCATTTGTTCATCGGCCACCATCGCGAACCCGCGCGATCTGGCGGAACGGTTGACCGGCACGTCGTTTGAGCTCGTGGACAGGAACGGCGCGCCGCGCGGCGAGAAATATTTCCTGTTTGTGAATCCGCCGGTCATCAATGCGCAACTCGGGATTCGGCGATCGTATCTGGCCGAGACGAGGCGCGTGGCGATCGAATTCCTCAAGCGCGGCCTGCAGATGATTGTGTTCGCGCAGAGCCGGCTGTCCACGGAACTGCTCACGACGTACATGAAGGAGGCTTTTCAAGGGCCGCCCGGGACGTCGGTGGCGAAGGGCGCCGGACCGGATGTGCGGCCGGATGACGTGATTCGCGGATACCGAGGCGGGTATCTCCCGCTCCGCCGGCGCGAGATCGAACGGGGCTTGCGCAGCGGCGAGGTTCGATGTGTCGTCTCCACCAACGCGCTCGAGCTGGGCATCGATATTGGCGCCCTGGATGTCGCGGTGATGGCCGGATACCCGGGCACGATTGCCGGCACCTGGCAGCGCGCGGGCCGGGCCGGCCGGCGATCGGGCCGATCCGCCGCGGTCTATGTGGCGTCGAGCGCGCCGATCGATCAGTTCGTCGTCCGCAATCCCGACTATTTTTTCGACGCGTCGCCGGAACACGCCTTGATCAACGCCGACAACCTCCACATTCTGCTGGACCATGTGAAATGCGCGGCCTTCGAGCTGCCGTTCACGTCCGACGAACGATTCGGCACGATGAACGTGCAGGAAATCCTCGGCGTCCTCGCGGAGGAAGGCTTTGTCCACTTCACGGACGGACAGTGGCAGTGGACGCAGGAGTCGTACCCGGCCGATGCCGTCAGCCTGCGATCGGTCACGTCCGACAACTTCGTGGTGGTCGAGCGCGACGCCACACGCACGGGCGACGAGCGTGTCATTGGCGAGACCGACTTCACCAGCGGACCGTCCACGCTGCACGAAAAGGCCATCTATATCGTCGAAGGGCAGCTCTACGAAGTGGAGCGATTCGACTACGACAATCGCAAGGCCTTCGTTCGCGCTGTGGCGTGCGACTACTACACCACCGCGATTACCTACACCAAGGTCACGATCCTGGACACGTTTTCGGGTACGACAGGTACGGGTACGACGGGTACGGCCACGGCAGGGGCGTCCAGCGCAACATCAGCGGCTGGCCTCGATGAAGATCCTCGTGACGCCCGTGATTTCCAT
The DNA here is from genome assembly GCA_036274235.1 of Vicinamibacterales bacterium. GTDB lineage: Bacteria > Acidobacteriota > Vicinamibacteria > Vicinamibacterales > SCN-69-37 > DASUGC01. The sequence goes on from DASUGC010000037.1 coordinate 42,095, forward strand.
GCGAGTAAGACCTTTGAATCCCTTGTAGCTGTCGTACCCGTCGTACCCGTCGTACCCGTCGTACCCGTCGTACCTGTCGTACCTGTCGTACCCGACCATGGCGAAGTCCACGTCGTGTCGCGCGTCGTCGGCTTCAAGAAGATCAAGTTCTACACGAACGAGAACGTCGGCTCAGGCGAGTTGGATTTGCCCGAGCAGGAGATGCACACCACGTCGTACTGGATGACGATTCCCGCGGACATGATGGCGGCGCTGCCGTTCGGGTTGGCGGATCGGCGTGACGGCGTGGTCGGCCTCGCGTTTGCGATGCGGAACGTCGCGCCGCTGCTCCTGATGTGCGATTCGCACGATCTCGGCCTCTCGATCGACGGGCTGGCGGTGGAAGGCGCTTCGCGCGTGGGTGGTGTGTCGCGCGCCGGCGCGTCCGAGGCTGCATTGTCGGCCGCCCCGACAATCTTCATCTACGACAACTATCCCGGCGGGATCGGCTTCAGCGAGCCGCTGTTCTCGATGCACGACGAGCTCATCGCGCAGACGCGCGCGCTCATCGACGGCTGCCCGTGTACGTCCGGCTGTCCGTCATGTGTCGGCCCTGAAGGCGCGACGGGCCCGCGCGCCAAGACCGTCGCGTCCCGGATTCTCGCGCTGCTCGCATCGGGCGATGCAGCCGCAGGCGATCTTCAGGCCGCGGGCTGAAAGTGCGGACGCAGGACGCAGGACTCGGAACTCAGGACTGACGATGCGCGACCTCTCCTCCCGCCTCCGCGAGATCGTCCGCCGTGACCATGGCGGCCCGGCACCGCAACAGGCTCGTGAACTGACGTACGTGCCGGAGACGGGCGGATCGATGGATTCGTCGCTGGCCGCGGCCGCGTTGGGCGGCGCGCGCGTGGACGCCGATCACGGCAGCTACATCGTCGTCGATCGCGTCTGGGATGCCAGTGACTGGCACGGCCGCCGTATGGTTGGCGGCTATTCGCTGGCCGCCGATGCGCCGCTGGCGCTGTTCGATGCGCGCGCCGCGACAGGCCCTGGCTGGGGGGAGCGCGTCGTCTTTTTCGATCTGGAAACCACCGGGCTCAGCGGCGGCGCCGGCACGCTGCCGTTTCTGGCCGGCTGCGGCTGGTTCGAGGACGGCGCGTTCCGCGTGCGGCAGTTTTTTCTCTCCGCGCCGGCAGGGGAGCGCGCGATGCTCGAAGCGCTCGCGCGCACGTTCGACGACGCGACGCTGCTCGTGACATTTAATGGGCGATCGTTCGACGTGCCGCTGATGGAAGTGCGCTGGGCCTTTCATCGGACTGAGGCTGCGACCGACGATCTGCCGCATTTCGACATGCTGCCTTCGGCGCGCCGCCTCTGGAGCCGCCGCGAGCTGCGCGACACGCCGGAGCGCGCCAGTTGCACGCTGGCGTCACTCGAGCGCGCCGTGCTCGGCTTCCATCGCCTGAACGATGTGCCGGGCTTCGAGATTCCGGCCCGCTATTTTCAGTTTCTCCGGACCGGCGATGCGGCCGTCATCGACGGCGTGCTCGAGCATAACCGGTACGATTTGTTGTCGCTGGCCGCCGTCATGTCGCACGCGCTCTGGCTGGCGGGGGAGGGACCTGACGCCTGCCGC
>DASUGC010000038.1:0-4892 GCA_036274235.1 Vicinamibacterales bacterium
GGGAACGACCTCAGAGGTCCTTTTGCTACCATATGGCTGTTTTGATCGGCCAGAACATCGGCAAGTATCGGGTGCTCGACCGCATCGGCAAGGGCGGCATGGGCACCGTCTATCGCGCCATGGACGAAATGCTCCATCGCGATGTGGCGATCAAGGTGCTCAACGCGGAACTGAACGACCCCGAGGTCGCCAAGCGTTTTCGCGCGGAAGCCATCACCGTCGCGCGGCTGAGCCATCCCGGCATCGCCACCATCTACGAACTGTTCGAGCACGAAGGCCAGTGGCTGATGGTCATGGAATTCGTGCGCGGCGAGACGCTCGAAAACATGATCGTCCGCATGGGGCCGCTGTCGGCGCAGCGATCGGCCGAGCTGGCCATGCAGGCCCTGGCCGCGCTCGCTCACGCCCACAGCATGGGTGTCGTGCACCGGGATTTGAAACCGGCCAACCTCATGATCACGGAAAACGGCGCCGTCAAGGTCATGGACTTCGGCATCGCCCGCGTCTCGGGCAGCGAGCATCTGACCAACGCCGGATTCATGATGGGCACGCCCGCCTACATGGCGCCGGAGCAGGTCCGCGGCGGCGAGGTCGATGCGCGCGCCGATCTCTACGCCATGGGCGTCGTGTTCTATCGGCTGACGAGCGGGAAACTGCCGTTCAAAGGCGACACCGCGTTTGCGATGGTGCAGTCGCAGGTGAACGAGCCGCCCACGCCCATCGGCATGTTCCGTGCCGATTTGCCGCCGTGGGTCGATGAGATTGTCACGCGCGCGCTCGCGAAATCACCCGACGAACGATTTCAGTCGGCTGTCGAGTTCCACGAGGCGCTCGCGCGCAGCCTGGCCGGACTGTCCATCGCGACGATGTACACGTCCAGCAGTGAGACGGTGATGACCCCGTCGCGGATGATGTCGGGTGCATTCCCGAATCGGGCGATGCCGACACCGTCCGCATCGTTCCCGCGGCCCGGTACGAATTCGCCGGCGCATCCGCAAGCCGTCATGACACCGGCTGCCGCGCAGGCGCCGTTGTCCGGGGACACCGATGTGACCGCCATGGCGCCGTCGGGCGCGACGCAGAGGCCGGAGGCGGCAGCGATGGCGGCGGCACCGCAGGCGCCCGCGAAGGCGCCGGCGCCCAGAACGCCGGCGAAAAAGCCGATCCCGATGGCGTGGCTGGGCATGGCCGGCGCGGTAGTCGCGGCCGCTGTTCTGATCGCCGTCTTCGCATCGCGACGAGACGGGGCGCCCGACCCGGCGACGAGTGAGGAGACCTTGACGCCCACGCCGGCGACGACGCCTGGTTCGGACGCGCTTGATCCAGGCGCCCCAACGCCGACGGCAACGCCGACGGCGTCCAATTCGCCGACGCCGGCGCCGGCTGGCGTGACACCGATCCCGGCCCCGGCGGGCGCCGATCCGGCGCCCACAAACACGCCTCCAGGCCGAGCCGCGACGTCGCCGACGCCGGGCCGCGCGGGCGCGCCTGCCCCGACCACAACGCCCTCGCCGGTCGCGGGCGCCGATTCGCCCGAAGCGTTTGGCGACGCCAAGTTCTATTCAACGATCGGCAAGCGGGAAGTGCGCGACGCCGTTCTGCACTTCGGCAACGGCCAGTTCATCATCACGATCAAGGGCAACAACGTCCAGCTCGCCAACCTGACGTACAAGCGCATCACCAAGGCCACGTACGTGCGCAGCCGCGATCCAATTTGGGATCCGAATCTCGCGTCACCGCCCAAGGACTTCGACGCCAGCACCGGTGTGGCCTCGCTGCTCAGCCGATCGGCCAAGCACTGGCTCGTGCTGCAGGGCGTGGATCACATCGAAGTGCTCCGGCTCGACGACAGCAACGCGAAAGCGATCATGGAGATGCTCGAAGCGCGCGTGGGGATCAAGATCGATCGGAAGTAGCCGGCGGGCTTCAGCCCGCCGTCGAGCGCCAGTGGATCCCGCGGGCTCGAGCCCGCGGTCTACGAAGTCTTCGCGATATTTGCTCCGCCCCCCTGCAGCCGCGCCGGCACGGCTCGGAAGCGCTGGAACGGCAGGTGGCAGTCGTGCTTGCGCAGGAAGCTCAGGAAGCGCTTGTAGTCGTCTCCCGACATGTTGAATAACTGCACCAGCAGCCGGTAATTGCCGTTGGTGGTTTCGAGGCCGATCTGCACGATCTTCCGCAGATCCGTGCGCGTCAGATCGCGCGACATGAAACTGGGATAGACCGCCGACCAGAACGATTCACCCTGTTTGATCATGAGCGCGGCCAGTTCCTCGGCCCGGCCCGTTTGTGGACCCAGCGGATCCAGGGTCTCCACCACGGTGGGTCCGGCGCTCGCCGGCCGCGCGCTGACCACTTCGGGCGGCAGATCCGCCACCTTGATGATGCGTCCCGAGGCGCGCAGGACGATGCGCTCGACCACGTTCTTCAGTTCGCGGATGTTGCCCGGCCAGCGGTACGCCATCAGCGCATCCATCGCTTCGCCGCTGATTTCCGTCGCCTGGACTTTGTGCGCCTGGCTGAAGCTGTGGACATAGTGGCTGACGAGCAGCGGCACGTCCTCGATGCGCTCCCGGAGCGGCGGAATGCTGAACCGGATGACGTTCAGGCGGAAGTACAGGTCTTCCCGGAAGTCTCCCTTGTTGATCTGCGCCTGCAGGTCCCGGTTCGTCGCGGTAATCAGCCGGACGTTCACGCGCGTGTGGGACCGATCGGCGCCCACGCGCTGGATCTCGCCAGACTCGAGAAAGCGCAACAGCACAACCTGCATGCGCGTGCTCATCTCGCCGACTTCATCGAGGAAGACCGTGCCGTTGGGGGCCATTTCCAGCAGGCCGGGCTTGTCGCGATACGCGCCGGTGAACGAGCCCCTCACGTGGCCGAAGAGCTCGGATTCGAGCAGCGAGTCAGGCAGTCCCGCGCAGTTCAGCGTGACCAGTCCCGCCGAGGCGCGCGAGCTGCGATGGTGAATCAGGCGTGACACCACTTCCTTGCCGACGCCGGTCTCTCCAGTGATGAGCACCTTGGCGTCGGACTTCGAGGCCGATTCGATCTCCGCCTCCAGCGCCTGAATCGCCGGGCTCTTGCCGATGAGCCTGACCTCGGGCTGCTTTGTCGTGATCACTGCCAACGCGGGCTCCAATCGTGGATCATTCCAGCCGGCTTCTTCAGTACTTGCCCGCCGGCCTGATGCCGCCACTCTGAATGTCTTGTATTAGACAGACTTCGCAAGCGACGGATACTATCGTCTCCGCGAGACTTTCGTCAACGCACAGACTTGTAATCGGCCAAGCCCACAAACCTCTGTAGGCCTTTGAGTTACAGGCACCTTAAGGCGAAGAAGCACCACCTTAGTGGTAGTCTTTCGGCTCCCTGACGGAGTCAATTAGTCACCCAATAAGTAGACAATCTTCGTTCTTTTTGTTATCCGCTGGCACTCCTGCCGCGCAATGACTCCCGATCCCCTTTGACTGGAAGGGGACTTAATTCACTGTACCCACTGGCTATAGCTGCATTGGCTCCGGGCAGGTCTCCCGTGGGCATGACTTTGCAGTATCGCCAGCCGGACTTTTCTCTCGGTGGGAGAGGTATGAGAAACATCGGACCGGTTCAGTTGATTGGCTCGAGCCAGGCAATTACAGACTTGAAAGCCGAAGTCGAGAGAGTGTCGTGTTCCGACGCCAAAGTTTTGATCACGGGTGAGAGCGGTTCGGGCAAGGAAGTGGTCGCGCGGGCGATTAACGACGCCAGCACGCGGGCCAAGGTCTTCGTGCCCGTCAATTGCGCGGGCATCCCGGAAACCCTTCTCGAATCCGAGCTGTTCGGGCACGTGAAGGGCAGCTTCACGGGCGCCTATCGTGACAAGCCGGGCAAGCTCGAAATGGCCGATCACGGCACCATCTTCCTGGATGAAATCGGAGAAATGACTCTCCGGATGCAGGGTTTGCTGCTGCGTTATCTGGAGACCGGCGAAATCCAGAAAGTCGGCGCCGAGCGGACCGTGCGAGCCACGGATGTGCGGGTCATGGCGGCCACAAACCGCAATCTGCGGGAGCTCATCCAGCAGGGCCAGTTCCGTGAGGATCTCTTCTACCGCATCAATGTGATTCACATCGAAGTCCCGCCGCTGCGCGAGCGGCGTGAGGACATTCCCCTGCTGGTCGAGTATTTCCTGGCCCGCTTTACGGGTTCTCGCAGCACGGAGCCGGCGTGGCCGGCCCGGTCAGGGGATCAGGCGGCCCACGGTCACGACGCGCGGGTGCCGGGGATGGAGGAGCTGGCTGAGGAGGCGCGGATCCTGGGCGGCAATGCGCCCCTTGGCAATGGGCACCGCCATGGGGATGAGACAGGGCGTACCAGTAACGGGAACGAATTTCGCAATACATACCCTGCCACGAGCGGTCTGGCCACGGGGAATGGCTCTGCAAGTGGCGTGAATAGCCACAGTCCTGTACGCGCCATCTCAAAAGTGGCAATGGACGCGCTTTGCGACTACGCCTGGCCTGGCAATGTCAGGCAGGTCGAGAACGTCGTCGAGCGCCTGGTCGTCACCGGACGCCGGGAGGTTGTTCTCCTGGAGGACCTGCCTCTCGAAATCCGGACACCCGTGAGCGGCGGCGGCCGGCAGGGCCGCGAACGCCGACGGACCGTGGCGGATGAACTTTTCAAGAAGCTGGTTGAGGAGCGGGGCTCATTCTGGAACGTGGTGTACCCGCTTTACATGAATCGGGAGATTACGCGGTCCAACGTCCGGGATCTGGTGCACAAGGGGCTGGAGGAAGCGCGGGGGAACTACAAGATCGTCCTGCGGCTCTTCAATATGGAAGCGGGCGACTACAAGCGGTTTCTCAACTTTCTGAGGAAGCACGAATGCCAGTTGCCGTTCAAGGAATACC
>DASUGC010000039.1:0-12950 GCA_036274235.1 Vicinamibacterales bacterium
GATGTCGTTCATGAACGACAAGATGGATTGCACGGACACGACCCAGGACAAGAAGATCACGCTCGACTGCAAGCAGGGCACGCCGATGGAGTTGACGCTCTCCGATGACGGCACCGTGCTGCAGATGCCGCCCGGCAGCATGATGCCCAACCTGAAAAAGCAGTGAACCTCACACGCCGCCGTCTCATCCAGCATGGCTTTGCCGCCGGCGCCGCCCTCGTCTGGGCGCGCGCGCGGCCGCTCGCCGCGCCGGTGGCGGCGGCGAATCCCGTACTCGACGGCTGGTACGCGGATCCGGAAGCCAGGATTTTCGAGAATCAATACTGGATCTTTCCCACGTACTCCGCGCCGTACGATCAGCAGACGTTTCTCGACGCGTTCTCCTCCACCGATTTGGTGACCTGGAAGAAGCACCCTCGCGTGCTGGACATGCCGGCGATTCCCTGGGCGCGCCGTGCCGTCTGGGCGCCGTCGATCATTCACGCGAACGGCGCGTACTACCTCTTCTTCGGCGCCAACGACATCCAGAACGATCAGCAGGCCGGCGGAATCGGGCTGGCTCGAGCCGATCGTCCGGCCGGTCCCTTCGTCGATGCGCTCGGCAAGCCTCTTGTCGGCGCGTTTCATAACGGCGCTCAGCCGATCGATCCCTTTGTCTTCGCCGATGACGACGGCGCCCGCTATCTGATCTATGGCGGCTGGAAGCACTGCAACATCGCCAGACTCAATGCGGAGCTGACCGGGTTCGTGCCGTGGGCCGATGGGGCCACGTTCAAGGAGATCACGCCCGAGGGCTACGTCGAAGGATCGTGGATGTTCAAGAAAGACGGCCGGTACTATTTCATGTGGTCCGAAGGCGGGTGGACGGGGCCGAATTATGCCGTGGCCTATGCGATCGGGTCGTCGCCGTCTGGACCCTTCCAGCGCGCCGGCAGGATTCTGCAGCAGGATCCCGCCGTCGCCACAGGCGCGGGCCACCATTCGGTCCTGCTGTCGCCGCGATCCGGCAAGTGGTACATCGTGTATCACCGCCGGCCGCTTGGTGAGACGGATCGCAATCATCGCGTGGTGTGTATCGACGAACTCCGATTTGGATCGGATGGCTCGATCCTGCCGGTGACGATTACGATGACCGGCGTCGATCGCGATCCGCTGTAGCGCAGGCCGTGGAAGTCCTGTCCGAAGCCGACATCACGACGCGGTTCGATCGGTTGCAGCGCAAGCTCACCCCGTTGTGGGCGTCGATGCGCCGCATCACCTCCGACGAACAGACGATTGTCGTCGTGCCGTCGATCAGTCTCGACGCCGGCGTGCACGGCGTGCGGATGCAGTCGCTGGAGGAGCGATTCCTGTTCCTGTTGCTGCTGCTCAGGCAGCCACGCGCCCGGCTCATCTATGTGACATCGCAGGCGATCTATCCGGAGGTCGTCGACTACTACCTCGATCTGCTGCCCGGCGTCTTCGCGGGTCACGCAAAGAAGCGCCTGTTCCTGGTCAGCCCGCTGGACGGCTCCGCCGCGACGCTGACTGAAAAGCTGCTCGCGCGCCCACGCCTGATCGAGCACATCCGTTCGCTCATTCTCGACCCCGATCGAGCGCACCTCGTGCCGTACAACACGACCGATCGCGAACGGGAGCTGGCGGTGCGGCTGGGCATTCCGATGTACGGCGCCGATCCGCGCTGTTTTCACCTGGGCACCAAGAGCGGCGCGCGCAAGGTCTTTGCCGAGGAGGGCGTCCCGCACCCCCTGGGAGTCGAGGACGTCAGGTCGCTTGATTCGCTCGCCGAAGCGATCTGCGAGCTGCGCCGGAGGAAGCCGTCCATCGCGCGTCTGGTGACCAAGCTCAACGAAGGCGTGTCTGGCGACGGCAACGCCAACGTCAACCTGAGCGGCTTGCCCGCGCCTGGCGCCGCGGGGGAGCGGGAAGCCGTGCTCGCCTGCGTCCGGCAGATGCGTTTTGAGTCTCCGGCGATGACGCTGGATCGTTTTGCGAAGACGATTGGAGAGTACGGCGGCATCGTCGAAGAAAGGATCGAAGGGCGGGAGTTCCGGAGCCCGAGCGCCCAGCTTCGCGTCACGCCGCTTGGCGACGTGGAGGCGCTGTCCACGCACGACCAGATGCTCGGCGGCCCGAGCGGCCAGGCGTACCTGGGCTGCAAGTTCCCGGCGAGCGAGGACTATGCGGCCGCGATCATGCGGGAGGCGCTGAAGGTCGGCCATCGCCTGAAGCGCGAAGGCGTGCTTGGACGGTTTGCGCTGGACTTTGTCGCCGTCCGGAACGAACGCGGAGAGTGGGAGGCGTACGCCATCGAAATCAACCTGCGCAAGGGCGGCACCACGCATCCGTTCCTCACGCTGCAGTTCCTGACCGACGGCGCGTACGACGCGGACGCCGGCGTGTTCCGCACGCCGCGCGGCGAGCCCAAGTGCTTTGTCGCGAGCGATCACGTGGATTCGCCGTATTTCCGCGTCTTCACCCACGAGGATCTGTTCGACATCGTCGCCCGGCATGGGCTCCACTTCGATCAATCGCGGCAAACGGGAATCGTGCTGCACATGATCAACGGCGTCGCCGAGCTTGGATCGTTTGGGCTGACGGCCGTCGCCGGCACGCGGTCAGAGGCCGACGCGCTCTATCAGAAGGCCGTGCGGATCTTTGAAGCGGAAGCGGAACAGCGGAGCAGGGGCGGAGAGCGGATATGACTCATCGTCCCCGGCGTCTGAAGACCCCGGGCCTCATCAATCGGATGACCTCGGGCCCCATCGGGTTCTTCGCAAGTCTGTGCGCAATTTGTGCATTCGGGCTGACCATTCACGGCCGCCAGGCGCAGCAGGCGGCAACAGATGCGCGTCAACCCGCCTCCAAGGCCGCCGTCGTGCTCACGTGGACGCAGGCCGAGCGCGAGGCCGGCTTTGCCGGCATGGAAACGCTCTTTCGCACCCGTACGGTTCGCGCGGCCCCGAAGGCGCGGCCGCTTCCAGAAGGGAAGCCGCTCGCCGCATTCACGCGGGATGGCGCTCGCTCGGCCTGGTTTGAATCGTTCGTCACCGGCCAGAAGATCGCCGGCGTGCTCGTGCTGCAGGACGGATCGGTGCGGCTCGAGCGGTACGCGCTGACGGGCGGCCCGCAGGTTCGATGGCATTCGTTCTCGGTCGCCAAATCGATCACATCGACGCTCGTCGGCGCCGCCATCAAAGATGGCTTCATCAAGAGCCTGGACGACCCGGTGACGCGTTACATCACCGCGCTCGCCGGCAGCGCATATGACGGCGTCAGCGTGAAGCAGTTGCTGACAATGACGTCCGGGGTGCGGTGGAACGAAGACTACACGGACATGAACTCGGACGTGGCCCGCATGTATGCCGAGCCGCCCGATCCCGGCGTGGACATGACTGTGAGCTACGTGCGCAAGCTGCCTCGCGAGTCGCCGCCCGGGACCAGGTGGGTCTACAAGACGTCGGAGACCAATCTGGTGGGCGTGCTCGTCATGGAAGCCACCCACAAGCCGCTCGCCGACTATCTCTCCGAAAAGATCTGGGGCCCGTACGGCATGGAACGCGACGCGGAATGGATGGTCGATGACATCGGGCACGAGCAGGGCGGCTGTTGCCTGGCCATGACGCTTCGGGATCTCGGCCGCTTCGGCGACTTCATCCTGGGCGGCGCCCGCATCGGTGACGCGGCCATCGTGCCGGACACGTGGCTGCGTGAGGCCACGCGCAACCAGATCGCGGCGATCTCGCCTGGCGCCGGCTACGGCTATCAGTGGTGGCCGCGCGACGACGGCACGTTCGAGGGGCGCGGGATTTACGGCCAGACGCTGCACATCGATCCGCAACGGCGGCTGGTTATCGTGATCGACAGTGCCGCGGAAACGCCCACGGGACGCGCGCAGGGCCAGGCGCGGCAGGATTTCATCGCGGCCGTGAAGGCGGAGATCGATCGCGAACCACACGCCAGCCGCCGTCCCCGTTCCTAGACGGCACGTCATCGCGGTCGAATGCGGAGCGACCCGAGCGCAATGCCGAGGTGGACATCGGGCGCCGTTGGCACGGCGGGCAGTCGATTGACCCGGAAGATCAGTTGGCTGCGGGCGACCGATCGGCGCAGCACCTCTCGAGGAAGAATCGCGCGATACACCCGGCCGACCGGCGCGCGCTCAGCGGTCAGCGGAATCTCCGCGCCATTCAGCGTGACTTGCAGGCTGTCGATCACGTCCGGGGCGAGCCACTGCACAATGTGGAATTCCAGCGCCAGGTCAGCCTCCGGCGCCAGATTCACATTGACGACGGCCGTGGACGTCAGAGACCACCGGAACGTGCCTCCCACGCCATCCGGTTCAGCCGCGCGCCAGCCGCGTCCAATCGGTCCTGTGTCCGGCAGATCGTACGACGTCCCGGGCGCCGCAGGTTCCCGGTAGCAGGACAGCGCAGGGACGCACGAAAACATGGTGGCCGCGCGCGGCGGCGGGGCGGTGCCGGCAATGCGGGCCCCGGGATCGTAGCCGTGCGTTTCGTGCGTCGCAGAGAGCTCGCCCGGCGTGACCAGCCTGAAATGATCGTCCACATCATTTGTGAGAAACACGATGCGGTCGTACGGCACGACGTCCGTGGACGGCGCGTCCGTGCCGGCACGGCTGAGACGCAACGACGAAGCGTCGAACGTGCACGTCGTCGCGGTATTGCCCTGAGACCGCAGCGAACAGTAGCCCGCGTCGAGTGAGGGATCGCCGTAGAGGTACTTGATGCTCGTGCCCAGGTAAATGCCGTAATAGAAGACGTACTCGTCGTCGATCACGCCCGTTGTGTCGAGGAAGACGACAAAGGACCGTGGGGCGAGCCGGGGCGCCTGCGCCAGGGTGTCCTGCAGCACCTGCTGTTGAATGAGCGAGTAATTGACGAAGTACTGATGGTTCTGGAGCGCGAATGTGTAGCCCAGGCCGATGAACGGGACGGCGAGGGTGAGAAAGGCGACGTCACGAAACCGCCGCGCGGCTCGGCTGATCCAGAACAGCACGAGCGCGAGCGCGACCGCGGAGCCTCCCATCGACAGGAAATAAATCCGGAAATCCTGGCGGCGGTGCGTCGGGAGCGCCAGGAACGCCGCCATGCCGAGAACAATGACGGCCGCCGCGACGCAGGCGACGGTCACATACCGGCGCCTGGAGATTAGGACGCGGGCCGTCTCGCGGGCCTGCTGACGGGCTATCCACGCGCCCGTCGCGGCGAAGACCGCGAGTCCGGCGATGGCGGCCGCTCGCAACTGCGGGTAACGGCCAAGCATGCGCCACGCGTGCTCCCATCCGATCACCTGCCGTTCGTACGCCAGCCCGATTGCGCCCGTGATATCTGCCAGCGGCGATCGACCGGCGGCCGGCGCGACCTCCATGAGCCCCACCTCGTACGCCGCGCCGACGTCCTGTTGCAAGGCCCACAGGGCGTACACCGCCGGCACGGCGATCGCCGCATACCAGGCCCCGCTGGCAATCCAGAACCGCCGATCGGAGAGACGCCCGAATGCGAGCAGCGCCAGGGGCGTGAGAACGGCCAGGGGCAGCGCGATCTGGTACGTCATCAGGCTGAACATCAGCAGCACGGCTGCGCCGGCCGCATGGAGCCAGCCGGCACGCGCCGGATGCCGGACGAACCTGATCAGCAGGCAGGCCGCGAAGAGGTACGAGCAGACGGCCGCATGGATCTGGATCGCTCTGAATGAGAAGAGCGCCCCGTCGGCGGGATAGAGGACGAAGAGGGCGCCGGCCACGAACCCCAGCAATCGCTGCCGCGGCAGAAACTGCTGGACCAGCCATGAGACCGCCACCATCTTCCCGAACATGAACAGCAGTTGAAACACGTTGAAGAACAGAAAGGAGTCGGGATCGAGCGCATGGGCCACCGAATGCACGAACGCCAGCAATGGCCGCAGCCGGGCCATCGCGAGCGGCGAATGCGGCGTGATGAAGAACGCCGGCGAGTGCTCTTCGATGACGCCGACGATGCTCCATTCCTCGATGAGGCCGGTCGTTTTGAAGCTGAAGGGGAGCCAGAGCAGGAGCACCAGCAGGAACATGCCGGCATAGGCTGGCGCGGACCACCACGACCGTCGCATCACTCGGCAGCCGTGGCCTTTCGCGGGCCGTTCTCGCCCGGAAGCACGATGGCGCTCAGTTGCCGCGCCAACGTCCGCTCGGCCGCAATCGCCCGCATTTCCTCGTCGCTCACGCGAACGTCCAGGTGCTGCATCAGCTTGAGCAGCAGCGCGGTATTCCGCTCCAGATGCAGGAGCGTGGCGGTCACCTCACGTTCGGCCTTCTGGTTGGTTTCAAAATCCAGCTCGGCGCGGACTTCCGAGTGCCGGCTCTGCAGGTTCTGTCCAACCATGATGAGCGGCATCAGGAGAATCTGGATCACATTGCTCATCAGCAGGTACGCGACGAAGGCCGGAAACGGGTCGAACGCGTGCCAGTGCAGCGCGGGCACGGTGGACGCCAGGATGTTGTAGCTGGTCCAGAGGACCGTCCAGGTCGCGATGATCAGAAAGAACCCGACCGATCCGACTTTGTTCGTGATCGCGAGCGCCACCCGATCCAGCCGGCTCAGGCCTTCGTCGTGGATGACGTTGGCGTTGCGCGTCACCCGCTTCGAAACGAGGAGATTCGTCTGGCGCAGCCGGTCCGCGATGCTGCGAATCACCTCGAGCGCCGCCTGCGGATGCTGCATGAGCACGGCCTCGAAACGATCGCGACGGAGACAGACGAGCGTCGCGTCGGTCTGGGCCGTGGCATTCGCCGAGCGGCTGCCGCCGGTCAGGACGGCCATTTCTCCAAAGAATCCGCCGCGCGTGAGCTCCGACAACGTCACGGCACGCTTGTCTTCGTCATGGACCCAGATGCGGATCGTGCCGGATTCGATCAGATACATCGCGTCGCCGGGCTCGCGCTCCAGGAAGATCGTGTCGCCGGCCTGGACGCGCACGGTGGACGTGGTCGCGGCGATTTCGCGGACGGTTTCCGGTGAGAGCTTCTTGAAAATCGGATGGGCGCTGAGGTCGAGCGGGCCGGCCGTGTTCGTCTTCGCGTCGTTCATCGGCGAGCTCACCTCGTTCTGGCCGGCCTGATCTCGATCTTGCTCGGCAGGCTCCGCGCCGGATGGCGCAGCAGATCCATCACGACCTCCGCGATGTCATCCGGCGCCAGTTTCCATCCTTCATCCGCGCGGGGTGGCCGGCCGTTGAATTCCGTGCCAACCGATCCCGGCATGATGCAACTGACGCGGATGTTGTGCTCGCGGACCTCCAGCATCACCGCTTCGGTGAACGCGACCAGCCCCGCCTTGGAGGCGCAGTACGCGGATGCGCTGGCGAAATAGTTGCGGCCCGCCAGGCTGGCGATGTTGATGATCCAGCCGCCGCCGGCGCGTTTCATGAACGGAATCGCGGCGCGCGTCGCGTAGAAGACACCGGTCAGGTTCGTGTCGATGACCTGATGCCAGTCGGCGTCCGTGAGCTCGTCAACTGGACGGAAAATGCCGACGCCGGCGTTGTTCACCAGCGTGTCGATCGATCCAAATGTCTGGGCGGCGCGCGCCATGGCGGCGTCGATCGCCTGACGATCACGAGCATCGGCGACGGCGCCAATCACATGATCGCGCGCGGACGCATGGCCCGCCAATTCGGCCGCCGCGCGGTCGATGTGGCCCTGATGCCGACCGGTGATGAGCACCCGCCCGCCCGCCAGGACGAGCGCGCGCGCGATCGCGAATCCGATGCCGCGCGACCCGCCCGTGACAACCGCGTTCATTCAGCTATTGTCTTATTTATCGCGGCCCGCGAACGCGCGTCCTTTTGCCACGGCCCGGAATGCCGGGTCGCCGAATGACTGAAGAATGGCCACGTTGAACCCCTGTTGCATCCGCGTTTCGATGTCGCCCTCTGAAACGGGGTACCCGCAGGGCAGCTTGAACTCCTTGCAGGCAGACAATACCTGTTGGATCGCCGCCTCCCACGCCGCATCGTCCCGCACGCGCCGGCCCTCGGCGTTCGTCGTCGAGAAGACTCCGCCAAGCGTGCCCGCGCCCGGCACAAGGACGCCGAGACCTTTGACTTGCGCGATCTCTCGGACGTTCGCCAGGCCTTCCTTCGATTCGACGATGGCCCAGACCACCAGCTCGCCCTCAGGATTGAGCGGCCACACGTCCGCCTTGCGCCGGTATTCGGCATCGCTCAAACCCCAGTACTTCGCGGCGTTGCCGATGTCGTCCGGGCGCGTGCCGCCCTTCGACGCGAAACGCATGGCCGCAATCCCCTGGCGCAGTTCTTCGGCGGTGTCCACCTCCACAAAAGAAATCGTCGTCACGCCCGCGTTGAGCTGCTTGCTGATGTTGGCGATGTACTTCGCCGGGTCGGCCGGCTGATCCGGCCGGGAGATATTCGGTGTCTTGACGTTGACCGGCACGAGCAGGTGCGGATACGGCTTGCTCGCGATGCCGCCGGCTTCGACGATGGCGTCCATCATCGAGGTGAACGCCGTGAGGGCGTTGTCGACGCCGCGTTCCATGCCGCCGCTGAAAAAGTAGTCGGCCTCCGGATGCGCAATGGCATCTTTCGCCAGATCGAGCGGCGTCCGGGGTGCCGGTCCGGGCGTTGGGGTCGGCGTGGGCGTCGTGGCGGGGTTGTACGCGGTTCCGCCGCCCCCGCGATTACCGGCTCCGCCACCACGAGGCGCGGACGGCAGTCCAAGCCCGAAGATCGGCTTTTTTGCCGCGATCAAATCGACCATGGGATTCAGATGGCGGCCGGACTGGGCGCCGGCGGACAGGCCGAGGACCGCGACCGACACGAGACCAGGGACGAGAGATGCGCGCATTGAGGCCTCCGGGGCTTACGACGGATTGAATAGTGAGCCGGGTACGGGTTTACGGCGTCATGATAATCCGATCTTCCCGATCGGTCTTGTGTCTGCGTAACTCATTGAAATTTAAGCAGTTCAGGCCTCGTTCCGTGGATGGCATATGCTGATTTGATGGCCGAGGCCCCGAAAGCGCCTCCGATGCTGGTCGCCGTGCTCGACATGGGCGCGAGCGCGATCCGCCTGGTTGTGGCGGAGGTATCGGCGGACAAACCCACCAAGGTGCTGCAGGAAGCCTCCCGCGGCGTCCTGCTGGGCCGGGACGTGTTTTCCACGGGTGCTATCCGGCCGCAGACCGTCGATGCGGTCATCACCGCGCTCGAAGGCTTTCGCAACATCATGGATGAGTACGGCGTGGAGTACGTGCGCGCCGTCGCCACCAGTGCGATGCGCGAGGCGCGCAACGCGGAAACCGTTCTCGACCGCATCCGCAGCCGCACCCGCATCGTCTTCGAGATCATCAACGAGGCCGAAGAGAGCCGCCTGATGTACCTGGCGGTGCGGCACGCGCTTGGCAAGCACGGCGCGTTCAAGAGCGAGCGCGCGCTGCTGGTCGAGGTGGGCGGCGGCAGCACCAGCGTGATGATTCTGCGCCGCGGCAAGCCGCAGCGATCGGGCGTCTACGGGCTCGGTTCGATCCGCATGCGGCAGCAGCTCGATCTGCGCCGGCACAGCCAGGCCGTGCAGACCGTGCTGCTCAAGCGCCTGATCGCCAATGTCATCACCGAAATTCGCGTGGACATTCCGCTCAAGCGCGTCACGCAGGTCATTGCGATTGGCGGAGACATCCGTTTTGCGGCGGCGCAGCTTGGCGACAAGGAAATCAACGCTGATACGCGCGAGGTCACGCGCGATGCGTTCCTGGCCTTCTGCGATCAGGTCGAGGGGCTGGACGACGAGGCGCTCGTCGAGAAGTTCAGGCTGCCCGTGATCGAAACGGAAACGCTGCTGCCGGCCCTCCTGGTCTACCGCGCGTTCCTCACGGAGACCGTCGCGCGAAAAATGGTGGTCGCCGATGTCACCTTGCGCGCCGGCATCCTGCTGGAATTCCGGGCGACCGCCGGCAAGGCGAAGGCGGAAGCGGAAGACTTCGAGGACCAGGTCCTGGCGAGCGCCGAATCGGTGGGCGTGAAGTACCGGTTCGACCGGGCGCACGGCCGCCACGTGCTCAAGTTGGCGCTGCAGTTGTTCGATCAACTGCGTGACGAGCACGGCCTGCTGGACAGCGATCGGCTGCTGCTGCAGGTGGCCGCCTTGCTCCATGACATCGGCGTGTACGTCAGCCTCCGGCGGCACCATAAGCATTCGCAGTACCTGCTGGCTTCGTCGCAAATCTTCGGATTGACCGATGAGCAGACGGCGCTCGTGGGAAACATCGCCCGGTATCATCGGCGCGGCATGCCGCAACGATCGCACCTGGAGTTCATGCAGCTCGATCCGCGTGACCGGCTGCGCGTGCAGAAGCTCGCCGCCATCCTCCGCGTGGCCAACGCGCTGGACGCCGAGCATCTCCAGAAAGTGCGCCAGGCGACGCTCATCAGGCAGGATCGGAACTGGTCGCTCGAAATCGAGGGGATCGGCGATCTGACGATGGAGCTGATGGCCGCCGCCGCGCGCGCGGACATGTTCCGGGAAGTGTTCGGCCGTGAGCTGGCGGTCAGATCGGCGGGAATTCCGCGATGAAGAAAGCCGCGAAGCCGCACGCGCACGATCCGTCCGTGTTCATCAACCGGGAGCTCTCGTGGCTCGCCTTCAACGAGCGGGTGCTGGAGGAGGCCGCGGACAAGACCGTTCCGCTCCTCGAACGCGTGAAGTTCGCGGCAATCGCCGCCTCGAACCTGGACGAGTTCTTCATGGTTCGCGTCGCCGGCCTGAGGCGAGCGGTGGACGACGAGGAGACGGCCACGGATCTCTCCGGACTGACGCCGACCGATCAGCTGCAGTCCGTCACCGAGCGCGCCCGCGCGTTCGTGAAGACACTGACGGGGCTGGTGGGTGAGACGCTGCTGCCCGCGCTCGCGAAGATCGGTCTCTGCATCGTCCGATGGCCCGACCTCGACGAATCGCGCCGCGCCTCGCTCGGGATGTACTTCCGGAACGAACTGCTGCCGGTGCTCACGCCCCTGGCGATCGATCGCGCGCGGCCGTTCCCCCTGCTGTCGTCGTTGAGCCTGAATATCGCGCTGCTCCTGAAGCCGGCGGCCGACGAGACCGAACCGCGCCTGGCCGTCGTGCAGGTGCCGGTGAGGCTGACTCGCCTGATGTCGTTTCCCGAGAAGCAGGGCACGACGTTCGTGCTGCTGGAGGACATCATCCAGGCGCACCTGGCGCAGCTGTTTCCCGGCCAGGAGATCCTGGAAAGCACCGTGATCAGGCTCGCGCGCGACGCCGAGCTGGAGCTGGACGACGAGGGCGGCCGGACGCACCTCGAACTGGTAGAGCGGGAATTGCGCCGCCGCCGTCGCAGCGACGTCATCCGGATGGAAATTGACGAACGCGCGTCAGCGGCCTTTGTGGAGACGCTGCAGAGGCAGCTCGAGATCGAGCCGGATGCGGTGTACGCCCAGCCGGGCCCCCTGGACCTGCGGGTGCTGTCGCAGCTTCTGGATGTGCCGGATCTGGAAGATCACCGGGATCCGCCCCTGCAGCCCGCCGACGCGCTGGCGGGTGACACGCGGGACATGTTCAGCATCCTCGACGAACGGGACGTGCTGCTGTTCCAGCCCTACGACTCCTACGATCCGGTGCTCGCGCTGCTGGCTCAGGCCGCCGCCGATCCGGACGTGCTCGCGATCAAGCAGACGCTCTACCGCGCCAGCGTCGGCTCACCGATTGTGGCGAGCCTCAAAGCGGCTGCTGAGCGCAACAAGCAGGTCACCGTCCTCGTGGAAGTCACGGCGCGTTTCGACGAAGAGCGCAACATCCAGTGGGCCCGCGCGCTGGAGGAAGCGGGCGCGCATGTCATTTACGGCGTGCGGGGCTACAAGACCCACGCCAAGGTCTGCCTCATCGTTCGTCGCGGCGCCCGCGGCCTGCGGCGCTACGTGCATCTGGGCACCGGAAACTACAACGAGCGGACCGCGCGGCAGTACACCGACTTCGCGCTGATGACCACCAGGGCCGCGATTGCGGAAGACGCAAGCGCGGTGTTCAGCGCGTTGACGGGCTACTCGGATCCGCCGCGACTGAAGAAGCTGGTCATGGCGCCGACCGGGCTCCGCGATCGGTTCATCAAGCTCATCGATCGCGAGCGGCGGCGCGCGGAACAGGGCCAGCCGGCGGAAATCGTCGCCAAGATGAATTCGCTGATCGACGACGAGGTGATCGAAGCGCTGCTGTCCGCCTCGCAGGCGGGCGTCAAGATCCTCCTGAACGTGCGCGGCATCTGCGCGCTGCGTCCGGGCCTGAAAGGCCGCAGCGACAACATCCAGGTGGTCTCCATCGTCGATCGGTTCCTGGAACACGCGCGCGCCTACCTGTTCCTGAACGGCGGCGACGAGGAACTGTACGTCGCCAGCGCGGACTGGATGACGCGCAATCTGGACAAGCGCATCGAGCTGATGTTTCCCATCGAGGAGCCGGCCCACAAAGCCCGTGTCATCGGCGCGTTGCGCGCGATGTTCCGCGACAACGTCAAGGCCCGCTGGCTGGGCCCGGACGGGCAGTACAAGAAGAAGTCCCGAGGCTCAGACCCGCCGTTCCGTGTGCAGCAGGCACTACAGGAAGAGGCGCAACGAGCCGCCGCCATCGCGCGCGGGCGCGAGGGCGTGACGTTTGTGCCGGAGCAAGCGAGCGAGCGAAGCGAGTGAGCCTCGCGAACGGAGTGCGGCGCGCCTGAGTGCGTTTGAGGAGAGGCGCGTCGCGCGAGAGAGCGAGCCGGGGGTCTGGGGGCGAAGCCGCCAAAGCCAAGCGAGCGAGCGAAGCGAGTGAGCCTCGCGAACGCAGTGCGACGTGCCTGAGTGCGTTTGAGGAGAGGCGCGTCGCGCGAGAGAGCGAGCCGGGGGTCTGGGGGCGAAGCCGCCAAAGCGAAGCGAGCGAGCGA
>DASUGC010000040.1:0-16060 GCA_036274235.1 Vicinamibacterales bacterium
GCCCTCCAAGAGTGTGCTGGACCTCGAGGCGTCGTCGGTGATGAAACGGATGAAGGACAAGGCCTTTGCCCGCGCCGTGCCGCGGGAGGATCTTCGTAAAGGCGCCGACGAAATGGGCTTACCGCTCGATCAGCACATCACCAATGTGATTGGATTTCTCCGCGAGCAGGCCGACGCCCTCGGTGTGCGCGGAACGTTGTAGACTCACGAACCACCAGGGAACCGAGTCCGTATAACGTTCCAGCCGACCCCATGGCCGATTCTTCTGTCACTCTGGATCACGTCAGCGTCGCCTACGGCACCAATAAGGCCTTGCGCGACGTCAGCGTCCGCTTTCCCAAGGGAGCGGTCGGTCTTCTTGGCCCGAATGGGGCCGGCAAGAGCACGATGCTCAAGGCGTTGCTGGGCTTCGTGCCCCCACAAGCGGGGCGCCTCGAAGTGCTTGGCCTGAACGTCGCCGAACGTCCGCTCGAGGTGCGGTCGCGTCTGGGCTACATGCCGGAGAACGACGGTCACATTCCGGGGATGAACGCCGTGACGTTCGTCGCCTACTGCGGACAGCTCTCCGGTCTGCCCAAGACGGACGCGATGCAGCGCGCGCACGAAGTGCTGTACTACGTCGGCCTTGGCGAGGCGCGGTACCGCAAGGTCGAAGAGTATTCGACGGGCATGAAGCAGCGCATCAAGCTGGCGCAGGCGCTCGTGCACGATCCCGCCCTGCTGTTCCTCGACGAGCCGACCAACGGCATGGATCCCAAAGGGCGGGACGAGATGCTCGATCTCATCCGCGACCTGGCGCACAACAAGGGCGTGGATCTCATCCTGTCGTCGCATCTGCTGCCGGACGTCGAATACACCTGCGATCACGTCGTGGTCATGGACAAAGGCGCGGTGGCCACCTCAGGCGCCATTGATCAATTGAAAGGCCCGACGGGCCGCGTGTTCGAGGTCCGTGTGAAGGGCCCGACGGCGCCATTTGTCGCGGCGTTGACGGCGGCCGGCATGGAGTGTCACGAGACCGATGAGGATGTGATGCGCGTGTACATCCCGGGCGCAGCCGGCGCGCGCGGCGACGACCAGCGGCGCATCTGCGCAGAAGCGCTCAGGTGCGGCGTCCAGGTCAGGCACCTGCGCAACAGCCTCCCGAGCCTCGAAGACGTGTTCGCCCGCGCGGTGGGTGAGTCATGAGCCCGATTCACGATCAGAGTTATCGCCACTACGAAGGCGGGCGCCGGCCGCTCGGCAGCGCCTGGAGCGTGATCGCGCGCACGGGCATCCGATTGAGCCTGTCGCGGCGGTGGTTCCTGGTGCTGCTCGCGGTGTCGTGGATCCCCTTTATCGCGAGCACCATTCACATCTACGTGATGACGATGTATCCGCAGATGAATCAGATCCTGCCGGTGGACGCGCATCGCTTCATGCAGTTCATCGAGCAGCAGGGCATCTGGGTGTTTTTCGTGTCGATTTTCGCGGGCGCGGGTCTGATCGCCAATGATCGCCGCGCGAATGCCCTGCAAATCTACCTGTCGAAGCCGCTGTTGCGCATGGAGTACATCGGCGGAAAGTTCGCGATCCTCGCGACGTTCCTCTCGTTCGTGACGCTGGTCCCGGCGGTGTTGCTGCTGCTGATGCAGATCCTGATCGCCGGCAACCTGGACTTCATGCGCGCCAACCCCTTTATCGTACCGGCGGTCGTGCTCGCGTGCGTGGTCCGGATCCTCATCGCGGCGGCGACGATGCTGGCCTTGTCGTCGCTGTCCAAGAGCACCAGGTTCGTCGCGATTCTGTTTGCGGGTACGGTCTTCTTTACGGAAGCCATTTATCTGGTGCTGGTGTTCGTGACGGGATCTACGCGCGTCGCGTGGGTGTCGACAGGCGCCAATCTGGAGATCGTCACGGATTTCATGTTCCGGCAGCCGCCGCGCTATGAGACGCCGGTGATCGTGTCAGTGCTCGTGCTGTTGGGGCTGCTCGCGGTGTCGCTGTCCGTGCTCGAGCGGCGTGTGCGAGGCGTGGAGATCGTCGCATGAGCACGCCCATCATGACTGCCGAACACGTCTCCAAGTGGTACGGCCAGGTCATCGGTCTGAACGACGTCACCGTCAGCGTGCCGCCGGGCATCACCGGCCTCCTCGGGCCGAACGGCGCCGGCAAAAGCACGTTCATGAAGCTCATCACCGGCCAGCTTCGGCCGAGTAAGGGCAGCATCACCGTGCTCGGCGAGCCGATTTGGGCGAATCCGAAGCTGTTCTTCCGCATCGGCTTCTGTCCGGAGCAGGACTCGTTCTACGAACGGATGACCGGACTCGAGTGGGTCGCCGCGCTCGTCCGCTTGAACGGCTACAGCGAACGTGAGGCGAGCGAGGCCGCCGAGCGGGCGCTGACGACCGTGGACCTGATGGACGCGGCCCAAAAACGCATTGGCGCGTACAGCAAGGGCATGCGCCAGCGCGTGAAGCTCGCGCAGGCGCTCGTCCATGACCCGGAAGTCCTGATTCTCGACGAGCCATTGTCCGGCATGGATCCGATCGGACGCCGCAAGACCATGCGCATGATCCGGGACTGGGCCAGGCAGGGCAAGAGCGTGCTGGTGTCCAGCCACATCCTGCACGAGATCGAGACGATGACGTCGAACATCCTCTTGATCAACAACGGGCGGATCCTGGCCGAGGGAAACGTGCATCAGATCCGCGATCTGATCGATACGCATCCCCACACGGTCTATATCCGCGCCGCCGATCCCCGCGGGCTCGCGCGCGAGTTCCTCGCCCGCGCCGATGTCATCAGTCTGCGGTTCGAGCCTGGCGCGCTGGTCGTCGAAACGGGCAGGCCTGACGAGTTCTACGGCAATCTGACCGACCTGGTCGCGAATGGATCGGTCGGCGGGGTCGAGGAAGTGACGTCGCCCGATGACAACCTGCAGGCCGTCTTCAAGTATCTGGTCAAGAGTTGAGCATGGCTGAACCCGTGCGGTCGTCGTCCACTCAGGCTCCGCCCACTCAAGCGCCAAGCTTCGGATACGCCGTGATGCGCGTATTCGATCTGTCGATCGGCGAGATGCTCTGGTCCCGCCGGACGGTGTTCATGGCGCTGGTGGTCGGTGTGCCCGTGCTGATGGCGGTCATTCTGCGCCTGCTGCAGGCGGCAGGCGCCTCGCAGATCAGCGTGAACAACGTCGCCGTCACCGGGCCGGTGATTTTCGGCGTCATGCTGTGGATGTTCTTCCTGCGCTTCAGCGTGCCGGTGCTGGGCGTTTTCTACGGCACGTCGCTCATCGCCGACGAGGTGGAGGACAAGACCATTACGTATCTGTTCTCCAGGCCGATTCCGCGGTCGGCCATTCTGATTGGCAAGTACCTCGCGTATCTGGCCTGCACGATCTGCGTCGTGCTGCCATCGGTCATCATCGTCTGGCTGCTGATCGTGCCCCTGGGCGGCGGGTCGCTGGGCGCCAATTTCATCGACTTGCTCAAGGACCTGGGGCTGCTGGCCCTCGGCCTCGCGGTCTACGGCGCCTTGTTCGCGCTCATCGGCGCGGGCATGAAACGGCCGCTGCTGTCGGGGCTGATTTTCGTCCTTGGCTGGGAGCCGCTGGCGGGTCTCCTGCCAGGCTACTTGAAGCGGCTGTCGATTGCGTATTACGTCCAGGGGCTCGTGCCCCAGGCGATGCCGTCGAACACGCCGATGAGCCTGCTGCAGGGCCTGTTCCGCGAGGTTCCGAGCCTCACCGAGAGCCTGATTTGGCTCGCAATCATCCTCGGCCTGTGCCTGTGGTTCGCGGCCCGGACCGTGACCAGGCGCGAGTACATTCTTGAACAATGACGCAGAGGAGCCCGGGGTCTTCAGACCCGGATTGGCGT
This sequence comes from Vicinamibacterales bacterium, assembly GCA_036274235.1. Taxonomy (GTDB): domain Bacteria; phylum Acidobacteriota; class Vicinamibacteria; order Vicinamibacterales; family SCN-69-37; genus DASUGC01. The sequence goes on from DASUGC010000040.1 coordinate 3,861, forward strand.
GGAACTCCAGAGCCCTTTCTATCCGTATAATCCCCTAGAGGTCGATCCCTATGACCCGAGGTACGCGTTACTTTCTGGCCGGTTCCGCCTTCGTGGCGATTCTGGGGCTTGGCACGGGGCTGGTGGCCTATTACAACGGCGGCCTCCCGGGCGTCTCCCGCGGCTCGGAGGCGGACCTCGCGTTTCTGCCGGCCGGCGCCGCTGCCGTCGGGTTCGCGGACGTTCGCGCCATCATGAATTCCGAGTTCCGCCAGAAGCTCCGCCAGGTGCTTCCGACCGGCGAAGAACTCAATCACTTCAAGACAGAGCTCGGTGTGGACATCGAGCACGACATCGACACGGTCGCCGCCGCGTACCTCGGCGGGCCGACGCCCTTCAGCGGCGCAGTGGTCATTGTCCGTGGACGCTTCAACGACGTGAACATCGAGACAATTGCCACGCAGCATGGAGCGGTTGCCGAACAGTACAAGAACGTCCGCGTGCTGACCTTCACGCATCCGGTCGCGGCCGCCTCCGTGGCGGACACGCCGCTCCAGCCCGGTGAACAGATTGTGGATGCCGACGTGAAGGCGCATCCGGTGCCCGCCGTCGCGTTCCTCCAGCCCGGCGTCCTCGCGCTGGGTGAGTCCGACGCCGTGAAGAAGGCGATTGACGCAGGCGAGTCCGGCGAGGACCTCCGGAAGAACACCGAGCTCAAGTCGCTGATCGACGAGGTCCGAGGAACGGGCAATGCCTGGTTTGTGGGCCGGACGGACATGCTCGCCCAGCATTCCGGCATGCCGCAGGAAGTGGTGGATCATCTTCCGGCGGTGAGCCTCTTTGCGGCCAGCGTCCACGTCAACGGCGGCCTCAGCGGCGCGTTGCGCGCGGAAGCGCGCGACAGCAAGTCCGCCGAGCAGTTGCGCGACGTCATTCGCGGCGCGCTCGCGGCCGGCAAGCTCGTCAGCGGCGACAATCCCAAGATGGACGCCATGCTGAGCTCGCTGCAAATCACGGGCTCGGGCAACTCCGTCGGCCTCACGTTCGCGGTGCCGCCGGAACTGCTGGATCTGCTGAATGGCCTCGCCGCCGCGCACCATTTGAACGATGCGCCGGTCAAGAAGTAGAAGCGAAAGTTGTTCGTTGTTCGCGGTTAGTTGTAAGTTGTCGCGTGCCCCTTTCTTCCGTCGTCATTCTCGGCGTCGCTCGCACGCCCATCGGCCGCTACGGCGGCAGTCTTAGAAATACCCATCCGGCTGAGCTCGGCGCGCGCGCGGTTTCGGCGGCGCTGCAACGTGCGGGCGTGGCGCCCGATGCCGTTGACGAGTTGATCTTCGGGCACGGGCGACAGGCGGGATCCGGTCCGAATCCCGCCCGGCAAGTGGTGCGGCGCGCAGGCCTGCCGGATACGGTCCCGGCCCAGACGATCAACCAGGCGTGCGCGTCCGGCCTGCAGGCGATTGCGCTCGGCGCGCAGGCCATACAACTGGGCCAGTCGCAGGTGGTCGTGTCCGGCGGCATGGAGTCGATGAGCCGCATGCCGTACCTGATCGACAGCGAAGACGGGCGCTGGGGCCACAAGATGGGCAACTTCGCGCTGGTGGATGCGATGTACCGCGACGGGTTTTTCTGCCCGTTGTCGAATCTCATCATGGGCCAGACGGCGGAAGTCCTCGCGCGACAGTACGGCATCACCCGCGATGAATCCGACCGCTTCGCGCTGGAGAGCCAGCACAAGGCGGAAACCGCGATCGCGGCCGGACGATTCACGACGGAGATCACGCCCGCGCCGGGGCAGGACGCGAAGGGCAAGCCGACGGAACTCGCCATCGACGAACATCCCCGCGCCGGCGCCACCATTGAAGGCTTGCGTAAGCTGCCGCTCGTTTTCGAGCCCATCGATGGCGTTCCTGGCATCATCACCGCGGGCGCCTCGTCCGGCATCACCGATGGCGGAGCCGCGGTGATACTGGCCGACGAGCGAGTGGCGAGCGCGCGCGGCCTGCGGCCGCTGGCGCGCATCGTCGGCTGGGCGACCGCGGGTGTCGATCCGCGAATCATGGGCATTGGTCCCGTTCCCGCGGTGCGGAAGCTGCTCGCGAAGACAGGCCTCGTGCTCGACGACTTCGATCTCGTCGAACTGAACGAGGCCTTCGCGCCGCAGGTGCTGGCAGTCCTGCGCGATCTGCCGATCGATCCGTCGCGCGTCAACGTCAACGGCGGCGCCATCGCGCTCGGCCATCCCATCGGCGCAACCGGCGCCCGGATCGTCGTGACGCTCGTGTCGGAGATGCTGCGCCGCGGCGCGCGTCGCGGCCTGGCGACGCTCTGTGTGAGCGGCGGCATGGGTATGGCGATGGCTGTCGAGCGTGCGTGATTTGTGGCATGATTTTGGATTGTGCGTGTCGCGGTAATCCCGGGAGACGGCATCGGCAAGGAAGTCACGGCCGAAGCCGTGAAAGTGCTGCAGGCCGTGGCCAGCGCGTCGGGCCGTGACATCGCGATCACCCAGTTGCCCTGGAGCGCCGACCACTACCTGGCGACCGGCGTAACCATCCCGCCGAACGGCTATGCGATGCTTCGCGACGATTTCGATGCCGTGCTGCTCGGCGCGCTCGGAGACGCCCGGGTGCCTGACAATCGGCATGCGCGCGACATCCTGCTGGGCACGCGATTCGAACTCGATCTCTACGTTAACTACCGGCCGGTACGGTTACTCGATGATCGGCTCTGTCCGCTGAAGGATCGTGGACGGAAGGACGTGAATTTCGTCGTGTTCCGCGAGAACACCGAGGGCGTCTACGTGTCGGTGGGCGGGAGGTTCAAGGCCGGCACGGACGACGAAATCGCGGTGCAGGAAGAGATCAATACCTTCAAGGGCGTGAATCGAATCATTCGCCACGCCTTCGAGTTCGCGACGGCCCACGGCCTGACCCGCGTTTGCATGGCCGACAAGAGCAATGCGATGGCGCAGGGGCACGCGCTCTGGCAGCGCGTCTTCAAGTCCGTCGCCGCGGAGTATCCAGGGATCACGGCCACGCACATGTACATCGATGCGCTGGCGATGTTCCTGGTGAAAGACCCTGGGCAGTTTCAGGTCATCGTCACGAACAACCTGTTCGGCGACATCGTGACGGACATCGGCGGGGCCTTGCAGGGCGGGCTCGGGATGGCGGCGTCCGGCAACATTCATCCGGGGCGCACGTCGCTGTTCGAGCCGGTACATGGATCGGCGCCGCCGCTGGCGGGCAGGAACCTCGCCAATCCCATGGGCGCGATTCTGTCGGCGGCGCTCATGCTCGAAGTCACCGGCCGGACGGACGAAAGCGCCGCGATCGAGCGCGCCGTCGAGGCAGCCGTCAGTGCCGGCCAGACGACGGCGGACATTGGCGGAAAGCTCGGGACGCGAGAAACGGGCGATTGGATCGCGCAGAAGGTGCTTTCGGCGGGTTGAAGCCCGCCGGCTGCGGATGGAGGACCATGGTCTCCAAAGACGTCTTCATTCTTGGCGGCGCCCGGACGCCGATGACCGAATACACCGGATCGCTCAAGGACGTGTCGGCGCTGGAACTGGGCGCCATTGCGTCCCGCGGTGCCTTCGAGAAGACCGGCGTGCAGCCGGCATGGGTGGATCACGCGGTCTTCGGCAACGTGCTGCAGACGAGCAGTGACGCGATCTACGGCGCGCGGCACGTCGCGCTCAAGGCGGGCGTGCCGAAGGAGGTGCCGGCGCTGACCGTCAACCGCCTCTGCGGATCCGGCATGCAGGCGGCGGTCAGCGGCGCGCAGCTGGTCCAGCTCGACGAAGCGGACATCGTGCTCACCGGCGGCATCGAAAACATGAGCCAGGCGCCGCATGTGATCCGCGGTCTGCGTTCCGGTCTGCGGCTCAATCAGGGCAAGCTCGAGGATTACCTGTACGAAGCGCTGCTCGATCCGTACTGCGGGCTGTTCATGGCGCAGACGGCGGAGAAGTGCGCCGCCCAGTACATCATCTCGCGCGACGAGCAGGACGAATACGCGCTGCGGAGCCAGCAGGCCGCGTCAAAGGCCTGGGCCGACGGCAAGTTCAAAGACGAGGTCGTGCCGGTCGAGCTCAAGACGCGCAAGGGCGTCACGGTCGTCGATCGCGACGATCATCTGCGGCCCGATACCACGCTCGAAGGCCTCGCGAAGCTGCCGGCCGCGTTTTCGAAGGACGGGATGGTGACCGCCGGCAACGCGAGCGGTATCGTGGACGGCGGCGCCGCCCTGCTGCTGGCCTCGGAAAAGGCCGTGCGGGAGCGGCAGCTCGCGCCGGTGGCGCGACTCGTGACGTGGGCGGCCGTCGGCGTCGACCCGTCGTTCATGGGCATGGGGCCGGCGCCGGCCACGCGGCTTGCACTGAAGCGCGCCGGCTTGACGCTCGATCAGATTGATCTGATCGAAGTGAACGAAGCCTTTGCCGGGCAGTATCTGGCGGTCGAGAAGGAACTCGGGCTGGATCGATCAAAGACCAACGTCAACGGCGGCGCCATCGCGCTCGGCCATCCGCTCGGCATGACCGGCACGCGATTGCTGCTGACGTTGACGCACGAGTTGACGCGCCGCGGCCGGAAGTACGGCCTGGCCACGGCCTGCATCGGCGGCGGGCAGGGCATTGCGGCCATTGTGGAAAAGCTCTAGGCATTGCCCCGTTATCCCATTGGTCCGCTATTATTGAGTCAATGCAGGATCTGATTCGGCAGCTGCTCGCCGGCCTCGGCGAGGATCCCGCCCGCGAGGGACTGTTGGACACGCCGCGGCGCGTGGAGCAGTCGCTCCGGTTCCTGACCAGCGGCTACGACGTGGACATCGACGAGCTCATCAATAACGCGCTCTTCAGCGTTCCGTACAACGAGATGGTCATCGTGCGGGACATCGAGCTGTACAGTCTGTGCGAGCATCATTTGCTGCCGTTCTTCGGCAAGTGCCACGTGGCGTACATCCCGAACGGCCGGGTGATCGGCCTCAGCAAGGTGCCGCGCATTGTCGATGCGTTCGCACGGCGCCTGCAGGTCCAGGAGCGCCTGACGGCCCAGATTGCCGAAACCATGGAAGACAAGATCGCCCCCCTCGGCGTGGCGGTCGTGATTGAGGCCTCGCACTTGTGCATGGCCATGCGCGGCGTCGAAAAGCAGAACTCGGTCACCGTGACCAGCGCGATGCGAGGCGTCTTCCACCAGGACCCGCGCACGCGCGCCGAGTTCCTCGAGCTGATTCATCATCGGAGCAGCCCGGGCGCCGCGCGGCCGGCCCTGCCGGTCTTCTCCGGGCAGACCGACGAGTAGGCAGGACGATGCCGCGGCGTTTCCGGCCTCTGCTGTGTTTGTTCCTGATCGCGGCGGCCGTGACCACCGGCCGGGCGCAGAGTCGCGCCACCAGGCCACCGGCCAGGAAGACCAGCACTCAAATGACCTGCGCGGAGGACCTTGGCCTGGGCGTCGCCAGCAAGCGCCATTTCTGCGATGTCATCGTCGCGTCAGTGGCCGCTGACAGTGTCTCTGTAGCAATCCCTCCGCACACGGGCACCGCGACGCTGATGTTCGATTTACACAACCGCTTCACCGTCCCGGCCGGAACGGTGGATCCATTCCAGTCCTTCACCCGCCAGACGGCGGTGGTCGCGGTGATCAGGCAAACCGGGGAGGCCATCGACCGCGCGGCGGTCAGCCGCGACTATCGAACGCCGTCGGACCTGTTCGATCGCATCGCCGGTTCCGGCCGGTCCGCGGCCCCGAAGGCCGATGCGCCGGGCGCGCCTCAACCCATCAAGGTCACGATTCCGGCCGGGATCGGCACCGTCGGCATTGTCGGGAGCCGCCTCGAGGAATGGCGCGCCAGCGGCCGGGGCGCCTACGACGAGCCCGGCCGCGCCATCGCCATCGTCAGCAATGTCCGCGTTGAATACATCCCCCGCTGAAGACGGCCAGTTCGACGTCGTGATCATCGGCGCCGGACCCGCCGGGCTGGCGGCCGCGATTGCCGCGCGGGAGCGCGGCTTCCGCTATGTGGTGATCGAGAAGGGTGCGCTCGTCAACTCGCTTCAGCACTATCCCACCAACATGGTGTTCTTCACGACGCCGGAGTTGATGGAGATCGGCGATCTCCCGTTCGTCAGCCCGCACGAAAAGCCCACGCGTCAGGAATCGCTCCGGTACTACCGCCGGGTCGCGGATCGGTTCGCCCTTTCGATCGCGCTGGGGGAGGCGGTTGTCGGGCTGAGGCGGGAAACCGGCGGCTCGTTTGTGACGACCTCGAGGCCGCCGCACGCGCAGGCCGCGGTTGAGCGCCGGTCCCGATTCGTCATCATCGCAACCGGCGCGTACGATGTGGCCAATCGCATGGGCGTGGCCGGCGAAGACCTGCCGCACGTGTCCCACTACTACGGCGAAGCGCACACGCATTACCGCAAGCACGTCGCGATCGTCGGCGGCAAGAACTCCGCCGCCGAAGCGGCGCTGGAGTCGCACCGCGCCGGCGCCGCCAGCGTCACCCTCATTCACCGGCACGGGGCGCTGGGCGAGTCGATCAAATACTGGGTCAAGCCGGACATCGAGAATCGCATCAAGGAAGGCTCCGTGCGGGCGTTGTTCAATTCGCGAGTCGTCGAAATCACGCCGGCGGACGTCGCGGTGGAAGGGCCGGGCGGTCGATCCCGCGTGCCCGCCGATTGGGTGCTGTTGATGACGGGCTATCGATCGGATCCCGTGCTTCTGAAGCAGGTGGGCGCCAGGCTGGACGCCGAGACCGGCGCGCCGGTACATGACGAGACGACGTTCGAAACGACGGTGCCGGGGCTGTTCGTGATCGGCGCCGTGGTGGCCGGATCCCAGAGCGGGCGCATTTTCATCGAGAACGGCCGCTTCCACGGACGTGTCGCGGTCGAGGAAATCGCGCGGCGTGCTGGACGGATCGCGACCGTTTCGTAGTACGCTCGCGACCTTCAGCCATGAGCGCCGCCATTGACACGACGAATCTGACGAGGGATTTCGGGACGTTCCGCGCGGTCGATCAACTCTCGCTTCGCGTGGAGGCCGGGACGTTCTACGGGTTCCTCGGGCCCAACGGCGCGGGCAAATCGACGACGATCAAGATGCTGACGGGGCTGCTGGCGCCGACGGCCGGCGCCATCCGCATCCTGGGCGAAGACACGAGCGATCCAGAACGCGCGCTCGCCGTGAAGCGCCGCATCGGTGTCGTGCCGGAAAATCTCGCGCTGTTTGACAATCTGACGGCTCGCGAGTCGCTCACGTTCGTGGGCCGGATGTACCTGCTGCCGCCCGACACGATCAAGGCGCGGTCGGAGGAACTGCTCGCCATCATGGATCTGGCGCACGAGACCAAGAAGCTGACGCTCGAGTTCTCTCACGGCATGAAGAAGAAGCTGGCCCTGGCCTCGGCGCTGATTCCCAATCCGGACCTGTTATTCCTCGATGAACCCTTCGAGGGCGTGGACGCCGTGTCCTCGCGTGTGCTGCGCGACACCCTGAAACAGGTGGTCGCGCGCGGCGCGACGGTGTTCCTGACATCCCATGTGCTCGAGATCGTGGAGAAGCTCTGCACCGATGTCGGCATCATCGCGAAAGGCAAACTGGTCCACCAGGGGACGATGGCGGAGTTGCGGCAGACGGGATCGCTCGAAGACAAGTTCCTGGCCGTGGTGGGTGAGGGCGGGCAGGAAGCGCAGAAGCTGAGCTGGCTCGAGGCCTGAGATGAATCCGCAGCTCAGGACGATTCTCTGGCTCCGCTGGCGGCTCACGCGGAACCAGTGGGCCAAGAGCGGCGGCCTCGGCGCGGTCATCGCCGGGCTCGTTGCCGGCGTGGGGCTCCTGGCCGGTCTCGGCGGATTCGCGGGCGCGTTTGCCGCCGGCGCGTTCGGCCTGGGGACCGTGCGGTCCGACGTGATCATGTTCATCTGGCTCGCGCTGACGGGCGTGTTTCTCTTCTTCTGGATCCTCGGCCTGCTGAACGAGCTGCAACGATCGGAAACGATCGATCTGCAGCGGCTGATGCACCTGCCCGTCGCGCTGGGCCCGATTTTTGTCGTGAATTACATCGCGTCTCACCTGGCGCTCAGCATCGTCATCGTCGTGCCGGCGATGATCGGGCTCGCGATCGGCCTGACGGTGTCGCGTGGGCCCTCGATGCTGCTGCTGATTCCGCTCGCCGTGTCCATGGTGCTGATGATCACCGCCTGGACGTACTACCTGCGCGGATGGCTGGCGGCCATGATGACCAATCCGCGCAAGCGACGCGCGATCATCATGGGACTGAGCTTCGCCGTCATCGTGATGATCCAGGTTCCAAACCTCTACCTGAACTTCACGCGCAACTTCGACGAGGACTCGCGCCAGAAGCGCAGGAACGAGACGGCCGAGCAGAAGAAGGAGCGCGAGGCCGCCGACCTGGAGCGCCTGTCCGCGTTCATGAAGGTCGCGGCGTACGTGCCGCCGCTCTGGGTGCCGTTGGGGGCGCGGGGGCTGGCCGAAGGCCGCGTGTGGCCGGGTCTGTTGGGCACGGCCGGCTGCCTGGGCATCGCCGCGCTGGGGCTGCGGCGCGCGTACCGCAGCACGGTCCGCTTTTACCAGGGCGACTCGGGCGGCAAGGCGTCTGCCCGCCCCGCCAGAGCCGAATCGCCGCGTCCCGTTGCCGCGCGGAAGGGGCCGATGCTCGTGGAGCGGCGGCCGCCGGGCATTCCGGAAGAATCCGCCGCCATCGCCACGGCTACGTTCCAGTCGATGCTGCGCGCGCCGGAAGTCAAGATGCAGTGGGGCATGCCGTTTCTCGTGCTGCTGATTGTGGGCGGCTCGATTGCCTACCGCGCGGGCCCCAAAGTCCCCGTGGCCGGCAAGCCGTTCGTCGTAACGGGGATCATCATCTTTTCGATGTTTCTGATGGTGCAACTCGTGGCAAACCAGTTTGGATTCGACCGCGAGGGTTTCCGCGCGCTCGTGTTGTCGCCGGTCCAGCGGAGGCTGATTCTTCTGGGCAAGAATCTCGCGGGCGCGCCGGCGCCGACCGTGCTGGGGCTGGGGATCGTCACGATGGTCTCGATCTGGATTCACAACTCGCCGCTCGTCTACCTGGCGGCGGTGTTTCAGATCATTTCGACGCTCGCGATTCTTTCGATCGGAGGCAATCTGCTGTCGATCTTCGTGCCCTTTCGGATTCAGCCCGGCACGATGAAGCCGACGAAGATGCCGGGGCTCGCGGTGTTGATGCTCGTCCTGAGCCAGTTCGTGTTTCCGATTCTGATGCTCCCGCTGTTTGCCGCGCCCCTGGCCGGTTGGCTGTGGGAGCGCGCGGGCGGTCCGCCCGCGGGGCTGACCAACCTCGTCATCTCAGCCCTGCTGGCGGCCTCGATCGTCTTTGCCTATTGGAAGCTGCTCGGGCCGCTCGGCCGGCTGCTGCAGCGCCGCGAAACGAAGATTCTGGCGACGGTGACGGCGGAAGTGGAGTAGCTGGCCACTGGCAACTAACAACTAACAACTGACAACTACCAACGGGTCCGGAAGCGTCGCGCCCAGCCTCCCGATCAATGCACCGTCCTGGTCTTGTTCGTCATGTAATCCTGCAGGACGTACTGGCCGAGCGTGTACGGGGTGGTGAAGTACGCCTTGCCCTTGCAGATGCGCGCCACGCGGCGGACGAAGGCCACCAGATCGTAGTCGCGGGCGAGCATGAACGTGTTGATCATGATGCCCGATCGGCGGCAGGCAGCCACTTCCGCGAACGTTTCCCGCAACACGAAGGGGTCGAGCCCGAACGCGTTGCGGTAGATCCGCCCGTCCGGACGCGTGACGGCCGACGGCTTGCCGTCCGTGATCATGATGATCTGCCGGAGATCCTTCCGCTGGCGATCGAGCAGCCGGCGTGCCAGCCGCAGGCCCTCGCGGGTGTTGGTGTAATAGGGCCCCACTTTCACGCGGCCCAGCGACGCGATGGGCACTTCCTCCGCGGAGTCGTGGAAGAGCACGGCCTTCAGGGAATCGCCCGGGTACTGATGCCGAATCAGGTTCGCCAGGGCCATCGCCACGCGTTTGGCCGGCGTGAACCGATCCTCGCCGTACAGCACCATGCTGTGGCTGCAGTCGAGCAGCAACACGGTGGCGCACGAGCTCTGATAGTCACCCTGCGCGACCATCAGATCCTGGTAGTCGATGTCGATCGCCCCTGTCGTACCTGTCGTACCCGTCGTACCTGTCAACGCTGCCGTTCGCCTGACCGCATTCAACACCGTCGCGGCCGCGTCGATATTCATCGTGTCGCCGAACTCGTACGGACGCGGCGGCGCGCCGGCTTCGATGCCGGTGTCGAGCTCGCGCGTGTCGTGCCGTCCGGCGCTCGACCGGCCGATCGACCCCAGCAAATCACGCAGCGCGCGGTACCCCAGGAAATCAAGGGCCTTGTCCGTCACTTCGAATCGCGATCGTTCGTCGTGCTGGCCGCCCGCGCCCCCGCTCCCGTCCAGCCGCTGCGCATCGGGCTTGCCCGTCATGCTGATGTAGCCCGACTCGGACAGCCGCTCCATGATGCGTTGGATCAGTTCATCGATGTGATCGCTCTGCGCCTGACGCTCCTCGGGGCTGGCGCCCGGCTTCTGCAGCCGATCGAGCATCTCGTCTGAGAGCACGCCGCCATTCAGGAGCGCATCCAGGATCGCGTCATACAGCGCCTGCATCGATCGGTCATCATCGCTCTGCGGATCCCACGGCGTGTTGAAGCCGCTGGCCAGCAGCAGGTCCGATAGCCGGCTGACGAGCGACTCGAGGTCGATCTCGTCGGCGAGGCTCGAAACAAATTTCGAATACCGGTATTTCATGTGTGTGTGTGCGCCGGGCTGAAGTCCGGCGGCTACGGATCAGTTGTAGTACTTCTTTCGCTTTCCTCGTCCCTGCTCCTCTTCCTCCATCAGCTCCTCGAGCGACCTCGCCTCGGATTGCCGATCGCGCGCCCGCGCCTGCTGCGGCGCCGTGGCGAAAAACTGGCCCTGGTCGGTCCGGCCGATCTTCTTCAGGGCGGAGAGCCCCTCGAGCACAAAATCGGCAAAGGCCGCGCGGACGGCTGGTGGATCGGACGGTTTCGCGCCGATCGCGCCCATGACGTTCTCCAGTCCGTCAACTTCGTCAACCGCCGCGAGCAACTTGGCCGCCGAGGTGGTATCCGTCAAGTCGATGGTGCCGCCCTGCTCGAACCATGCGATGACCGGCTTGACGTTCGCATTCGCCAGCCGCCCGTCGAAGACGGTGGCGACGGCCGCGCGGATGAGATCCCTGGCCACCGTCTCGGCGCCTTTCAACTCGCCCTCGTACTCGAGCTCGATCTTGCCGGTGATCGATGGCAGCGCCGCATAGACGTCGCTGACGCGCGGGACGATTGACGGCTCGTCATTCGCAATCGCGCGGCGTTCGGCGTTGGAGACGACGCTTTCGAGCGCGGCGATGGGCAGGCGCTGGCTGACGCCGGACCGCCGATCGACGCGCTGATCGCCGCGGGCTTGAAACGCAATCTCCTCGACGATTTCGCGCACAAACGCGGGCGCGACGGGATCCGCGCCGTTGCGGGCCACCCAGGCCTCCTGCGCCGTGATGGCCATCGCTTCCGGCCGCGATCGGGCGTAGTGGGTGCGGATCTCGGAGCCGATCCGATCCTTGAGCGGGGTGATGATCTTGCCGCGAGCCGTGTAGTCCTCCGGATTGGCGGAGAACACGAGCGCGACGTCGAGACGAAGACGGACCGGGAAGCCTTTGATCTGGACGTCGCCTTCCTGGAGGATGTTGAACAACCCCACCTGGATGCGGCCGGCGAGATCGGGCAGCTCGTTGACCGCGAAGATCCCGCGGTTGGCGCGCGGCAGCAGGCCGTAGTGCATCGTCAGCTCGTCGCCGATCTCGCGGCCGCTGCGCGCCGCCTTGATCGGATCGATGTCGCCGACCATGTCGGCGATCGTCACGTCCGGCGTCGCGAGTTTCTCGACGTAGCGCTCGTCGCGGTGGCGCCAGGCGATCGGCAGGTCGTCGCCGGCCTCGGCGACGCGCGCCTTCCCGGCCGCGGACAGCGGCGCGAGCGGATCGTCGTGGATCTCCGAGCCCGGCACGACCGGGATGAACTCGTCGAGCAGCGTCGTCAGGGCGCGCAGCAGGCGCGTCTTGGCCTGGCCGCGCAGGCCGAGCAGGATGAAGTGGTGCCGCGACAGGATC